>JANMHX010000118.1:0-14003 GCA_031375485.1 Gemmatimonadota bacterium | reverse complement strand
GGCGCGCTTGGCCGGATTGGTCAGGCCATTGTGATGGACGTCGGCGACGACCCCGTCGACGGTGCGCCACGGACTGTCCGGAGCACCGCCGACCCGGATTCGCTTGCCGACCGGCGATTCACCAGGGAAGTACTCTTTGGCCAGGGTTTCGTTGACCGCGATGACTTGGGCGCCGTCCGGCGTGTCGGCCCGGTCGAAGTAGCGTCCTTCGATAAGCCGAATCCCCATCGCTTCGAAATACCCCGGGGTCACGACTTGCCAATCACCCGACCGGTTCGGCTCTCCGGGCGCCACCGGGCGCCCTTCGATCATCATGCCGCCGTCCCCAATTTCCCCCGCGATCGGGAGGACCCGGACAAAGCCGGCAGCTTTCACCCCCGCAAGGCCGCGGACCTCGTCGCCGAGTTCTTGGAAGAACCGGATTCGTTCCGCGGTGCCCGGATAGGTGGCGTCCGGCAGGGCAATCCGAAGGGTGAGGGCGTTCCTGCTATCGAAACCGGGGTCGATCCGCGTCAGGTTTCGGAAACTCCGGCCGGTCAACCCCGCCCCGATCACCAGCATCACGGCGCCGGCCATCTGAGCCCCAACCAGCCAGTCGCCCGAGCGCCGTCGCCCCTGCCCTTCGCTGCCGCCTCGGCCGCCGTCCTTCAGGGACGACACCAGATCGACCCGCGAGGAGCGGCCCGCCGGCGCGGCTCCGAAGAGCAGCCCGGTGATCAACGACGTCACCAACGCAAAGAGCAGGACGGGCCCGTCGACGCCCACCTCGGCCGCGCGGGGTACGCTGGCAGGGGCCCACGCCGCCAAAGCCTCGGCGCCGAGCCAGGCCAACCCAAGGCCCACCGCTCCGCCCAACCCTGCGAGGAGCAGACTCTCGGCCAGGGCGAGCTGAAGCAACTGCCCTCGGCCGGCCCCCAACGCGGACCGAACGGCGATCTCGCGGGCACGGCCATCGGCCCGCACCAGCAGGAGGTTCGCGACATTGGCCGAGGCCAGCAGCAGCAGCAGTCCCACCGAGGCCACCAGGACCAAGAGGGGCCGGCGCACCGCCCCGTTCACTTCGTCCGGGAGCGCCACCGCGAACGCCGTGAACCGCATCGACTCGGGAAACCGGCGTTCCCCGGTCCAGCGCGTCGCCAACGCCTGGAGTTCACGAGTGGCCCGGTCGGCGCCGACCCCGGCGGCCAAGCGGGCTACGGCGTAGTAGCTGTGACTGCCGGGGTCGGGATTCGCGGTCTCGAGGCGGAGGGGAAGCAGCAGTTCGGCGGACGCCCTGGTCTGGAACTCGAGCGGCAAGCGGAACGTCTTCGGAAGGATCCCGATCACGGTCCAGGAGGCGCCGTCGAGCGTCAGGGTGCGCCCGACCAGGCCGGGGTCACCGCCAAACCGCCGGATCCAGAGGTCGTGGGCCACGAGCACCACGCGGGGTCCGTTCGGTACGTCTTCTTCCGAGGCGATGACCCGCCCCGCCACCGGGGCAACCCCGAGGAGCGGCAGCAGATTGGCCGTGACCTCAGCGGCCGGAACATTCTCGGGCCCCTGATCGCCGGTGATGGTGACGCCGCTTCCGCTGCCCCAGGCAGCCACGTCTTGGAACAGCCGCTTCTGGTCGCGATACTGAACCAGTTCCCAAGCCGATACCCAGGTCTTGTCGAAGTTGGTCCACTTGCTCCAGATCATGGCCAGGTCGGCGGGGGCTCGATACGGAAGCGGCCGGAGCAGAACGCTGTTGACCACGCTGAAGATCGCGGTATTGGCGCCAATGCCCAGGGCCAGCGTGAGGACGACCATCAGGGAGAACAGGGGACGGTTCTGGAGCATCCGAACGGCCAACCGGAGATCAGCGAGCATGGAGGGGCCTCCTGGCGCAAGACGGGGGACGGGCGGTCTCGTCGAACGGAGGTTGGATACCCGCCTGACGGCGGGCGTTGGAAGCTATCCGAGGACCTCGCGGTAGAGTCGGAGGATATTCCCGCCCATAACCTGCTCAACTTCCCGGGGCTTGAGGCCCCGTTTGACCAAGCCATCCCACACGACCTCCATCCGTCGAGGGCCGTTCAGCTCAGCGATGAAGTAGGGCAACTCGTTCTCCTGGACCTGGGCCCCCTCCTCCCGCTTGAGTTCGGCGAGGTACTCGGGCGTGAGTTCGACGACCCGGTGATCGCGGTCGCTCCCGATGGCGACGTGCTCGACCCCCGCGACCGTGATCGCGTGCACCACATGGTCGAAGTAGGCCGCGAGGTTGTCGGTCTTCTTCGAAGTGAGAAAGGGGCGCATCTGGCAAATCCCAACGACCCCGCCCCGTTTGGCGAGGAGCCGAAGGTTGTCGTCGGTCGTATTGCGGCGGTTTTGATGGACCGCCATACAGGCCGTGTGGGAGACGATGACCGGCGCCCGGGACGCCGTGATGGCCTCGGCCATGGTGGTCATGTTGGCGTGGGACAAGTCGATCAGCATGCCCCGCGCGTTCATCCGTTCGATGACCTGATGCCCGAAGGGCGTGATCCCTCCGGCCTCCCAGCACCCGACGCCGACGTCGTTGCGGGTGTTGTAGGTGAGTTGGCAACTCCGGAGCCCCAAGCGGTGGAACAGGTCGATCCGGTCGAGCGCCCGGCCGAACTGGACGGTGTTTTGGTAGAGGTAGAACACCGCCAGCCGTCCGGTGCGGCGGGCCCGGTCGATGTCGGTGGCCCGGGTGGCCTTGAGGAAGAACTCCGGATGCGCGGCGAGGTAGGCGTCATGCTCCAGGAGCGAATCGACCGCGAGGGCCAAGGCATCCGACCCCTCGGGCTTGGGATCGCAGAGGGTGACGGTGATCGCGTCCATCCCGCTGGCCAGCATGTCGCGAATCAAGGACGCCGGATACTCGGGACGAAGCTCCCCCATGGCGTCAACGATGAGCCGGTCGCGGCGTTGGACCAGGGCCGCCGCCAGCGGAACGGCGGTCATCGCCGCGAGGACGGAACGGCGAGACACCGGCCTCGCCTGGGTCATGAAAGCATGCCGGCGAGCGAGGCCGAGGTGAACGCCGCCAGGTTGCCGGCAATCATCGCTCGGAGGCCAAACTTGGCGATCTCGGCCCGGCGTTCGGGAGCCAGTCCACCAATGCCGCCGATTTGAATCGCGATCGAGGAGAAGTTGGCGAAGCCGAGCAATGCGTAGGTCAGAATGATCGAACTGCGGGGCGAGATGGCGAGATTCCCGTTGAGATCCCCGGCGAACTGGGCGTAGGCCACGAACTCATTGAGGGTGGTCTTCAAGCCAATCAGCGAGCCGACGTACGCGGTGTCGTGCCACGGGACACCCATGACCCAGGCCAGCGGCCGAAGCAGGGTGCCGAAAATGCTCTGGAGACTCAGGCTCGGCACCCCGCCCAGCCCGCCCACCCAGCCGAGCAGGGCGTTCAAGAGAGCCATCAGCGCGATGAACGCCATCAGCATCGCGGCCACGTTCAAGGCGAGCCCGAGTCCCTGGGCGGCGCCGCCGGCCGCGGCCTCGATGACGCTTTTCTCGGCCACGTCGACTTTGAGCTCGAGCGATCCCTTGGTCACCGGGATGCCGGTCTCCGGCATGATGATCTTCGCGAGGACGAGACCCGCCGGAGCGTTCATCACGCTCGCGGCGAGCAAATGGCCGGCAATGCCCGGGAAGACGCCCGAGAGCATCCCCACGTAGGCGGCCAGCACCCCGCCCGCGACGGTCGCGAACCCCCCAACCATGACGGTGAGCAACTCGGACTGGGTCATCGTGGCGACGAATGGCTTGATCAGCAGGGGCGCTTCGGTCTGCCCGAGGAAGATGTTGCCCGAGGCCGAGAGGGTTTCGGCGCCCGAAGTGCCGAGGGTCCGTTGCATCACGAACGCCAGGGCTTTGACGACCTTCTGCATGATGCCGAGAAAGTACAACACCGACATCAGCGCCGAGAAGAAAATGATGGTCGGGAGCACGTTGAAGGCGAAGAACGCGCCGGTTTGGGCCACCATACCGGCCGAGGTGTCGACCGCTCCACCGACCCCCGGGGAACCGACCGGCACCGTGGACTGCACCAAATTCCCGAAGACGAAACGGGCGCCCTGTTCCTGGAACGTCAGCAGGCGGGTGATGGCGTCGCCGATCGAGGCGAAGACCGCCCGGCCCGCCGTCGTCTTGAGCACGATGAGGCCGAAGACCGTCTGGAGCCCGAGCCCCGTCGCGACGAGGCGCCAGTTGATCTTCTTCCGGTCGTAACTCAACAACACCGCAATCCCGAGCATGGTGGCGATGCCTAACAGCCCGATCGAGCGCTCGGCGAGTGTCAGGTCGAGCCCGGCCCGGGCCTGCTCGAGCTTTTGGGCCGCGGTTTGGAGCAGAAACAGGGTCATCAGATGCCTTCCAACTCGTCACGAATGCGGGAGACCAGGGCTCGCCGTTCGGGCCATGGGAGGAACGCGGCTTCGAATCCGGTCAGGATCATCCGGTCGATCTCGGCCCGGGTAAAGCCCAGGACGTCGTGGGCCAGGCCATACTCGTCCGACAGGGTGGCACCCGCCATCAGCCAACCGTCGGTGCAGAGGGTCACGGGGATGCCGGACTCGAAATACGCCCTCACGGGATGGTCCCGCAAGGAACCGACAGCGCCGGTCTTGACGTTGCTGGTCAGGTTGATTTCGATCGGGATCTGGCGGTCGCGCACGTAAGCCATCAGCTCCGGGTCCTCGAAGAGCCGGGTTCCGTGTCCGATCCGATCGGCGTGGCACCGGAGCAAGGCCTCCCGGATCGACTCCGGTCCGGCCGCTTCGCCGGCGTGCACCGTGATGCCGATCAGGCCGTCTTGGGCAATATCGAAGGCGGCCCGATGGACGGCGGGCGGGCGACCGGCCTCGCCGCCGGCCAGATCGAAGGCCACCACTCCCTGATGGCGGTTGGCGACGGAACACTCCGCCACCTCGATCGACACCCCGGGATCGTAGTGGCGGAGCGAGCAGTTGATGATCCGGGTTACGACCCCAAAATCACGGGCACCCCGGCTCAAGCCCCGCCATTCGGCGTCGAGCACCTCCTGCAGGGGCAGCCCGCGTTTGGTCGAGAGCAGCGGGCAATAGCGCATCTCGAGATACCGGACGTTGTCGCGGGCGGCATCCTCGACCGCTTCATAGGCCGCCCGTTCGATCGATTCCGGGGTCTGGAGCAGCGGAATGGTCTGATCGAACCGTTTGAGGTACTCGTCGAGCGAGGTGCCATCGCCCACCAACATGAACCGGCGAAGGGCCTCGGGGTCGGTGGTCGGCAGCGCGAACCGGGCGGCCCGGGCCAAGTCGACCATCGTCGCCGGGCGGATCACCGCATCAAGGTGGACGTGGAGCTCGGCCTTGGGCAGGCGCCGGATGATGTCACGCATGGTCATCGGGGGCCCCGTCGGTCCGGCGAGCCGACCGGACGACGCGAATGATGGCCCCGGGTCCGATCAGCGTGTTGAGCTCCATACGGATGCCTCGGCCGTCGGTGAGGTACGCCCGCCCGTCGCCTAACGTTTCGGTCAGGTTCGGATCCGCGGCGATCGCGGCGCCTTCTGCGGTGGTGCCCGGCGCCACGGTCACCCGCCGGTCGTTCACGAACAC
This sequence comes from Gemmatimonadota bacterium, assembly GCA_031375485.1. GTDB lineage: Bacteria > Gemmatimonadota > Gemmatimonadetes > Gemmatimonadales > GWC2-71-9 > SHZU01. The sequence goes on along the minus strand of JANMHX010000118.1, from coordinate 8,406 downwards.
CGGAATCGTCATTGAGTCACCGCGATCCATCGTTTGCCGGCCGGAGCCCGGATCGGTTGGGGGAGTCGTTGGAGCCACGCAATCATCGCCTCGAGATCGGTCTTGCCGGTGCGGGTCTGGCGATATTGGCGGAGCATCGCGTACCCGCCGCCGCCGCCCGCCAGGAAATCCGCCACGGCCAGCACGTACAGCCGCCGGGGATCGATCCGGGTGCCGTCGAGCTTCCGAATCTCGACCACTTGGTCGCCGGAGGGCCGGGTTGGATCATAGCGCACCGTGAGGCCCGAAATGTGGGCGTTGGGCGCCCCGTCCAGGAGGGAATGCTCGAGGACCCGCTTCAACTCGCGGCCCGGAATCGAGAGCCGGACGACGTTGTTGCCGAAGGGCTGGAGTTCGAACAGATCCGCGTAGGTGACCGGACCGGGCAACAGGGCCCGGCGGATGCCGCCGTTGTTCATGAGACCGAAATCGGCCGGGGCGGCCGCCCGCTGGGCATCAGCGATCAGGTTCCCGATCGGATACTCGCCCCGCTCGACCAGGAGGGTGTCGCGGAGCCGCGCCACGACTTGGTTGGCGAGCCGGCCGATCAGGGGCCGATAGCGGTCGACCAACGCCACCGCGGCCGAATCAAGGCGGACCGCATCGGCATAGACCGACTCGACCCGAACTCGCCAGCGTCTGGTCCCATCGGGCGAGCGGACCAGATCGGCGATCCCGATGGCCGTGCCACTGGACCGGGCCGAGACGATGGGCACTCCGTTGACGACGGTATTGAGCAAGGTGTGGGTGTGCCCCGCCACGATCAGGTCGAACACCGTGGAATCGGTTTGCCGGGCCAAGTCGATAATCTCGCCGGCACACGCCAGTGAGTCACAAAACGCTCCCTCGTGGGCCACCAGGATGGTGAGGTCGGGCCCGGCCGCTTTGACTTCGGCCAAGGTCCCGGTCAACGACGCCATCCCCTCGGGAAAGCGAAGGCCCCGAACGTGGCGGTCCATCACCATCGTTTTGGTGGCGGGGGCGAGGTACCCGACGACCCCGATCCGATAGGGGCCGGCCGTGACGATGGCATAGGGCTTGGCCCAGGCGGGCCGCCGACCTGTGACGGTGTCGATGATATTGGCGGCGAGCCAGGGATACCGGGCTTCACCGATCCGGGCCCTCAGGGTGTCCACGCCCCAATCGAGCTCGTGGTTGCCGATGACGGCCGCGGTCAAGCCGAGGAGATTCATGGCCTCGACCGCGGAGCGGCCCGCCACCAGGTTCGAGGTCAGGGTGCCCTGGAGTTGGTCACCGGCGTCGAGCCGGATCGAGGGACAGCGGCACTCGGCCGCCAGACTGTCCATCATGCCCTTGACCGCCGCGATCCCACCGATCGGGCGGCCCTTCGACCACGCATACCCCCGGGCTTCCAGGGCGCCGTGGAAGTCATTGATCGTGAGGACCCGGAGCAGAATCGAGTCCGCCGGGAGGGCGAGGACCGCGGCCAGGGCCAGGGAAAGCAGCATAGGGAACAAAAGTAGGCGGCAGTAACAAGCCTGTCACGCCGCTTGCCCAAAGTCGGAAGCCGGTCATATTCGTTTCGGCGAATATGACTGACCCCTCTCCCGCAGCCTCCCTCCTGGCCACCGTGGCCGAACCGACCCGGCTCCGGATCCTCAACTGCTTAGCCGCCGCGCCGCTGTTCGTGTCCGACTTGCAGACCGTCCTGGCGCTTCCCCAGCCAACAGTGTCGCGCCATCTGACCGTGCTGAAGAAGGCCGAACTGGTACGAGACACTTCCGTCGCGCCGTTCGTGCTCTACCGACTGACCCGTGATCCCGGTCCGCAAGGCCGGCTCGTGAAGACCATATTGGACACCTTGAGTACTGAAGCCGAGTTCCGGCGGGAACGGACCTTAGCGCTTGCCAGAAGCCGCAGCCGCGGCGGAGCAACGGAGTGACGGACCCAATGACCCATCGAATATTGGTGGTAGACGACGAACCCGACATCACTGCCCTCGTGGCGTATCACTTGGCCAAGGCCGGCTATCGGGTGTCGACCGCGGCCAACGGCACCGATGCCCTGAAGACGGCCACCGAGCAACGGCCCGACGTGGTGGTGCTCGACCTGATGTTACCCGGCCTGTCGGGGCTCGACGTACTCCAGGCGTTGCGGAAGCAAGAAGACACCCGGGACGTCGGCGTGATCATGTTGACCGCCAGGCGCGAAGAAGCCGACCGGATCCGGGGCTTGGCGCTCGGCGCCGACGACTACCTGACCAAGCCGTTTTCCCCGAACGAATTGACCCTCCGAGTCGCCGCCATCATCCGGCGACTGGCGGCCCCGTCGACCTCGAGCGGCTCCCAGCTGGTGGCCGGGTCAATCACGGTCGACCGGTCGGCCCACCGGGTTACGGTCGACGGCCAGGAGTTGCTGCTGACGGCCACCGAGTACAAACTCTTGTTGACGCTTCTGGAGCGCCGTGGCCGGGTCCAGACCCGCCCCCAGCTCCTCGAGACCGTCTGGGACGCGCAGCCCGACATCCAGACCCGAACGGTGGACATGCACGTGCAGCGGCTCCGAACCAAACTCGGCGAGGCTGGTGACCAGATCGAGACCGTCCGAGGGTTCGGGTACCGCTTCAAGTCCGCGGAGAAAGCGCCCCGGGGCCGGTGACTTATGCCACCCGGCTGATTGCCGGTACCCTGACCGTCTTGATGGTGACGGTTGGGGTCCTCGTCGTCGGGGTCGACCGGTCGCTCCGTCATGATCTTGAGCAGGAAACCCGGCGTGCCCTCCAGCGCGAGGCCGAGCTGTTCCGAAGCGGACTGCCGGTCGACTCAACCGGGTGGCACCGCGCGGCGGCGGACGCAGCTCGCTCCACCGGGATTCGAATCGCGATCATCGACCGTTCGGGGCGGCTGGTGGCCGAATCCGGCGTCCGGCCGGAAGACCCAGGCCAGATCGAGAACCACGCCGGCCGGCCGGAAGTCGCGGCCGCGCTCCGGGGCACCCCCGGCTCCGATCAGCGAGCCAGCGCCACCACCGGCGAACGGCTGATGTATGTCGCCGTGCCCGGCGGTCCCGGGGTCGTGCGGATGGCGTTGCCGCTCGACCAAGTCGACCTGATCGTGGGCCGGGCCCAACGCCCGGTGCTGGTGGCGGCGCTGGTGGCCCTGCTCCTCGGCACCCTGCTCGCCCTGGTGGCGGCCCGACGGTTCGCGCGGCCGCTCGCCGAGATCGCGGCGTCGGCGCAGAGCATCGCCCGGGGTGAGACGCCCCGGTTTCCGTACTCCGGCATTGCCGATGTCGATCAGCTCACCGCCAACCTTCGCCAGATGCATGATCAACTGAGCGAGCGGTTCGAAAGCCTCCGACGACGGCAGACCGAAACCGTCGCCATCGTCGATTCGATGGTCGAGGGCGTGCTGTCGTCGGACGCGAAGGGCCGGATTCTTACGGCCAACCCCGCGGTCCGGCGGCTGCTCGGGTATGGGGAGACCGACCAACTGCCGGAGCTGGCCCTGCTGTTCCGGACCAAAGAGGCCCGCGAAGCACTCGACACCGTCTTGCTCGGGGAGTCGATTGCCGACCGGGAGATTACGCTGGGCGAGCGGACCTACCTGCTCAATGCCCGTCCGCTGCCCACGGGCGGCGCGGTCGTGGTGCTCCACGATTTGACTCGCTTGAAGCGGCTCGAGACGGTTCGCCGGGACTTCGTCGCCAATGCCTCCCACGAACTCAAGACCCCGCTCACCGCGATTTCAGGCTACGCGGAAACGTTGTTGGCGGATGAACCGGGGCCGGCCATTACCAAGCGGTTTCTGGAGACGATCCTGTCGAATGCCCGGCGGATGCAGCGACTGGTCGACGACCAGTTGGACCTCTCGAGGATCGAATCGGGTGCCTGGACCCCAAGGAGCGACCAGGTGGCCATCGAGCCGGCGGCCCGGGAGGCGTGGGCGCTGGCCACCGCGACCGAACCGGCGGCTCCGAATTTCGGCGTCGAACTCGCCCCCGAGGCCACCTGGATTACCGCGGACCCCGACGGGCTCCGCCAGATTTTCCGAAATCTCTTCGAGAACGCCGTCCGGCACACCGCACCAAGCGGGAAGGTGACCGTCAGCGCCCTGCCCGACGACGGTGGGATCCGGCTCAGCGTCGCGGACACGGGCGCCGGCATCGGTTCAGAGCACCTGCCCCGGATCTTCGAACGGTTTTATCGGGTGGATCCCAGCCGGTCCCGGGAGCAGGGCGGAACCGGACTCGGCCTGGCCATCGTGAAACACTTGGTGGAGGGCCACGGGGGCCGCGTTTGGGCCGAAAGCACGCTGGGGACCGGGACCACGATTCAAATCCAGTGGCCCGCTACTCCATCGTGATGAGGACTTTCCCGCGGGCCCGCCCTTGCTCCAGATATCCGATCGCCGCCGGAAGCTCCGCCAACGGATAGCGCCGATCGATCACCGACGTCAGGGTGCCGGCCGCCATCAGGTCGCGCAAGACGGTCAGGTCTTTCTGACTCAGCTGTGCCAGGAACATGACGAACGTCTGGCTCACGAACGGTGAGAGCACGGCGGCGTTCAGAAACCGGCTCAGCGGTCCGATCCACGGATTCTCGCTGGGCCCGCCGACGATCACCACCACCCCCCGCTCAGCCAGCACCTTCCGGTACTCCAGCAACGGGTGATTGCCGACGTTATCGATGATGACGTCGTACCGTTCGGTGCCTTTCGTGAAGTCCTCTTTGGTGTAATCGATGACGTGATCGGCGCCCAGGGATTTGACCAGCTCGAGATTCCGGGTACTGGAGACGCCGGTTACTTGGGCGCCAAAGGATTTGGCAATTTGAACCGCGAACGTCCCGACGCCGCCCGAGGCGCCGTTGACCAGCACTCGCTGGCCCGGCTTGACCTGCCCTTTGTCGCGCACCGCCTGGAGAGCGGTGACCGCGGCGACCCCAATCGCGGCCGCCTGCTCGAACGTCACGCCGTCGGGCTTGGCCACGACGGCGCCGGTCTCCCGAACGGTGAGATACTCCGCGAACGCTCCATCCGCCGCGCCGAACACGGCGTCGCCTGGTTTGAACCGGGTCACCGCGCTCCCGACGGCTTCCACCGTGCCGGCGAAGTCGACGCCGGCGCGGGGGTCTTTCGGCTTGCCGAGACCTGAGGACAGCCGCATGACGTAGGGTTTGCCCCGCATGAAGTGCCAGTCCAGCGGATTGAGCGACGCCGCGTGAACCTTGACGAGCAGTTGGTTCGAGTCGGGTACCGGCTTGGCGAGGTCGCCGAGGGCCAGCAGGTCGGGCCCGCCGTAGCAGCGATAACTGAAGCCCCTCATCAGGAGGGTGCCCTTGGGCGGCGGGACGGGCGCCTCGCACGCCGCCTCACGGCTCACGACGAGAGCGAGTGCGAGCACCGACGCGGCCAGGACCACGACCACGGTTCCAATCACCTTGACACGCCGACTCATTGGGGCCTTTCCAACCGGAATGCGACAACCCCACCCGTGTCATCGCGAGGCGCCTCTACGAGGGTTGGGCCCCCACGGTTTCGGAGACCGCGCTTAGCAGGTCGACGGTCCTGACGACACCCGGGCGAGATTGAAGGCGTGCCCGTCGCTCAAATGGTCGCGATCGGTGAGGCGAGCGACCACCGTAATCATCTCCGGGGGCCGGAGGACCGGAAGGACTTGGTGCCGGGTGATCTCGAGGGTCACCGCCGCGCCGGCCCGGGTTCCGGTCACCGTGAGCGTTCCCTGGGGCCCAGCCTCCCCGGCATAGCACCCCTGGCCCGTAAGGTGGCCGTCGCGCTCATCGAGAACGAGGTGGTAGGACGACCCCGGGATGTCAAAAGGCGCGACCCAGCGTCCGGCAAGGTCCTCCGTGGCCGGATCGAAGGCGCAGCCCATCACCAACACGGTCCCCGACAGGAACAGTCCAGACGCTAAGTTCACAAGTGACTCCAAGGATGGTGTGACGAACGGTGCCCGGTGAGGGCCGACCATGCTCGGGATACCTTTCCAAATCCCCCGTCGTCACGACCGCCGAGACGCGAATCGGTTCGACCCCGGCGGAACCCCTGGCGAACCAGGCGTTCGGACCAGATCTTGGGTCATGACACGTCCAATGCAACGATTCGCCTTGGGGCTGGTGCTGGTCACCGGTCCGGCAGTGCACCCCGTCGCCGCCCAAACACCCGACACCGCGATCGCCCGCCGATTCGACCGGCGCGAAGAACGGATCCCGATGCGGGACGGGGCCCACCTCTTTACCGTGATCTTGACCCCGAAAGGGTCCAGCGAACCGCTCCCGATTCTGATGTCGCGAACGCCCTACGGCACCGACGGCTGGGGCGGGACGGCAGGGATTGGGATCGGCTTCAAGGAGCTGATCGAGGACGGCTACATCTTCGTGTTCCAGGACATTCGGGGTCAACATCAGTCCGAGGGGACCTTCGTCATGAACCGGCCCCCGCGCGATCGCCGGGATCCGAAAAGCCTCGACGAAGCCACCGACACCTGGGACACGATCGACTGGCTCCTGGCCCACCTGCCGGGCACCAACCGGAAAGTCGGCATGCTCGGGATTTCCTATCCCGGCTTCCTGGCCAACGCCCCGCTGACCGAACCGCATCCGGCCCTGACCGCCGTCAGTCCCCAGGCCACCATGGGCGATACCTGGATGGGAGACGACTTCTTTCATCAAGGCGCCTTTCGCCAGTCCTACGGCATCGAGTGGGTCCACGGGCGGGAAGCGCGCCAGGCGGGAACCGGCCCTCTCCAGATCGGCCGGTGGGACACCTACGACTGGTATCGCTCCTTTCCAACCCTCGACTCCCTGGCCCGGGCCGTCGGCGCCAACCGGTGGCCCACCTGGCAGCGGTTCGTGGCTCACCCGGAGTACAGCGGCGAATGGAAGAGCCGCGCCGTCCAGCGGAACGTTCGTCACGCCCCGGTCCCGACGCTCACCGTGGCCGGCTGGTGGGATCAAGAGGACGGCTACGGCCCATTGGTGACCTACGCGGCGATGGAGCCGACCGACAGTCTCAAACGCAATCACCTCGTGGTGGGTCCGTGGTTTCACGGCCAGTGGTACGATCAAGCCGCGGCCAATCTCGGCGACGTCAAGTTCGGCCGCAACACCGGCGATGATTTCCGGGCGTTGCAACGGAAGTGGTTCGGCTACTGGCTCAAAGGCCAGGGCACCGGGAATTTCGCCGAGGCGACGGTGTTCGACGCCGGCGTCAATCAGTGGAAGACCTTCGACACCTGGCCACCGCGACAAGCGACGACCAAGCGGCTCTACCTTCATCCGAACGGACGAGCCGCCTTCACGCCGCCCGTCGAGGCCACCGGGTTTGACAGCTACGTCTCCGATCCGGCCAATCCGGTTCCCTACCGGCCCCGGCCGATTCCGTCCTATGTGGATTGGGAGATCTGGCTGGTGCGAGACCAGCGGTTCGTCCACGGCCGGCCCGATGTCTTGAGTTGGGAAACCGAGCCGCTGGCCGATGACGTCGAGGTGGCCGGGAACGTGGCGGCGAAGCTGTTCGCGTCGACCACCGGGAGCGACGCCGACTGGGTGGTCAAGTTGATCGACGTTCGCCCGGATTCGGATCCTGATCCAACAATGCGCGGCTATCAACTGATGGTGGCGAGCGACATCATGCGAGGGCGGTACCGGAAGAGCTTCGAGCACGCCGAGCGAATCCCAGCCAACTTGGCACTTCCCTACACCGTCGACCTCCACCAGCAGTCGTACACGTTCAAGAAGGGTCACCGGATCATGGTCCAGGTCCAGAGCAGCTGGTTCCCGCTCTACGATCGGAACCCCCAGACCTTCGTGCCAAACATTTTCTTGGCCACGGCGACGGACTATCGGGCGGCCACTCAGCGGATCTATCGAAGCGGCCGACTGGCGTCGCACGTCGCGATCGACGTACTACCCTGAGCCCACCGGCCGCCGCACCAGGTCAATAGAGCCCGACGCTCCCTTTGACGGCTGCGATCAATTTGGCGGGATCGTAGCCGACGCCCTGCTTGAACACGAGCTCGACGTTCCGGATGTCGGCGATGGTTTGGGCCGGATTGCCGGTCACCACCACGAGGTCGGCCTGCTTGCCGGGCTCGATGGTGCCGAGCCGGTCGGACAGGCCCAGGTACTTGGCGCCGTTTTGAGTCGCAATCTGGATTGCTTCGACCGGACTGAACCCGGCCTCGACCAAGAGTTCGACGGCCCGCTGGTTCGAATACCCGGGAATCACCCCACCGCCGCCGGTTGGGTCGGTCCCGACCACCAGCAAGCCGCCGGCTCTGGCAAACGCCAGCTCCATGGCCATCGCCTTGGGGAACAGCGTCGTGTAGATCGACTGGGGCTGAGCCGAGACGCGGGCGTATTGACGGTCGTACGCGGCCTTGAGT
>JANMHX010000075.1:0-12422 GCA_031375485.1 Gemmatimonadota bacterium | reverse complement strand
CGTGGTCGATGGCGCAGAAGCCGGACGTGCTCAACCGGGCGCTGGCCCACAAACCACGCGCCGTCATGCTGTCGTTCGGCGATCCCCGGCCCTTTGCTGTGCGCATCAAGGATGCTGGCGCCCTATTGATCTGTCAGATTCAAAATCGCGAAGATGCCGATGCCGCCATCTTGGCAGAAGCCGACATCATCGTTGCGCAAGGGGCCGAGGCCGGCGGTCACGGTCACCCACCCTTGGCCACAGAAGAACCCACACGAATACGGCGTGACCGTCCGGTAACTGGCCAAATATCGATACCCACCCGCGCTCGCCGTCCAGCCGGCCCGGAGCCGGTCGGTCCCCGGCGGCGCGCCGAGGGCCTCGACCTGGGTCAACGAGAAGTCACCGGGAACCTCAGTCACCGCGACCGCACTCGGGAAACCCGAGGCCGCTGCCCGAACCCGGTACACCCGGCCCGGCAGCACGACTAGGTCGAAGGCGAGGCAAGCCTGACCCAACGCCTGTCCGTAGCGATCACTGCAAGTGAGCGAACCGACGGGAACACCCTGGGCCACGGGGCGGAATCGTCCGTCCGACTCCCGAATCTCCACCCCGACGGTCAGGTCGGCGATCCGGTCGGCGTTGATCGACGCAACCATGAGGAGCTGGCGGGTCGAGTCGGGATCGAGCACGGCGAGCAGATGAAGCGCACTGGGTTGGGACGGCAAGGCCGGGGCGGTCGGCACGCCGCAGCCAACCAGGGAGATCAACACTCCCAGCATGAGCGCCCTCATCGGTGACCTCGCCGCGCCGTCGAAAAATCAATCCCGATGATCGGGAACCTCGGCAGGAGCCGCCGCGGAACAATCTCCCGCTCGCCATCCACGCCCACCGACCTGGTTCCGAAATACCCGGCCACATTCCGCCGGCCAGTCGCATTCACCAAACCCGCCAGCGGACGGATCTCGAGACCCGCGAGCCGGAACCGGCCGGTGAGCACCACGTCGGTCCGAAAGTACGTTGGCAAAGTGGCTTGCTGCTCGGACCACACCGGGTACTGATCCTTCAAATCCAGGCCGCCCCGACCCGGACTGAAGCCCCAACCCGGAATACTGCCTCGCTCGGCCCAGAACGGCTGCCCAGACGTCCAAGTCATCCTGGTTGAAAGGCGCCAGGCGCCGCCCACCACCGTCTGCGCGACCAGGTCGACGGCGTGGCGCCGACCCCAGAGAGGTCGATACGCCGGTTCCCCATCCGGCTCCATGTGGGCGTCCATCGGCGTATAACTGACCCAGCCGGTCACTCGGCCGGTCCGCTTGGCGGCCATCAACTCGAGCCCGGTCGCCGACCCGTTGTCGTACCGGATGTCGGCCAGCGTCCGCTCGTCGGCCGGACGCCACCGGGGCAGGCCGCGAAGGCGGCGGCGATACCACGACGCCTCGAACCGCCAGGTCGGGCTCGGCTCGAACGAGACGGTCGCGTCGGTGCTGACAGCCCGGGTCGGCCGGTCAAACCGCGCCGGCAGGAAGTAGAACGGAACGCCTAACAGCGGGAACCGGTCATCCCTGAGCGCCTGGAACCCCTGGCTCGTCGCCGCCGCCGCGACGGTTACCAGCAGCTTCGGGCTGGACTGCCACCGAAGGGCCACCCGAGGCTCGACCGAGTAGAGGTCTTGGGCGTCGCGGTAACCGACTCGAACCCCCGGAGCGAATGTCACCGCCCCCAGTCGTCGTTCCCACTCCGCCGACAGGGCGAACTCCGTCGCTCGCCGATCGATCCGATCACGGACATAGCTCCGAAATGACGTGTCCCCACCAATCGCCGTCCGTTCCGCGTCGAGGGACAGACCAATCCGGAACCGGCTCGCGTTCGACCGGCGACCCACGCTCACCGCGAGCGCTGCCAAGCGGGCCTGCCCCCGATCCGGCTCGGACCCGGCCCGAAACGCCGAGTCGCCGGTCTGCAGCTGGTTCCGGTACTCCGACCAGGAGGTCGCCGTTTCGGTCGTCCAGCCCTTCCCGATCATCCAGCGCCATGACGCCGAGGCCACCCGATTCGACCACCGGGCGGTGAGCTGATCCGACCGCTCGTCGACAAAGAAGAGGTCATTCTCGAACCGGTCGCCCGAGCCGAATGTCGACAGCGAGACCGAATGCCGGCGCCCAATGGGCGCCGTCGCGGAGGCCTGGAGGTCCCAAAACGTGTAGGGGTTCCCAATCGACAGGCCGGAGCCCGCCCAACTCAAGTTGGTCCGCCGCCCAGACACGACCCACGACCCGCCGGCCCCGAGTGGCCCGGAGGCCGCGATCCGGGACGCGAGCAGAGTCACACCACCGGTCACCCTGAGACTGTCCGACCGGAGCGAACGGAGACTGACGACCGAGCCGGCCACGCCGCCAATCCGGGCCGGCAAAGCCCCCCGCAGCACCTCCGCCTCGCCAACGGCGTCAGGGTTGAACGCACCGAACACTCCGAACACGTGGTACGGCCCGAGGACGGGCGCACCGTCGAGCAGAAAGCGGGTGTGTTCCGGCCCCCCGCCGCGGATCACCAGGTGAGCATTCAGATCGTTGGCGGCTCCGACCCCCGTCGTGGTCTGCAGCGCCCGCAAGACGTCGGGCTCGAAGGTCGGCGTCACTCGGTCAAGATCCTCCCGCAGGATCCGATTGACGCCCGTGGTCACGAGCCTGGCGAAACCGCTGGAATCAGCGGCCGCTCTCGATCCACTCGGGGACGCCGCGACCACCCGAATAGCGGCGAGTTCGACGGCCTCGGGGGCAAGGGTGATGACGAGTCGAGGTTCCGGCGGTCCAAGCGCTACCGTTGTATCCCGGGCTTCGTATCCCAAACGGCGAGCCCGAACTCGGCGGGTGCCGACCGGCAAGTCCCGGAACGTGGCCGCACCATCGACCGCAGTTCTGGCCACCCCGTCGACTTCGACCGTGGCAAGATTGAGCAACTCGCCGCGTTCGTCGCGGACTTCGATTCGCAACGAAGGCCGGACCGGCTCGGCAACCTCGGCGGCCAAGCCGACGTCGAGCCGCACGGTAGCGTTGGCAGAGAGGCTGACTCGAAGGGTGGCCGGCCGATGGTCGCGAGCCTCGACGACGACCGCAAAACTGCCCTCCGGAAGCTGCTCCAGGAGAAACCGGCCTCGTGGGTCCGTCGGGATGCGGCGGTCGAGCATCGGCACCCTCACGATCGCACCGGCGATCGGAGTACCCGCCTCGTTGGTGACCGACCCGACGATCCGCCCGGTGGCCATTTGAAGGAGGAGGAGTCCGATCATGGGGCTTTCCCCGGAATCAAGAGCCGGACGCCGGTGTCGCCAGTCACCGCGTGGCGTAGGATTGTGCCGTCTGACGTCACCGTCAGCCGATCGTTGAGGAATACCCGGGTGGCTAACCGACCCCGGGGGATTCGAACCTCCACCAACCCGCCGTGGACTCCGGTCACCGTGAGGCCGTTGCCCGCTACTCGGAAGACCGCATTCGCTGCGGGCCCGGTTCCGCTCAGGCCGAGTTCCACGCCGTCGTGCAGATCCACTTGGACCTCAACCGGTGACGCCGCATCGAGGATCCGAACATCGGTCGGGTCGAGCGTGGGGACGATCGACACGCCGGCCACCGGATTGGCCGGGGATTCAACGATCGGCTCGATCGGGGCCGGCTGGAAAAGTGCCCGGACCCGGGGCGCCGCCAGGACCACGCCCACCAAGGCCACCGCCGCCATCGCGGCGCCCCAGGCACCTCGAATCCGGGGCCCGGGTGGCTGAATTGGTTCGATCGGGAGGATGACGCGATCGCCGGCGGCCCGCCGGTCGAGAATCCGCTGGAACAGATCGGCAGGGGGCTCGACGGCGGTCTGCCGGGAAACCGCCGCCCGAACCTCGCGGGTCGCCGCGAGGCGGCGCCGGCAGGAGTCGCAATCGGCCAAGTGCCGCATCGTTAAAGCCCGTTCGGCCGCGGTGGCGGCGTCCAGGTCGGCCAAATCCGCCATGGACTTGTGTGAGATCATCATCGGTCGTCGCCTTCCATCAGATCTTGAATGCACCGCCAGGCCCGGTGAAGCCGTACTTCGGAGGCACCGGGGCTGATCCCGAGCAGTTCCCCGATCTCCCGGTGGCTGAACCCGTCCACCTCTTTGAGCAAAAAGACCCGCCGGAGGGATTCGGGCAGCCGGCTGAGCAAGTCAGCGGCGGCGACCCGGTCGAGAATCACGGGACCATCCGCGTTGGCCGGGCCCTCGAAGTCGCCTAACGGGATCTCGTGCCGGCCGCGCCGGAGCCGCATCAGGGCCGTCCGGGCGGCGACCCGGCCCAGCCAACTGCCGAACCGCCCCTCGTCCCGGTACTGGCCAAGCGCCGTCTGAAGCCCGAGGAAGACGTCTTGGAGGACATCCTCCGCATCGGCCCGATTCCCCGTGATTCGATAGGCCAACTGGAAGATTCGGGTGCCATGAATCCGATAGGCCTCCGCTAGGGCCTCCGTCGACCCGAGCCGGATTCGGGCCGCCAAGTCGGGCCGTTCACCGGCGGCATCGCCCGACGACCGGTCAGGGGACATCACGGGGCGACAGCTACCGCTGCAGCAAAGCGGCGACTTCGCCACCTTGAGACGACAAGCTGCGCTTCGAAATCGCCCATTCAGTATCTCGCAGGAACGTGTCGGCCTGGTGGCTCATTCGCAGCACGCCGCCCTCGATCGAATAGGTTCCGGCCAGATCGTAGTCGAACGGCGTGCCGGCGAGACCGGCAATGGCCGGCGCCCGGAACGACCCGCGCGTCGTACCGTCGGACCGAAGCTCCAGGTTCAGGGTGACGCCAAGTTGAAGCAGGTTGACCGACGTGGCCCCTTCAGTCAGTACCAGAACAAGGGTGTGATAGTTTCCGGCAATGTCGTCCGGGCCGAGAACATCGGCACAGGAGGGCGAGAACAGCAGCAGGCAGGCGAACAGCGGGCGGAAACGGCGCATGTGGAACCCCCAGGGTGGAAGATGAGTGGCGTCATCTCTCCATTGCCTGGGACCGGCCGAACCTTACACGTGAGTTGGAACCCCGCTCAGAGATAGCGCAACAGACCACCCCGCCGCCCGGCTTTCACCCGGGCAAACCAGCGGCACGGCAGATAGAGCATCCCAATGACCACCGCAAACACCAGATAGAGGAGCGACAGACTCCATTGATAGCCCTCCGGCTGGTCGGGCGGCATCATGGGGTGGTTGCCGAAGAGCACAAGTTACGATCCGAGTTCGAGCCCGGGGTCGGTGGTGGGAACCAAGGCCCGGTCCGCGATCGCGTGAGCCAGGGTCGCCGCCAACTGGTTCGCGAGGCCGCGGTCTCGCCGCCGAATCCACAAGGCCACCCGTCCGGGCTCTGATCCAGGCACGTGCGTGAAGGTGTCGAGGTACCGACCCTTGAGCTCCAACCTGGGACGCCACCACCCGCCCAAGACGGCCGCGCCGGCCAGTTCATCCACCGCGATATCAATGGCGAGCGGCGGTTGCGAGACGACGTCACTGCTGACCCGCGCGAACGAGACTTCGTCGATGTGCTGGGTCTCGGCCCACTCCAGGGTCAACCCGGTATCGGGAGCCCACGAGGCCATGCCCTCCACCTTGACCGAAATCGAAAAAACGTCGAGCCCGTCGATCACATCATGCCCTCGAACCCTCAGGGTAAATGGCAGCGGATCCATCGTGGCGCCTCTCATGAATGCTCGCTCGTACGCACCCGCCTCGAGCCGGGTTTCGCGCCAGGCCCGGGGCCGGCCTAGCTCAGCCAGCCAAGCCACCTGGCCACGGTGAATAGCAGGCCGGCCACAAACAGGGTCCCGAACACTTCCTTGTTGTATCTCGCCAACCACACCGGCAGAAAAATGTCGAAGTTGTCGATTCGGTCATCGGTGTAGCGGGCGGCCACCGCGGTGAGCGGGCATCGCCAGCCGTTCAAAGCCAAGACCAGTACTTCGCCCGAAACGATCGCGGTGAACCCGCCGGCCCAACCGTACTGGCCGATCCAGCCACAAATCGGAATCGCGACGATACAGGCGACGAAGAAAGCCCAGGCAAGGGTGTGGACGAGCTTGACCCAGAACAGGCGGTCGGCAGCCACACTCACGGGCGGCTTTTCGCCCCGAAGTAGAACAGCATGTCCACGTTCCCGGGCGGATGGCCGAGCACCCGAAGCAGCAGCGCAATCTGCCCCCGATGGTGGGTGCCGTGGTTGGCCACGTGCTGGAGGATCTCCCCCATTTTCATTGAGAACGACCCGAACGCGCCAAGCGAGAAGTCAACCACCCGGTCGAGGTCCCCCGGCTCGAGGCCGGCGGCAAACGCCCGGAGATTGGCTTCGATGGTCCGCCACGCCTCGACGACCGACGCCACCGTCGGGTAGTCCTCACCCCGGAGCTGCGGCCCCCGCGTCGGCCCGCCACACCGCTCCAGCCACCCGGCCTCCGCGCTCATCAGGTGCACCCAGGTATTGCGGACCGACCCGTAGCTTCCGGCCACGGTTTCGGTGAATTGTTCCGGGGTCAGCCGGGCACTGACTTCGAGCAGTTGGGCGTTCGCCCAGTAGCCATAGTCCACGAGAACGGCCACATCGTCAGCGGTCATCGGCCGGGTCGCCTCCGGGCCACGATCAGCACCTGGATCTCATCGAGCCTCGGGTTGACGAAGTCAAGGCGAACCCGGCCGTCCTCGATCAATCGCACCGTGGCCGGCACGCTGCTCTGGGTCAGATACCACCCGGCCGGGAGCACCACGGCGTTGTAGGCCCGCCCGAACGCCCGGTCCCAGACGAGTTCGCCGTCTTCGACCCGGTACCGGACCGAGTCGGTATAGGTCTCGGAGATCCGAAGCCGGGTTGACTGGCCTGGTTGAACGGCCGGGAACGAGATGACGACGACCTCAGTCTCCCCCCTCACCGGCTCCCCAATGTCGAGGCCGGCCCCGGTGATGGCGGCGCCCCGGAGCGTCCGGGTTTCGAGCGGCACTCCGGTGTCGAGGATCACCGCCGATGGATTGGAGACCCGGCTTCCAGGCCGGACCACA
Organism: Gemmatimonadota bacterium; assembly: GCA_031375485.1. Taxonomy (GTDB): domain Bacteria; phylum Gemmatimonadota; class Gemmatimonadetes; order Gemmatimonadales; family GWC2-71-9; genus SHZU01. Next base: position 5,390 of record JANMHX010000075.1, on the reverse strand, counting down.
TTCAGATACTGGCCGACGCCCACTCGCGTCTCCGTATAGTCATGGTAGAGGTCGAAGGCATGGGTCTCGGGCTGCTGAAGGAAGTAGACGATGTCCCGGGTCTCGGTAGCCCGCTCGGTCAGCCGGGCCGCCCGCGACTGGGCACCTAACGTTCCCACCCCGGCCAGCGCGAGTACGACGACAAGTCTGGTCATCGCACCATCCTCCGGCCCGTCACCACCAGCGAGGCCCCATCCGGCCCTGCGTTGATGAAACTGATCAAGGTCCGGCCGTCGGTCTCGGTGAGGACTTGGGCCGGCACGTTGAGCCCGGTCAACTCGTAACCCGCCGGCAGCACCACCGCATTCTTCTTGATCCCGAGCAAACGGGCGAAAACGATCGAGTCACCCGCCGCATAGTAGCTCTTCGGATCGCGATAGGTCTTGATGATCAGGATCCGAACTTCACCGTTGGCCGGGACCGCGCGGAGCAACGAAACCCGAATGTAGTCCGTCTCGGGATCGGCGGCCCCGAATCCTTGAGCCCGCGCCGCCGGCCCCGGCACGATCTCGAACGGGAGCGGTTGGCCGGTGGCCCGGTCGAAGACCGACTCGTCGGTGGCCACGCTGCCTTTTCGAATCGGGTTGAAGTAGTAGCGGGCCCCTGGCGTCGCGGCGGTCACGTCGTAGCGGATCTTGAATTGGGCGGAGGCGGGATCGAGCAACTCGTACCGGGTGTATTCGTCGACCGCGAGTTGCGTCTGCGCTGCGCCGGGCCCCGCCCCGACGGCCAGCAACCCGAAGGCCAGGATTCCATGTCGCATCATTGTATCGCGGCCTCCAACCGCTGGAACGCACCGTCACCCTCGGCACCCTTCATCACGTCGCGGAGGGCCGCGACGCTCGCACCGATGTCCGCGTCATGCTTGGCAAACCACCGCTCGAACCACTCCAAATGGGTTCGATAGAGCAGGACCCCCACCAACTGGGCGTTGTTGATCGGCCGCTCGGCCAACCGACTGACCCGGTAGGTCTTGAGCAAGGGCCCGATCTCGGCCTCCAAGTATCCCTTGGACCATTGGCCGATCGTCCGGCGGCCGGCCTCGAGCGAATCGCCCGCCGGCTTGGAATGGTAGAAGGCCGTAAGGGTGTCAATCAACTTCCGATAGTATCCCGCCAGGACGATCTCGTCTTCCCAACGGCTCCGCGCCCGGTTGGCCAACGTCGTGTCCCCGCGGGCCCGGAAGAAGGCCTCGGCCGCCCGATACCCCACCAACTGCGCGAAGCTTTCGTTGAAGGCTGTGGCGCTCTTCACATAGAGGGTGTTGTGAGCGATCTCATGGAACACCAGCGCCGAGAGCTCCACCGAGTCGCGCACCATGGCGGTCGACAACAGGGGGTCGTTGAACCACCCCAGCGTCGAGTACGCCGAGGCCGGCCGGAGTGAGTAGTCGTAGCCCTTGGCCGCGATCTTCTGGGCCGCGGCTTCGGCCATCTTCGGATCGAAGAACCCCTTGTACGGCACCCGTCCCACGATCGGATACTTCCACGTGACAGGGCAAATGCAATCCTTCCGCGACCCCGTCAAGCTGAGGAGCAAGGTGTCCCGGCCGACGTCGGTATAGGTGGTATAGGTCTCGCCCGCCTCGAGTCCAAGCGCCGCCGCCTTCCGCCGGACCTCGATCACCAGGCCGAGATAGGCCCGGTCCACGGCCGGAAGCGTCGTGTCCGCCACCATCGCCTCGAGCGGCCTCCGCCGCTCCAGAATCCGGGTCTGCTCGATCCCGGCCCGGGTGAGGTACCGGATATCCTCGCTGGCCACGTAGGCCGTACCGTACCCCAGAAAGAGAACCACCGCCGCCACGAGAATCCCCATACGCACCCGTTTCCCGGTCACGGCGTCCAACGGACCCCGAAAAGGTGGACCCCGTTGCCTAACGGGCTTCGCTTCTGGTAGGCGTAGTCGAACCGGGCCTCGCCCGCCACGATACTGCCCCCATACGTCGTCTTGGACAGCGTACCCGCCACATCCCCCGGCTGGCCCCCGTGACCGATCCTGGCCACCAAACCGAGCCCCTTCACGACCGCACCCGCCTCGAGCCCCATCACGGTCCGCCGGCGCTGGTCTTCGGTCCACACCGTCTCGATCGTGGTCATCAGTCGCCCGTTCGAGAACGAGTCGAGCAGGTTGAAGCTGAACCCGAGATGCCAGGAGCGCGGCAAGGCCAGGCCGCCGTTCGACACGTTCCAATCACCGAGGTTGTGGACCGACAACGCGAGCGCGGCAATCTCAAAGAGGGCCACGGTCGCCCCGACGTCCGTCGTGGCCGATCGGGTAATCACGCCGCCGGAATCTTCCACTGACACGTACTTGGCGCTGGTGCCGAACGCGATCCCGCCCCGCCGATACACTCCGGTACCCACGCCCGCAAAGTTGTCGTACACCGGACCACCGGTTGGGAATCGGAGGTATTGGTACCCGCCCCCGACGTTGAACCGCCCTACCCGGGCGGCGGCGGCACCCATCAGATAGGTCGACCGATCCGGCAGCCGCGCCAGCGTCATTTCGAGACTCAAGGCCCGGATCGGGGCCAGCCCCGAGGGGTTGTTGAACACGGAGCCGGCATAGCCGGTCATGGCCACGCCGGCCCCGGCCATTCCCGCGGCCCGCACGTTGGCGGGATACGACAGAATGGCCGGCACCGGCCGGGACTGGGCCGGGAGCGGACCGATCGCGGCCGCCGTCATCGCCGAAAGCGCCAACCCGATCCGAACCAAGGTGGATTCCACAGGCGGAATCTCGCGGAAGCCTCCTCCGCACTCAAGCGTGACGGTCAAGCTCGGTGGAACTCGGTCCCCGGCCATTCCGTAGGACAGCCACCATGACCCTGTCCACACCGAGTTCCAGCAACCGAGTCCTTCGCGCCGGCCAATTCTTCGGACAGTTCGACCGGACCCGCCAAGCCGGGGTGTTTACCGTGGCCCATTGGGATGCCGATCCGACTCGGCCCGTCGGCCTCCACACCCACGAAGACGCCCACGTCGTGCTCCCCATCGACGGCGCCTACCGGTCCTCGGCCTTCGGCGCGCCCGATCTCTGTGATCGATCGGTCGTGATCTACAATCCGCCCGGCACGACCCACCAGGATCGGTTCGACCCAGTGGCCGGCACGATCCGGGGTCGGTTTTTCACGGTGTCAATTCCGGCCGAGCGGATTCGCGCCGCCGAATCCGTCGGGCACCCGCCCAGCCATCCGGTCGCGCTCCGCCATCCGGCAATCGGTGCCACGGTTCGAAAGATGGCGAAGGAGTGCGTCCGCTGGTCGCCGGCCTCTACCCTGATCCTCGAGGGACTCTGCCTCGAGCTGCTCGGTGAAATCGCCCGCTGCCGTCCGGAGCGCAGTGGCCAGGCGCCCGGGTGGCTGACCGGGGCTCGATCGATCCTGACCGAGAACCACCATGACTCGATCGAGGCGGTGGCCCATCAGGTCGGGGTTCATCCGATCTATTTGGCAAGGATGTTCCGAAAGCACTTTCGCACCTCACCGGCTGAGTTCCGGCGCGAAGCCCGCATCTCCCGGGCCGAGGTCCTGCTCCGCGACCCTCGGATTCCCATCGCCGAGGTCGCGGTCCGCTGCGGATTTTCCGACCAGAGTCACCTGACTAAGACCTTCACCACCCGCCTCGGCATGGCACCGGGGCGCTTTCGGGCCGAACCGGCCTAACGAATCCTGGCAATTCCGATCCGGGCCACCAACGCCGGGTCGATGGCGGTACCGGTGGCGTCCTTCACCAGCTGAAAATCAATTCCCGGCCCATTGGCCTGCTGGATCAACCGGAAATGCCGCCCGCTTCCGCCGCGAAGGGTGCCGGCCTTGGTATACGCCCCGCTGGTCGAGTCGGGTTTGATGGGGAAGCCGTTAAAGGGGCCGCTGGGACCCTGATTGAGCGGATTGGTGAAGATCGACCGCAACCCCCAACTCTTGAACCGGAGCCGGGGGCTCGCCGCGGTAAACGAGGGCAAGTCGTCGAGATAGGACGCCAGAAGCCACTCCGGCACCAACTGGGCCAGATTCTGGCCGGTCCGTGCCGAGATCGTCGCGGCCCCACCCGGGCCGGTGACCAGCCCCGGGGTGAAATCCGAGCCGAGCAGCGAATCGGTGGCAAACTGGTCGATGACCCACCGAAGGAAATGCCAACTCGCCCCCCGTTCTTCCAAGGTGCCGTTGGACGAAGTGGGGTAGATCAGGAAGTGATCTTCGGTCGAGGTCAAGTAGTCATACGCATTGATGATGTCGCCGGAGGTGTATTGGCTCCGGCAGGACGGGGCGCTGGTGCCACTGGGTGGCGGGCATTGATCCGCGGGAATCAGCCGCCCGCCCAGTTCCTCGGCAAAGTGCGACATCGCCTCGTTGAGCCAGGTTTCCTCCGCGTTCCCGCCCGCCTGAATCACCCGTTTGTTCCAGCTGATCATGTGCTGGAGCTCGTGGATCAAGGTCGGCTTCACCGAGAAGAGAGTCTGGACTCGGTTGGTGGCCGAACAGGTCGGCGTCGAGGGCGAGGGCACGAACGTGTAGAACACCTCGGCCTTGTTGGAGTTGACCGCTTGGCTGCCGGTCGTGATCAGATCGAGCCCGAAGAAATACCCCAGGACCCGGCCATTGGTGCAGTCCGGCGTGAGTTTGTTGACCGATTTGGTCATCAAGATCACGATTCGCTCGTTGTTGTCGATGTCGGATTCGGTCCCGAACGCGGCGGCATCGATCGGATAGTGATAGGTGTCGAACGTCCGCCCGAGATCCTGGTAGTCCACCTCTTGCAAGGTGTCGGCGGTGGCCGGGGCGGCGTTATCCATGTAGATCGCCGCCTTGGTCCCGACATAACGGGCGGTCGCCGTCACGTCGTCGAACGAACTGCACGCAAGATTCGCACAGGCCTTGAAGGTTCGGACGTTCCCGACGACGGGCGGCGCGGCCGCGACGCTCGGCGCCGCTTTTACCGACCGGTTCGACGGATCGGCGGCAAGGGCCGCTTCCTGGCGGCGGAGCGTCATGTGGAACTGATCCGCCGCCGAGGTCCGCGTCACCCGCGGTTCCGCGACATCGGCCCGGGACACCGCCGGCGTCGCCACACTCGACGCACCGGGGTTGCCGGTGCGAACGAAGTACCCGCCGCTGATGCCGCTGGTGCTCCGGTTCGGAGCGGCCGAGGCCACCACCACGATGTACTCGGCCCCGGCGGCGCCGGCGGCCGGCACCCGCACGCAACCACTCGTGGCACTGGGATCGACGACCTGATGCTGCCCGACGGAAAGTTGGAGCGTGGTCTGACTTCCGCACTGGGGTGCGGACGAGGTTGGCGGGGGCGGCGGGGGAGGAGGAGGAGGCGGAGGCGTCGGCTCACTGCACCCCG
>JANMHX010000087.1:0-7617 GCA_031375485.1 Gemmatimonadota bacterium | reverse complement strand
GATGATCTGTTGTTCGCTGAGGGGGTCCTTGGTGACCGGGCGGGTCATTCCGCTCTTCCGGAGCGCGATCGGCTGCCCGGGCAAGAGGCGGACGGACTCGGCGGCCTGGGTCTTCATGGCCTCGAGAAAACGATCAAGCCGAGGCACGTTTGATATCCACGAGCGGACTGGCCGCCCGAATATGGTTCCGATTCACGACCCGAACGGCCTCGGTCGTCCAGAGCGCAAAGAACTCCGGCGCACTGTTCAGGAAATCGAGGGCCCGCAACCGATCGGGGGGCAATTCAATCATCACGATGCCTTCGAGCAGGGTCCCATCCGCCAGTTCGATTTCCAGTTCAATGCGCCGGGCGGCGGAGGCCCGGTCGGGATCTCCGATGGCCGGCTGGGGCGGCAACCGCAGAAACAAGACCTGCCGTTTGGCCACGAAGACCGGCTGTTCTCCCTCCAGCACCAAGGCAAAGAACAACTCCTCCCGATTGAGAAGGTCCACCGGCGTTTCTGGCCCGGAGTGATGCCGCGCGGTCATCTGCAGATGAATGACCCCCGACAGGACCCGCCGGTCGGTCAGGTGGACATCGACCCGTTCGGGCCGGGTACTCAGCCACTCGCTCATCCGCGAACCTCGACCCCCGCCCGTTGTTCACACAGCCTGATTGGTTCGAGATAATCGGCCTCCGGACCCAATTCCTTGAGGGCGAGTTCCGTGTGGGCCCTGACCTGGGTCAGAATCGGCGCCTCGAGACCGACTTGGCGGACCAGATCCAGGGCAATCCCGACGTCCTTGTCGAGGAGGGCCAGACGGAAGGTCTTGGGCCAAGTTCCGGGAAGGACTCGGGCCGGAATCAGGGATTCGCTGACGAACGACCGGCCGCTCGAGGCATTGAGGACCTCGAGTCCGGCCCGGGCCGGCACCCCGGCCTTGACCATGGCCGTCAGGGCTTCGCCGAGCGAGAGGATATTGGCGGCGAGCAGCGCCTGATTGATGGCCTTGATGACATCGCCCGCCCCGACCGGCCCCATGTGGACGATCAGTTTTCCGAAGGTTGCCAGGTATGGCGTGGCCCGTTCAAACACCTCGGCGGACCCACCGACCATTACGGTGAGGATGCCGGCCTCGGCCCCGTTCGTCCCACCGCTGACGGGACAATCGGCAAACGCGATTCCCCGCGCCCCCAAGGCCGCCGCGAGGCGGCCGGAGGTGGCGGAGTCGCCCGAGGTACAGTCCAGGAACAGGGTGCCCGGCCGAAGGCTCGGGAGCACGGCCTCGGGGCCATGGAGCAGTTGGTCAACGTCCGCGGAGGTCGAGAGACAGGTCATGACGACATCGGCGTCGGCCACGGCGTCGGCGGCCGACTTCGCCACTCGGCACGGGACGGTGGCACCAAAGGCCTCGGCGCGGGCTGCGGTCCGATTCCAGACGGTGAGCGGGTAGCGAGCCGCCACCCGCGCCGCCATCGGCCGGCCGATCGCCCCGAGTCCGAGGAACGCGATGTTCGGGAGAGATTCGCTCACATGGCCTCAGTCGCTGGACCCGCGCCGGCCCAGTTCCTTATCGAACATATAGAGCCCCGAGGCGTTGTCCCCGATCATCCGGAGGGTGGCCACGATTTCCGACGAGGTCTTCTCTTCCTCGACTTGTTCGGTGATGAACCACTGGAGGGTGGCTTGGGTCGCCCAGTCCTTGTCGGCGGCCGCGAGTTCGTAGAGTTGGTTGATGCCGGCTGAGACTTTGGTCTCGTGGTCGCGGGCGTGCTCGAAGGCGGCGATCGGCGAGGGGAAATCCGGCGGCGGCCGGTCAATGCCTTCCAGCGTGACCCGGCCACCGCGGTCTTCCACGAACTGGAACAGCTTCAAGGCGTGCTTGGTCTCTTCCGCGGCTTGCATCCGCATCCAGTTCGCAAAGCCGTTGAAGTTCTTTTCGGCGAAATAGGCTGCCATCGAGAGATACAGGTACGAGGCGCCGAACTCCTTGGCGATCTGGTCGTTCAGGGCCTTCTGCATGGGCACGGTGATTCGCATAAACTCCGATAAATGAGAGAGTGACCTGGCAAATATACCTGAGGGCCCCCGACTACCGCGGGTCGGTCCGCTTTCGGGTCAGCCGGGCCGGCCTGACCGCATCGCGGCCGAACCGGGTCGTAATGGTGTCCATCGCCCGGGCCACGGCGCGATCGCGGTCGGTCTCCGCCGGGTGGGCCGGGCCGGCGCCGAGCAGGGTCAATTGCGCGACGGGCGCCGGGGCTTCGAGCCGAGTCAGCCCGATGCCGATCAGCCGGGCAGCCACCCGGCGACGGGCGCGAAGGTCGGCCAGCAATTGACGGGCAATCGCAAACACGGCGCGATCGGTGTCGATCGGCTCGGGCAGCGTCCGGCTGGTTTGGCGGGTCTTGAAATCGTGGTCGCGGAGTTTGACGGTGACACACCGGGCGGTCAGCCCGTCCCGGCGGAGTTCGGCCGCCAACGCAGTGGTCAGCCGGAGCAATTCGGTCTCGAGGGCGTCGTCGGTGGTCAGGTCGCGGGGAAAGGTCTCCTCGTGACTCATGGACTTCGCCTCGCCGTCCGGATCGACGTCGGCCCGGCCCGACCCCCGAACGCGATCATAGAGCCACGCCCCGCTTCTTCCGCCCAGCCACCCCTCGAAGTCGCGCCGCTCGACCCGGAGGGCATCCCGGACCGACGTCAGCCCGTAAGTGCGGAGCTTGGCCGTGAGGCGAGGTCCGACGCCCGGGATGTCGGCGAGCGAGTGAGCGGCCAGAAACTCCCCTTCCCCGCCCGGCGGTACGATGAACACGCCGGTGCCCGGGGTCCCGGGACGAGGTTTCGCCCGCTCGGTGGCCAACTTGGCCACCAGGCGATTGGTGCCGCCGCCGAACGAGAGCGTCATCCCGGTCTCGGCTTGCACGTCGGCCCGGATTCGGGCGGCCGTCGCCGCCAGGGGCTCGCCGTGGTAGACCGCTTCGGTGCCTGACAGATCCAGGTAGAACTCGTCGATGCTGGCGGCCTCGACTTTCGGCGCCCACCGATCGAGGACGCTCGCGACCTCCCGACTCTTCTGGCCGCATTGCTGCCGGGGGACGGGAACGAAAACGGCGGCCGGGCAGAGGCGGGCCGCTTGGGCGAGCGGCATGCCGGAGCGGACGCCGTAGGTTCGGGCCTCGTACGACGCAGAGCAGACGACCCCTCGGCTCTTGGCGCTCCCGCCGACGATGAGGATCGGCGCTTGCCCCGCCCCGTCGGGGTCGACCAACCGAGCGACGGCGACGAACATCTGATCGCAGTCGGCCAACAGGATCCGGGGCGCGGCCACGGCCTAACGGAGGTCTCGGGTCTCGAACCGGAGGCCCACGGTCCAGGTCGACCGGTCGACCTTGGGGCCCAGATCCTTGAACGTGGCCGATCGCCGGTCCGGGGCCACGGCTTGCACGGTGGTGTTGCGGTAGAGCGGGTAGTATCCCACCGGGAAGCGAATCGCGCCCGGGGGAACCTGGCACCCGCACGCGGCGGCCCCGCTGAGCCCGGCGTTGACGACCACCGCGAGCGGGACGGTGGCGGCGTTCGTGATCAAGGGTTCGAACATCGGCACCCGCGCGTCACCGAGTCCGATCGACCGGACATTCCGGCCCCGCCGGCCCCGGAACTCGATTTCCCCGGCCGGCGCCTTCCCCATTGGACGGCCATCGGGGCTGCGCCGTTCCGCGACCTGCCAGGGCAAACGGGCAAAACCGGCGCTCGGCAGTTCGAGCGGCACGGTCGCGCCCGGCGGCACCACCACGGTCTGACCCGCAGGGGTCGTCACGGTCAGGGGCGCATCGAATCGGTTGGTCAGGTCGAGCACGACCGGCCGGCCGAACACGAACCAGCCAAGGCCAGCCCCCGCCGCGACGATGGCCAGGGCTGCGATCACGCCGGCGCGGCGGCGGGGTGGCCGCTGGAGCGAGTCGGCGACGACGGGTTGAGCGGTCGGCTCCGGAGGCAGGGGTGGGTCGACGGCGCCGACCTTCCGGCTGACTCGCTCAACGATCTGGGCGGCGGTGACGGTTGGTCCGGCCCCAAGCGTCGATCCCTTCTTCAGGGCTTCGATGAGCAAGGCCGCGGACTGGTACCGGTCGCTCGCCTTCTTGGCCAGGCATTTGACGATGATGTCCGAGAGCCAGACCGGCACACTGGCCTTCCGGTCGCTCGGCGCGGGGATCGGATCGGCCAGGTGTTTTCCGACAATCTCCTGGGACGAATCGCCCTCGTACGGCGGCGCCCCGGTCACCATCTGGAACAGCATGGCGCCGAACGCATAGAGGTCGCTCCGGCCGTCCAGCTTCATTTGCCCTAACGCCTGCTCCGGACTCATGTACTGGGGCGTCCCAACGACGAAGCCGGTCTGGGTCTGATGGGAATCGCCATCGAGTCGTGTGGCGATTCCGAAGTCGACCAGCAACGCCCGGCCGGAGGTGGCGTCGATCATGACATTGTCGGGCTTGATGTCGCGGTGGAGGAGCCCGGCGCCATGAGCATGACCGAGGGCCTCGAGAATCGGAATCGCGATCTCCAGTGCCCGCCCAACCTCGAGGGCCCCGAAGGACCGCAGATAGCCCCCGAGCGATTGCCCTTCGACATAGGGCATCACGTAGTAGGTGAGGCCCTGACCTTCGCCGACGAAATGGATCGGCAGGATGTTGGGATGATTCAGGCTGGCCAGCACCTGACACTCGTCTTTGAATCGGTTCAACATTCCCGGGGTCCAGGCAATGTCGGGCCGGAGCACCTTGACCGCGAGCCGCCGGTTGAGCCCCTTGTCGAACACCTCATGGACCTCGGCAAAGCCACCGCGGCCGAGGAGTCCTCGCACCTGGTACCCCGGCCCGAGGGCGCCCGCGAGCTGCCAGCCGAGGTCGGTGGGCTTCGCTTCCGCCGGCGGCACGGGCTCAACGCCAGGCACCGGCTTGCCGCAGGAGGGGCAGAAGGCCGCATCGGGCTGGAGGGGGGCGGCGCAACCGGCGCACACATTGTCGGGCATGGGACCTCGGTGAGCCAGGAAACCGGCGGAAAGATACCGATGGAAGCGGGCGATTGTGGAGCTATTGCGGTTGAGAGTAACGAGTTGTAACTTGCTTGCCGTCCAGCAAGTAAGATATGACAACGAAGCCAGCCCTGCCCCGAGACAAGGAACGGAACGCCTCCCGCTCGCGCGAGTTGATCCTCGACGCGGCGGAGCGGCTGTTTGCCGAGCGGGGCTACGCCGCCACCAGCCTGAGCGACGTCGGCCGGGAAGCCGGGTTGTCGCGCGCCACCCCGGGCTATTTCTTCGGGTCCAAGGGTGAGTTACACCACGCGGTGCTGGAGCGGTGCTTCGAAGCGGTCCGGCAAGCGGTCCGGATCGGGCGGGACCGGGCCCTCGCAAGTGGCGAGGCGCCCGAGGTGATTCTGGCCGGGGCCGTGTCGGACTACTTCGACTTCGTGGCCGCCCGGCCGACCTTCGTCCGGTTGATCCAACGCGAGGCGTTAGGCGACGGGCGGACCCTCGAGGGACTGCCGCTGTCGCTGGTGACCGGCCAGGAGATGATCTCGGCGCTGACCCAGGAACTCGGTCTCGAGGACGTCGAGCCCGCCGAGGTCACCCACATGCTCTTCAGCCTGATTGCCCTGACCTGGTTCCCGCACCTGCAAGGCGAAACCCTCGGACGCGTCATCGGGTTGGACCCGACGGCACCCGGGTTCTTTGCCCGCCGGAAGCAACATGTGACCGATCTCTTGTCCGGCTGGCTGGTTGCCCGCCGGAGTGCGACTCATGCCCGTTAGGCCCTTCACCCAGGAACACCGATCATGACCAGCGTCGCCTCGAACCCCGCCGATTCCAAGAACGCCCCCCCGGCTTCCGGCCGCGCCGCCGAGCAAGCGGCCCGTGATCTTGCCGAGGCGGCCCGGGAAACCGATTGGAACCCGAGTTTCGTCAAGGAATTGTTCGAGGGCAAACTCGACCTCCGGTTGATCCACCCCTACCCCGAGCCGAAGGCCGAGGACGTGGCCCAGGCCAAACCGTTCCTCGAGGCCCTGGAGAAGTTCCTCCTGGAGCATGTCGACGGCGACGCGATCGACCGGGACGGCAAGGTGCCGCCGGAGGTGGTGCTCGGGCTCCAGAAACTCGGCGCGTTCGGCATCAAGATCCCGACCGAATACGGCGGCAAGGGATTGAGCCAGTTGATGTATACCCGGGCCGTCGCGATGGCGGCGTCGGTCTGCGGGAACGTCACCGCCCTGCTCTCGGCCAGCCAATCGATCGGCGTCCCGGTGCCGCTCAAGTTATTTGGCACCCCCGAACAGAAGAAGAAGTATTTCCCGCAGTTGGCCAAGGGGGCGATCTCGGCGTTTGCGTTGACGGAAAACAACGCCGGGTCGGATCCCGCCGGGCTGTCGACGACGGCCAAGCTCAGCGACGACGGCAAGCACTGGATCCTCTCGGGCGAAAAGCTCTGGTGCACCAACGGGACGGTGGCCGACGTGATGGTGGTCATGGCGCGGACCGGTCCGAAGGCGATCACCGCGTTCATCGTGGAGGCGAACTGGCCCGGGGTCGAGGTGGTATCGCGGCTCCACTTCATGGGGCTCCGGGCGCTTGAGAACGGCCTGCTCCGGTTCCACGACGTGAAGGTGCCGGTCGAGAATGTGTTGTGGGGTGAAGGCAAAGGGCTCAAGCTCGCCTTGATTACCCTCAACACCGGCCGGTTGACGTTGCCGGCCAGTTGCGTCACCGGAGCCAAACGGCTGCTCGAGATTTCCCGGAAGTGGGCCGGGGAACGGGTCCAGTGGGGCCAGCCGATCGGCAAGCACGACGCCGTGGCCCAGAAGCTCGGCCGGATGGCATCGGAAACCTTTGCGATGGAGGCCGTGAGCGACCTCTGCTCGCTGCTGTCCGACCGGCCCCGCACCGACATCCGCCTCGAAGCCGCGATTGCCAAGATGTGGAACTCCGAGACCGGTTGGCGAATCGTGGACGACACCCTGCAGATCAGGGGCGGCCGGGGCTATGAGACCGCCGACTCCCTGAAGAGCCGCGGCGAACGGCCCGACCCCGTTGAGCGGGCCCTTCGCGACTGGCGGATCAACCTGATCTTCGAGGGCTCGTCGGAGATCATGCGATTGTTCATCGCCCGCGAGGCGGTCGACACCCATCTCAAAGTTGCGGGCAAGCTGATCGATCCCCGGTCGTCGGTCGGCGAGAAGCTCGGCTCCTTGGTCAAAGCCGGGATCTTCTACGCCTGGTGGTATCCGAGCCAGTACTTCGGCTGGAGCCTGTGGCCCCGGTACTCGGAGTTCGGCGTCCTGGCGAAGCATCTCCGGTTCGTGAACCGGGCGTCCCGCCGGCTGGCCCGGAACCTGTTCCATTCGATGATCCGGTTTGGCCCGCGGCTCGAGAAGAAGCAGGCGGTGCTGTTCCGGATGGTCGAGATCGGCGCCGAGCTCTTTGCGATCAGCGCCACGGTGTCCAAAGCGCAGATGATGATGAAGAAGGACCCGTCGAGTCGGGCGGCCGTCGAGTTAGCGGACCTGTTCTGCCGGCAGGCGTCCTGGCGGGTGGCGGTCAAGTTCGAAGAGATCTTCGGGAACGACGACGATCAGGCG
>JANMHX010000026.1:0-7238 GCA_031375485.1 Gemmatimonadota bacterium | reverse complement strand
GGGGGTGGGCCGCTTTACTGGTGGGCACCTTGCGGTGGGGGGCGGGGAGCCTATTTGTGTTCACCCCCCGGGGGGGTCGGCCCCCCGACCTGGGGGGGGGGGCCCCCCGGGGCCGGGCGGCGCTGTTGGGGGTTCCGACGGTGGACGTAGATCGCTCCGTCCGGATGGCCCTCGCGGGGCTTGAAGCCGGCACCGTACGAGAGGCCGACGGCGAAGACTATGCGGTCCGGGTCCGGGTCCGGCCACCGGCGGGTACGCCGGAACTCGATGCGACCGCCACGCCGTCGGCACTCAGCGGGGTGTACGTGAGCGGGTTTGCCGGCGCGGCCGTGCCGTTGGCGCAGGTGGCGACGACTGGATTTGAGAGCTCCGTGTCGGAAATTCAACACTACAACAAGGAACGCTCGGTCTTGGTGACCGCGCAGGTCCGCAGTGGCTACAACACCGACCGGCTGACCAAGGGCCTCTTGGCCGATCTCGACCAGTGGAGCCTGCCGTCAGGATATCGGCTGGTCCCCGCCGGTGAAATCGAATCGCGCCAGGAAAGTTTCTCCGGCCTTTCGGGCGCCATCATCGTCGCGATCTTCCTGACCCTGGTCATCCTGATACTCGAATTCCGGACGTTCCGGATGACGCTGGTCGTGGCCACGGTGATTCCGCTCGGGGTCGTCGGAGGCTTAGTGGCCCTGTGGATCGGGGGGCACACGCTGTCGTTCACGGCCATGATCGGCTTCATCGCGCTGATCGGGATCGAGATCAAGAACTCGATCTTGTTGGTCGATTTCACGAATCAGCTGCGGGAGGAGGGCGTGCCGCTGCTCGAGGCCATCGAGCGGGCCGGCCGGGTCCGGTTCGTCCCGATCGTCCTGACCACGCTCACGGCGGTGGGAGGCCTGCTGCCGCTCGCGCTGCAGGGGTCCTCGCTGTACTCGCCGTTGGCTCAGGTCATCATCGGGGGCTTGATCAGTTCGACCCTCCTGGCCCGGCTGGTGACGCCGGTTGCGTACCGCCAGTTGGCCGCGGCTTCCGTCGGGGGCGGAACCCCCAAGTAGATTTGCGCCATGATCCGATCGATTCGGCTGGCGGGGTGGATGGCGTTGTTGGCGCTCGCGCCGACGGACGGGGCGGGGCAGCCACCCCCCCCGCTCCGGTTGCTCGAGACACGGTACGACTCGCTCCGGTACCTCCGCGACCAAGTGGCCGTGACCCGGGACCGGGCCGGGGTCACGTCGATCCATGGGGTCGGCCTCGACCAGTTGGTGTCGCTGGCCACCTCGATCCGGGCCGATCTCCAGCGTGATCTGGAGCGGGTCCTGCCGGCCCGGCTCTCCCCGCCCGACCGTCGGGCCTGGCGAGTGATGCGCCGAGTGGTGGGCGGAATGTCGGCGGTGCCGGGCGGCACCTTCGACGATGGGAGCCCGTCCGCCGGGCCGGGGTGCCGTCCGGTCACCGGCCAGGAGCGGGTCGAGTTGTTGACCCTCGAAGCCCGGATCTTCGGGTGCTACGCCGAGGCGGCCCAGCATGTGGTGATCGACCGCGATACCCTGAACCGCCTGACCGTGCTCGGTCTGTTAGGCACCACCGGGGACCGAGGCCGCCGGGAACGGTTGTTCCGGGCCCTCGAGCCGGTCTGGCGATCGGTTAACGGCGCCAATGAGCCGGACAGTCCGTTCCGTCGGGTGGTGCCGCTCCGGCGGGCGTCCTGGCGGGGTCGGGCCACGCCGTTCGCCGATCGGGCCCAAAGCGCCGGACTGACCGAGGCCGGGCTGGAGCGGTGGTTGGTCGCGGCCCTAGAGGCCTGGCAGGCGACGCTGCCGGATACGGTCCTCGAACCCTGGGACTTCTACCATTTCGTCGGGGCCGCGAGCCGGGCGCTGAGCCCCCGGATTCCGCGGGATTCGTTGATTCCGCTCAACCGGCGCTTCTACCAAACTCTGGGCGCCGTGGTCGACTCACTCGGGGTCCGGTACGACATCGACCCCCGGCCCGGAAAACATCCCACCTCCTATACCACCTTTGGCGCCCGCCCGGTCGAGCGCGACGGCCGGTGGCTCCGGCCGGAGCCGTGGATCTTCACCTCCTACCAGACCGGTGGCTTCGACAACTTGTTCGAGTTGCTTCACGAAACCGGGCATGCCGTCCATATGTCGGCGATCCGGACCCGGCCCGCGTACGCCGATTGGCCGGACAGCGACACCTTCACCGAAGGAATCGCGGACCTCGCGTCGCTCGAGGTTTTCGAGCCCTCGTGGCAATCGGCGTTCCTCGGTGATTCGGTGTCGCTGGCCGAGTCGTTGCGGGCCAAGTATGGCGGGGTGATCCTGGATATCGCCTGGGCCCTGTTCGAGATCCGGGTCCACCGGCCGGGGGCAGCGTCGCCCAATACGGTCTGGACGGACCTGACCAGCCGCTATCTCAAGATCCGGCCCCATCCGGAGTGGTCGTGGTGGGCCATGCGGGGGCAGTTGATCGAGTCGGCCGGCTATATGACGAACTATGCGCTCGGGGCCTTCGTGGTGGCTGACCTGCGGCGCTCGCTGGCCGGGCGGCACGGACCGATCGGCACTGGGCGCGAAGGCTGGTACGGCGAGGTGTCAGACCAGTTGTTCCGATTCGGCCTGGCTCGGCCGGCTGCTCACGTCACCCGGGAGGCGTTGGGGCGAGGCGTCTCGCCGAAGGCGCTCTTGGACGACTTGGCACGGATCAGAAGGCCCGAACGTCGGTGAACAGTCCGAGCACGGCGGTCACGTTGGCGTACCGATCGAAGCTCGCTCCCGGGGCCGCGGGGCGTTCGGTGGTCAGGAACTCCCGAGAGGCCGTATCGGGTTGGTCGTCGTCGATGGCCTCGACCCCGCCGCGAATCGTGAAGGAGTAGATGTATTCGCTGGCGGAGATGGCCTCCCGGTCTCGGGCCACCCGCAGGGTGTAGGTCCCCTTCGCGAGCTTCAGATTGGCTTCCGAACCCAGGTCCTGCCAGGCCTCGTACGCGGCGCCGGCGTTCGGGTCGGAGTCGGCCCGGACTTGGCCCGACGGGCTGAGGAGCTGGTACCGAATCCCCGCTTCGGCTAGCTCGGGCTCTCCGCCGCGGCGGCGGACCAACTCGCCCGTGGTAATCCGGGCGAACTGGTCGGAGGTTACCCGGAACCGGAAGTGATCGACAGGGTCTCCCACGGGCAACGAGCTGTTCACCGACACGTTGGTCCGGCCCCGCTCCAAATTTCCGATGTACCGGGCCACCAGCCGGGAGTCGAACCCCAGGTCCTGGGTGTATCGGCTGAGGATCGTCGGGGTCGACATACTCTTAAGTATCGGCGAACCGGCCTTGGGCCTTGAGACGATCCCGCGCCTCTCGAAGGAGCCCGGGATAGTTGGTGATCATCCCGGCACAGCCGGCTGCCCACAACGCCTCGGCGGTGGCCACGTCGTTCACCGTCCAGACGTGGACCGGCCGGCCGAGGATCCTCGCATTCCGCACGAACCGCTTGGTGGGTACCGGGATCCAGCCCCGGTAGCGGTCCGGCACCGAGTAGACGAGCACTCCCCGATCAACCGGTCGGAGCCCGAGCCAGGAGCGGATCGCCAAATCGACGATTTCTCGCCGGGAAGCGCCCGGAAGGAACGGGGATTTCCGGAACGGATCGACGGCCCCCGGCTGAAAGGACGCGATCACGACCCGGTCGGTGGCCTTCGCCGCGAGGAGGACGTCCCGGACCGGTCCGGCCGCGGCCACCAGCTTGAGCTCGACCAGCATCGGGAGGTCCGGATACCGCGCCAACACCTCCGCGAGCGTTGGAATCCGGATTCCCTGTCCCCGGAACGGACCGGAGACCCCGTCCATCGTAAACCGGGCCCCCGCGTCGAATTGTTGCAGTTCCGCCCAGGTCCGGGTGGCGACCGGGCCGGTCCCGTCCGTAGTCCGGTCCAGCGTGGCGTCGTGCAAGACGACGGGCACGCCGTCGGCGGTGAGCCGAACGTCGAGCTCGAAGGCATCGGCACCCATCGATCGGGCGAGGTCGAACGAAGCCATGGTGTTCTCCGGCGCCAGACCGGAGGCCCCCCGATGGCCAATGATGGGGTGCCCTCGCGGGTCGAGCAGGAGGTCCGCGATCATCGCTCGCTCGCCAGCTGAACGCCCGGTGGTACCGTCGCGTTCGGCACGATCAGGTCGAGATCCACCATGGGGATCCGAATCCTGAGGCGGCGGCCCGATCCGGGGGCAACCAGGCGGATCTCGAGCCCAAGGTTCCGGGCCGGCCGATCAGGCCAGAGGACCAGCGCCGAGTCCTTGAGCGCCAGGCCACCCTCGATCCATCCCAGGGTTTCGATCGCGAAGGCTTCCGGCCGGTCGGCCCGGATGACGACCCGGCGGGCCCGGACTTGATCGTCCCCCCATTGAAGGACGCCAACTACCGAGCTGTCAGCCTCCGCTTCAGCCGGCGCGGTGGCTGAAAAAGTGTCGTGGAACGCGGCGAATCGGTGGATCCGTCGATTGGCGACCTCGAGGGACACGGGGGGGATGCTCGCCGTGAACAAGGCCCGCCCCGTGAGAAGACTCGAGTAGCTCGCGAGGTTCTGGCTGCCGCAGCAGCCATGGACCGTGAGGCGATAGAGGTTCCCCACGGGGCTGCCCGAGGCCCCCCGTCCGCGAATCTGAAAGAGGGGGCCCGACGCTCCGGCGCTGTCCGGGTGCCAGACGGTGATCACGGCTTCCGAGCTCGAACTCTCCGAGGCCAGACAGTGCCGGACGTCGTAGGATTCCTCCAACACCCGGCGGCCTGGGCCCCCCGGCCCGACCACGGTCACCAGCCGGAACTGGCGGTTCACGGTCTGGACGGACTCGCAGCCCGCGGCATCCCGATAGAGCCGAAGCTCCGACCGGGCGTCGTGGCTGATGACCCCTCGAGACGCGACCGGCCCGCCGTCGGTCCGGTTGGATCCCGGGGGTAGCGATACCACCCGGCATCCGCCGACCGCCATGACGATCGCCGAGAGGACGGGCCCCGCCCGGAGGCAGGTGGTTAGGCGCGGCGCCGGACCTTGCACATGACGTTTCGACATCATCGGCGATGATAAATCGACACAAGACCCCACTGCCAATACCGAGGTGTTACCGCGCCGACCCTCGGCCGTGACCTTGAGCCGCCAGTTTTGGGGAGCAGAAAACAAGTGGAACCTTTTTTGCTGAATACCGTTGAACCATCGGCAACGTGATGCCGGCGGTGTCGTGCCAAGGAGACCGTTTGAACGGTCGGAGGTTAGCGAGATGCTCGATCCCATGTTCCATCATCTGCATCAGGCCAAGCAGTCGGCCCAGTACTTTGCCCAGTTGATGCAGCTCGATCCGGATCTGGTTTTTCCCGCGGCGCTGCCGCTGCTCGCTGCCCGGCTGATGGGCTCCGAGGTCGTCGATGACGACGGCGACGACGAGAGCCAAGCCGATCTCGCTGTGATCTAGCTCACAAATTCGCTCCGCCCCCCAAGCCCCCGGCCACCTAACGGCCGGGGGCTTTGTCTTGCGCCGGTGTGCAAGCTCTTGCATCGCTACTTGAAGGCCGCATCGACCTCAACCCGGTAGCCGTTCACCAGGGCGTTCGTTTCGTTGGCCATCCCGATGACGCTCATCAACTCGCCCAGCATGGCGTCGGTCATCCCTTTCTTTCGGGCGGCCGCCGTATGGGAGGCGATGCAGTATTCGCAGCCGTTGGTCGTGCTGACGGCCACGTAGATCAGCTCCTTGGTCAGGGCGTCGAGGGCTCCCGGCGCCATGACCTGTTTGACGCTGTCCCAGGTCCGCTCCAGCGAGGCCGGGTCGTTGGCCAAGGCTTTCCAAAAGTTGTTGATCCAGTCCACTTTCCGGCTGGTCATGATGTCATCGTAGACGGCCCGCACTCGGGGGGACGCGTCGGCATACTCGATTGGCGGTAAGGCAGGCATGATCAATTCCCCAAGAGGCCGTTGAACACCATCCGGTAGGTCCCGTGCGGCTGGGACCGGAACATCAGCTCCGGACCAAACAGGTAGAGCATCCCTTTCCCAACCCGGGCCTCCGCCGCCGCGATGCCGCCCTCGAGATAGGTCTGGCCCCAGGCCCACCCACTCCGGAGCGGACTGGCGCTCGGAAACCACATCACCGGCCGGACCCCTTTGGCCGGGGCATCGGGCAGCAGCCGGAACACTGGACTCTCATCGAACATGACGATCGCCGAGTCGCCCATCCCGGCGGCACTTGGGGCGGCGGTGTCGACCGCCACCTCGAGCAGCGAAGCGGGCACGAAGAACCGCTCTCGCGGCAGCGGGCGCACGCCGCCGCTCGGGGTCCGTTCCACCAGATGGCTTTCGATCGGAAGATTGAGGTGACGGGCCAGGGACGTCGAACTTCCGATCGTCACGATTCGCCCGCCGTTCTCGAGAAACGCCTTGAGGGCCGGCACCGTTTTGGCCGCGCTGATTCGGCCAACCCGGTCCCGGAACTCCGCTGGGATGTCGTCCGGGGCCCCGTCGGGACGGAAACCGGAGCCGGCCTCGTCGCCGGTGGCCGGCGGGATGGCCCCGGCGACAAACAGCAGCGCGTCGAACCGCTGGTTCAGATTGCCCTCGTCGAGCCGTTTCGGGTACACCACCTCGAATGGAAACTCGAACTGCTCGAGGATGAACCGGACCCAGCCCGACGGCATCGAGCCGCCGTACTGATCCCAGAGACCGATCCGCACCGGTTTGAGGGCGGCCCCAGTCGCTTGGCCGGCCCGCACCGGGAGACCGCGGGTCTCGACCAGTTCCCGAAGGATCTTGGTCGTGACCGGATTGGCCGGCGCGATGAAGTCAGCGCGATTGGCCTGGACTGCCTGCTTGGCCGCCAGCAACCGATTGACCGCCAGATAGGCATCGTTGACCGACCGGGAAATCAGATAGCTCCCGCCACTCGGCAACCCCGCCGCGACCACGGGTTTCCTCAGCACGTCGGGGATCTTCCCGCATGGGCAATCGAAGCCGTCGAGCAGCCGGTCGAACCGCACCCCCATTTGGAGCGCCAAGGTATACCCGGCGTTGTCGTAGGGAGCCTTCGGCGGCCCGCCGGGGTAGGGGATGTCGTTCGGATAGTCTTGGGGTTCCATCAGGTCGAGCACGTGGGCCCGGAACGCCTGGGCCGATTGGATGACGTAGGACCCGGCCGGGTATGGCTTCCCCCCGGCCGAGAAGGGGCCGTTGGCCACCTGGACGTCCACGCCGGACTCGATCAG
>JANMHX010000342.1:0-27736 GCA_031375485.1 Gemmatimonadota bacterium | reverse complement strand
CGCGTAGCCGGTCCCGCCCCCAAACCCGAGGAACGAGTTGACCGACCCGACGTTGACAATCGCGCCGCCTCGGCCGCCCTTCAGCATGGCCCTCGCCTCGTACTTCACGCCGAGGAAGGTGCCCTTCAGGTTGATGTCCATGACCTGATCCCACGCGGCTTCATCGAAATCGACGATCGGGGCGAAGGCGCCCTCGATACCGGCGTTGTTGATGCCGAAATCGAGGCGCCCGAAGGTCTCTACCGCGTGAGCCACCAACCGTTCCATGTCGCTCGCGACGGAAACGTCGGTCTTCAGGTAGGTCGCCTGACCCCCGCTTGCCTTGATCTCGGCGGCTAGCGCGGCCAACTCCTGCTCGCGGCGGGCGCCGAGGACCACGCTCACGCCCTGGGCCGAAAACGCCTTGGCGGTGGCGAATCCGATGCCGCTGCTGGCCCCGGTGATCAGGGCGACCTTCCCGTTCATGCCTGACATCAGCGTTCCTTACGTTGGACGTGGTGGTGATCAGCGGGCGACGTTGACCACCTGGATCGTGGTGTATTCCTTCAACCCGTCGACATTGAACTCGACCCCGATGCCGGAACACTTGACGCCGCCGAACGGCGCGAGCGGGTGGAGGCCGCCGTGCTGGTTGACCCAGGCGGTGCCGCACTCGAGCCGCGCCGCCCACCCGGCGGCTTCTTCGGGGTCGTTGCCCCAGACCGAGCCGCCGAGCCCGACATCAAGTGCGTTGGCGCGAGTCAAGGCTTCTTCGACCGTCCGGTACTTGATGATCGGAATGGCCGGCCCGAACTGTTCTTCCTTGACGAGTAGCATCTCATCGGTGGCGTCGGCCACCACCGTCAAGGGGTAGAAGAAGCCCGGGCCTTCGGGGCGGACCCCGCCGGTCACGATTCGGGCGCCCTTGGCGCGGGCCTCGTCGACGTAGGTGCTCACTTTGGTGCGCTGCATCTCATTGGTCAGCGGGCCGACCAGGTTCTTCGGGTCCATTCCATCACCCACCGGCATCTTCGCCACGAACTCGGCGAACTTCGCCACCACGTCTTCGTATTGGTCCTCGTGGACGTAGAGCCGCTTCAAGGCGGCGCAGGTCTGCCCGCCATTCAGGAAGCAGCCCCAGAACAGCTTCTCGAGGAGCGGGTCGATGTTGGTGCCGGGGAGCACGATGCCGGCGTCGTTGCCGCCGAGTTCAAGCGTGAGGCGCTTCAAGGTGTCCGCGGCGCCCTCCATGACGCTCTTCCCGGTCTTGATCGAGCCGGTGAACACGATCTTGTTGATGTCGGGATGGGTCACCATCCGGCTCCCGACCTCGGCGCCGCCCGTCACCACATTGACGACCCCGGGCGGGAGGACCTGGTTCATCAGTTCGACGAGCCGGAGGGTCGAGAGCGGCGTAAACGGTGAGGGCTTGATGACGATGGTACAGCCGACTCGGACCGCCGGCATGAGATGCCAGGTGGCGATCATGAGCGGCCAGTTCCACGGGGTGATCGACCCCACCACCCCGACTGGTTTCCGGCTGATCACGATCTTGCCCTTCTTATCGTCCTGGATCGTCTGCTCCGGGAGCGTCAGACCGGCGGTGACCCTGGTCCAGGCCACGCAGCCGCCGACTTCGAGGTTGGCGCCCGGTCCGCTCTGGGTCTTGCCCTGTTCGCGGGTGACGAGGGTCGAGAGTTCGCCGGCGTGCTGCTCGATCAGGTCGGCCACCTTGCCGAGGGCGGCGGCCCGGTCGGCGTCGGGCAGGGCGGACCATGCCGGGAGCGCCCGGCGGGCGGCGGCAACGGCCTGGTCGAGGAGCGCGACATCGCCCTCGGGACAGGCGCCCACCACGGTTCCGTCCGCGGGGTTCAGGACATCGGAGGTCCGGCTGGTTTTGGCTGGTTTGCCGTCAATCATCAGGGAATACGTTGGCATGGAGCAGTGGTCCTAGGTTGAGTGAATGTGGTGATCAGCGGTGCGGCACGCCGGCATACGCCAACCGAACGAAATCATCCGCTTTGATGAACCCGGCCCAGGTGGCGTCGAACTCCCGGGTCGGCTTTGATGCGATGATCCGGTCGAGACTGGCTCCGGCCGCGGCCTGCTTCCGGACCCGTTCGTGGATCGTCGCGAGTACGTCGCGGTAAGCGCGGAGGTCGGCCCGATTGGCGACTTTGCCGTGGCCCGGGATGACCTTGGTGCTGTCGTTGATGATCGCGAGCATCTTGTCGACGGCTTTGATCATCCCGCCGAGGGAACCCCCGCTCGACAGGTCGATGAAGGGGAACCCGTACCGGACGTAGACGTCACCCATGTGCACGACATTGGGGCCCCGAAAGTAGATCGCGGCATCACCGTCGGTGTGGGCGGCCGCCAAGTGGATCGCGGTGATTTCTCCGCCGTTGAGATGGAAGGTCAGCACGTCGTTGAAGGTCACGACCGGGAGCGCGCCGGCCGGTGACGGCATCTCTTCCCGTTTCAAGAACTCGACGAACTGCCGAGTCGACATCCGGCGGCGGACGTTGTCATGGGCGACGATCAGCGCGCCGGCCTTCGCCATGTTCTCGTTGCCGCCGGAATGATCGAAGTGCCAGTGGGTGTTGAGGAGGAAGCGGACCGGTTTGTCGGTAATCGTGGCGATGGCCGCGAGGATCTTCGGGGTGAGCGGCGCGAATTGGTCGTCGACCACGAACACGGCATCGGGCCCTACGGCGAGGCCGATGTTGCCCCCCTCGCCGAAGAGGACATACATCCCGGGTGCCAGCCGCTCGGTGGTAATCTGGACCGAATCGGGGTTCTGGGCCGACGCGACCCCGGCCAAACCGGGGAAAAGCACGGCGAGGGCCGTGTACCGCAAGACGCTCCCAATCTTGGATCTCGGTGACATGGACTATCTCGGGGCTCTGGTGGCGGTGATCGGAGCACGTTCGAACCGGACATCGCGGGCTCGGCCGGCGAACACCCGAAAGCCAGTGACCCGGCCTTTCTGGTCACGCATGAAGCGCAGGGTTTGGCCGCCATTCCGAAAGCCGTCACGGTAGGCCGGCTGAAAGGACTCTCGATCGTCCGGACGAGACCGTAGCACCAGGGCTTGGTCCTGGGGTTCGATCCGATAGGTGACTTCCAGCTCCGGGCTCCGATACTCGCCGGCGTAGTCGGTGAGCGGGGCGGTGGTCCCTCCGGCCGGTTCCGGGCGGAAGCGCCGCCAGGCGTCGGCGTATTGGACCACTTCCCAACGATCGCCCTTTCGCTCGAACCGGAATTCGCCGGCCGCCGCGTGCCAGAACCGCCCGTTGCCCAGATGAACCAGGGAGGCCTGCGGGCCGCCGTTGCTCGCGGTAAGCCCGCCGCCGGCAACCCGGAAGGTCACGGTTTGGTCGGAGGTCGAGTCTCGGTACAGCCCGGCCATGGTCTGCAGTTCGCCGGCCTCGATCGCGACCGCGGGGCCCGGCGCCGGTTCGGCGGCAGGGAGTCCGAGGAGCTGAATCGCGATCCGGTTGGCGGCGCCGCCGGCGTCGGCGCTCGCGGCATTGCACAACACCGCCACGGAGAGGTCGCGGGTCGGCCATCGCGCGAGAAAGGTCCGGTACCCCGCCGTGGCGCCGCCGTGGTTGACCGCCCGGAGGCCGCGGAAGGTGCCGATGCTGAGGCCGAGGCCGTAGCCGATCGGCGAACCGTCATTGAGCTTGCCCGGGGTTTCGAGCAGGGCCACCAGCGCCGCGCCGCCGGGGATGGTGCCTTTGGTAAGCGCCTCGTTCCATCGGAGCAGGTCGTCCACGGTGGTGAGGAGGCCGCCGTTGCCGTGAACATTGGTAAACGGCATGTCCTGGAGCCACCCGCCGGCGGTGGGGGCGTACGCCGTGGCTCGGTCGGCCACCACTTTCCGATAGTCGGCCCGCCATTCGGTGCGGGTCATGCCGAGGGGCGTGAACAACTCGTCGCGCGAGAAGTCGGCGAGGGATTTGCCTGATACCCGTTGGATGATGATCGCCGCGAGCGCGTAGCCGGTGTTGCTGTAGAGGTATTCGCTGCCCGGGGAGAAATTGAGCCGCTGCTGGTGCTGCACGAGGTCCAGGATCCGGGCCAGGGTGTGCACTTCGGTTCCGGGCGGAAACCCCTGGATGGACAGCAGGGCCCACTGGTCGCGGAGCCCGCTGGTGTGTTGCAGCAAGTTGCGGATCGTAATCGGCGTACCGAAGTCGGGCACCTCGGGCAGGTGACGGCGGATGTCGTCGTCGAGCGAGAGACGGCCCCGGAGCGCCAGCAAGGCCACGGCCGCCGAGGTGAACTGCTTGGCCACCGAGCCGGACTCGATGACCGACTCGGGGCGAAGCGGAACCCCGTATTCGAGGTTGGCCATGCCGTACGCCCGGGTGGTCCGGGTGCCGGCGAAGTCGACGCCGACCGTGCAACCCGGTCCGTGGGTACTGCCCCACCGGGCGAAGGTGCTGTCGAGCACGGCCGCCGGGGTCTGCGCCGCCAGCGGCAGCGCGGTCACGGACGATGCCGCCAACAGCCTGATGAACCGGCCGTACCTGGCCATTGAGTGCTCCGGAAAAGGATGGGCGGACGAACCTTCGGGGAAGATAGCGCGGGATTCCGCTCGCCGTCACTGCACCGCAGGTGTAGAATAGGCCCATACCGAACCTGAGGAATCCATGCTGTTCTTCGCCCGATTGTCAGCGGTCGCCGGCCTTCTGGTGCTGGCGGCGCTGCCGTTGGTGGCCCAGGACCGAGCCGCCGATCGACGCCGTTTTCTGGCCCCCACGAGCCAAACCACCGACGACCCGAGACGGGTGCTGGTCGGGAATGCACCCCGGGGCCCCGACGGCTCGATCGTCTTGACCGGCGGACGGGTCTTCGACGGTACCGGAGCCCCGGCCCGCGAGTTGACCGTGGTGATCGAGCGGAACAAAATCACCCGGGTCTCGGCGCCTGGTGTTACCAACTGGCCGGCCGGCGCCCGGATCATTGACGTGAAGGGCATGACGGTGATGCCCGGCCTCATCGACCTCCACACCCATCTGACCGACGGCCAGATCGCGACGATCCCGCCGCCGCTGGTGGATGACATGGCCGACGGGATGCTCCGCGGGATGGAGCGGATGCGGTTCTATATCGAGAGCGGGATTACCACGACCCGCGACGTCGGGTCGCTCGACGGCATCTTCCGCCTCCGGGCCTGGGTGTCCGACCACCGGCTGACCGGGCCGAGGATTTTCGCCGCCGGACGGCTGATCACCGGGCCGGGTGGCCATAGCGCCGAGGGGCTGGGGTCCACGCCGGATCACGGGAATTTCCGGATCGCGAGCGGCGCGGACGACTGGCGGAAGGCGGTCCGCGAACAATTTGACAAAGGCGCGGACTTCATCAAGGTGACCAGTCACTTCAGCCGCGACGAGATCAAGGCCGCGGTCGAGGAGGCTCACGCGCTCGGCCTCAAGATCACCTGCGATTGCGAGACGTTCTACATCGATTGGGCCGTCGACGCCGGGGTCGACATGATCGAGCATCCGCTCCCGCGCACCAACGAAGTGATCCAGAAGATGGCCGCCAAGGGCGTCGCGTCCGATCCGACGCTCGTGCCCTACATGTACATCTTCGACGACGACGGCGGCTACTTCGGCTCGACCTCGCGCCGGTTCACCTTCGGCAAAGACGCGAATCTCGACGTGCTCCGCCGGCTCAAGAAGGCCGGGGTAACCCTCGGCGTTGGGACGGACTTGGTGACGGACTGGTACCGGCGGTTGCCGGCCCCGTACCTGATCGAGCTCAAGAACCTCGTCTCGGTCGGCTTCTCGATTCCCGAGGTGCTTGGCATTGCCACCAAGACCAACGCGATGTTGCTCGACATGGACGACAAGCTCGGCACGTTGGAAGCCGGGAAGCTGGCCGACGTGCTGGTGGTGCGGGGGAACCCCGACACCAACCTCGACGACCTGACCAAAGTCGAGTGGGTCATTCGCGACGGGGAGGTCGTCGTGCAGGGCGGGGCGGCCCTGATGCCGAAGCGAAGCCGGACCGATCAAGCCCCGGCGAAACGCTACTGATGTGCCACGCGGTACTTGGCGGTCGCGTGATCGCGGAGCGCTTCCCATCTCAACCGGCCCCGAGGGGCCAGACGGTGTTGACGTGACGGTCTCGAGCTTCCTCAAAATGTACGGGGTTGGCGTGGTGGCGTTCTTCGCCCTCGACCTGCTGTGGATCGGCCTGGTGGCCAAGAACTTCTATCAGCACCAGATCGGCCACCTCATGCGCCCGAACGTTCAATGGCTGCCCGCGGTGCTCTTCTACCTCATCTTCGTCGCGGCGCTGGTCGTGTTCGTGGCGGCGCCGGCGGTGGAGCGACAATCTGTGGGTCGCGCCGTCGCCTACGGCGCGTTCTTTGGTCTCGCCGCCTACGCCGCGTTCGACCTGACCGCCCTGGCGCTGCTGCGGGACTTCCCGGTCACGGTTGCCGTGGTGGACTTGGCATGGGGGGCCGTCCTGTCGGCGGCGGTGAGCGCCGCGGTGGTGCTGGGCGCGAGGGCCTGGGCGTGACATCGGGATCACCTGGAAAACCACCGCCGAGGCTCACGACCTGTTTGAAGGACGGGACCGCGAGACGGGTGACGTCAAGTGGACCGCCACCCGCGTCGACCTCATCTTCGGGTCGAACTCAGAGCTGCGGGCGCTGGCCGATGTCTATGCCTGTGACGATTCTGTGGGGGCGTTCGTGGAGGCGTTCGTCGCGGCCTGGACCAAGGTGATGAATCCGGATCGGTTCGACCTCGCCTAATTGCCGCAACCGCGCGGATCATGGGAGTGGCCAAAAGTCAATGGTGCGCTCCCCGCCCGCGCTCGTTCCAACCATCTAGACCGAAAGGTTGATCGATCGATCGTCGCTATCGAAGGCCTTCCATTCCAGCCCTCCAACACGATATTGCCCTCCAGGTACTCGTTCCACTCGAAGGAAGGCAACACTCATGGCGACGATCACGGCACCAAAACGCGAGGAACTCACGGAACGGCGGGACGCTCCCGTGCTCACCCCCACGGATCTCGAGCCGGGCGCCACTCGCGACATTGCCGCGGCAATGAACAGCGTCCTCGCGGATGTCTTTGCCCTCTACCTCAAGACGAAGAACTTCCATTGGCACCTGAGCGGCCCCCACTTCCGGGATCTCCATCTGCTGTTGGATGAACACGCGGCCCAGTTGATCGGAATGGCCGACGCCATCGCCGAACGGGTCCGCAAGGTCGGCGGACTCACCATCCGGTCGATCGGACATATTGCTCGCCTGCAACGCGTCCTGGATAATGACGCCGAATACGTCGAGCCCCTCGACATGTTGGCCGAGCTTCGCGACGACAACCGAGAGTTTGTCGCCCGGCTGCGGGAGGCTCACAACGTCTGCCAACACCACCGCGACGTCGCGACGACCAGCCAGATCGAAGTCTGGGTGGACGAGGCCGAACGCCGGACTTGGTTCTTGTTCGAGGCGACTCGCCAGAGATGACGATGCGTCTTCGCCACGGGCCGTCCTGTCGGCGACGGTGAGCGCCGCGGTGGTGCTGGGCGCGAGGGCCTGGGCATGAAGCTGCGCGGAATCGTGGTCTTGGTGCTGGCCGTGCTGCTGCCGCTGGTGGTGGGCGGATTGGGATCGTTCGCCACGATGGACTCCGTCCGCACCTGGTATCCCGCCTTGGTGCGGCCGTCCTTCGCGCCGCCCTCCTGGGTGTTCGGCCCGGTGTGGACCACGCTCTACCTGATGATGGGAGTGGCCAGCTGGCTCGTTTGGCGACAGGGGTTTTCGCGGCCCGAGGTGCGGAGCGCATTGACGGTCTACGGGGTTCAGCTGGGCCTCAATCTCGCCTGGACGTGGCTGTTCTTCGGACTGAAGCAGCCGCTCCTTTCGCTGTTCGACATCGTCGTTCTGCTGGTACTGATCGGAGTGACCATGCGCCGGTTCGCGGCGGTGTCACGGGGGGCCGCATGGTTGTTGGCGCCCTACCTCGCCTGGGTGGCGTTCGCGACCGTCCTGAACGGGGGCTATTGGTGGCTCAATCGGTAGCCGGCTCGGGCGTTGGACAGCGTGCCTGGGAGGTTGAGCAACTCACGGGAGCCCGCGGCCCTCGATCACGCCGGCCCGGGTGGCGGCAATCTCCAGCAGCGGGATGGCCCGGGCCGCGGTCACCTCGGCCGCGGTGAACGGCGCGATCCGCCGGGCCACGGCCGCGCCCCCGAAACGGCGCAGCGTGTAGTTCAGGACTTCGGCCGTGCGATCCGGTTCAAGGCTCGTCTGGGTGACACCCGGCACCCGGAGGATGTAGGCCCGCCCGCCGGGCAGCGCGGCGAGCCGGGCCAAGTCTTTTCGGAGGTCGGGGACTTGACCCTCGAGGCCGGCCCCGGTTTCCCCGTGACACCCCATGCAGTGGATGAAGTAGTTCTGCTCGGCCAGCGTGAGTTCCCCGCTCGGCGCGGGGTGAGCGCAGGCCGCGGCCAGCCACACCAGGGTCGCCGCCAGGGCAGGTCGCTTCACTTGGGGGCGACCCCCACGATCCGGGACACGGTGCAGTGATACGACACGCCGACCTTGCTGCCCACGCACCAGTTGTAGTCGTTCGCGGTGCTCGGCTGGTAGAGCGGGCGGTCGCCCTCGTTCCGGTTGCAGAGACACCGCCCGCACGAACTCTTGCCGCAGCAGTCGTTGTAGGAGACGATGTAGTTCCGGCCGTCGGACCCGTTCCGGCAGGACCCGACCCAGGTCAGCGCCGCCGCTTCGGTGCCCGGCGGACAGGCGGTGGCGGAGCCCCCGCAGCAGGCGCAGAGAAAACCGTCGATCGCGCAATACCGCCAGTAGTCGCACGAGTTCTCGTCCGGGGCCGCGGCGCCCCCGGCCGGCCGGGCGCCCCGCGCGATCGGGAGGAGCGGCACCGCAGCCGCCCCGACCAGAAATCCGCCTAACGAGCGGAGCACGCTCCGCCGCGAGACCGTCTGGGCCAGGTGTCGGGTGAGCCGTTCGACCACGTCATCGTATCGAGCCATGACTTTCCTCCTCTTTCTTCAGGCGACTTCCCGCCGCGCCGATCGCTCGAGGAACTCCTGAAGCGATGCGACGCCGCGGTCCTTGGCCTCGAACAGGCTGTCGAGGTGTTCCCGGGAATTGACCAAGCCGGTGGCCCGGACGGTGCCTAACGGGTCGAGCAGGACGGCGTGGGGCAACCGCCCCGCCCCGTACGCGAGGCCGAGTCGCTCGGACAGCACGTAGGGAAACTCCTCCAGCGACTCGGCGGCGACGAACGCCTCGTGCTCGGCCCGCGGCCCGTCGCTCGCGAGCACCACCTCGACCGGCGGCGCTTCCCGCCGCCGGATGGCTCGGAGGGCGGGGAGGAGCGTCTTGCAAATCGGGCAGGTGGGCGAGACGAACATTACCAGCGTGTCGGCCCCGCGCCCGTTCCGCCCGCCGATCCGGAGCGTGGGGCCCCCGAGCGTGTCCACCGTGATGTCGGGCGCGGGTTCTCCCGCCTGGAGGCCCTTCTGCAACGACAACGCTCCGACCGGCTGGAGCCGCTCGTGCAGCACCCCGATTTGCCGCGCCAACGCCAGCACCGTCACGGCCAAAGCCAGCACCACCACCCAGAGGGCGCCGATCGCCACCCAGCCGGCCGGACTCATGCCGCCCCGCCCCGGAGCGATGGCAACGAGGCCAGCCGGCTCGCGGCGGAGAACAGGGCCGCCGTCACCGCCACCGTGCCGGCCACTGTCACCCAATCGAGCGCCTCGAGCGTCCGCGCACCGGTCGGCAGCCGAATCGCGAGGGCTGCGGCCGCCAAGACGAGGTTCCGTCCCACCATCCACCAGGCGATCCGCTCGCTCTTCCCGACGCCGAGACAGCCGCAGTCGATCCGGGTCCGGCCTCGCAGCAAGTTCACCGCGATCGCGGCACCGTAGGCCGCCATCAATCCAGCCGCGATGAGGCCGCCGATCGGCCGCGCTGCCGGGAGCACCACCAGCACCGCCGCCGCGAGTTCGATGCCGATCACCCCGACGGCGGCCGTGCCGAGCGTCGCCTCCGGCAGGAGCTGGTAGCCGGCGAGCGCCGAGCGGAACCGGGCCGGGTCGCGGAGCTTGTGGACCGCCGCCAGGCCGAGCAAGAGCCCGAGCGAAAGCGCGACCATCCAGCCGACCGCGGGATCGAGGACCATTCCCATCTCAGCGAGTGACCAGCGTACTCGGCGTAAACCCGACCTCGGCCACGGTGCGGAGGAGTTTCCCGCTGATCGCGTCGAACACCCGGAGCTCCGGCATCCCGATATTGATCCCGAAGAGGAGCGGCTTGGCGTCGCTGGTCACCGAAATCGAGGTGAGCGGCTTCTCGAGCACGATCCGCTGGACTCGCTTGCCACCGGCCGCGAGATCGTGGACCCAGATCTCGACGCCCGGGTCTTTGTGGGTATCGGGGCCGCCCTGGTGCATCAGACTGTACAGGCGACGGCCCTTCACATGGATCGCCAGGTGCTGCATGCCCCCGGGCTTCCAGTTCTGCTGCCGCTCGGCCGCGGTGGTCAGGGGCCAGCGCGGCTCGGCCTTGAGGCCCGATGCCGTCGCCTCGACCGGCACCACGTCACCGGCGAAGGTGGCGAAGAGCCAGGTATTCCCGTCACGGATCCCCTTCTCGGTGACCGGATCCTTGACGCCGTCGAAGAACTTGGCCGAGCGGCTCCGGGCCGCGGGCTTGCCGGTTTCGTCGAGGGTGACTTGGAACGCGGTTCCGTCTCCGCACAACGAGAAGAAGGTTCGCGGGCCGGTCGGATAGACCTCGGCGCAGCCGGGAATGTCCACCTCACCCACGAACTTCCGGGACTTGAGGTCGACGACCGACACCGTCTGAGCGGGCGTGAAGTTGTAGACCAGGAGGAAGCGGCCGTCGTCGGTTATGCCGTTCGCGGAGGTCATTGGGATCTGGCCGGCCCGCTTGGCCGGGATGACGATCTCGCCCTGCTGATTCAGGGTTTTCGCGTCGTAAAGCGTGACTACGTCGGTCCGGGTGCCTCGAGTGCCTCGCGAGAAATAGGTCTCCGGCGAGACAATCACCGAGCCGTCGGGAAGCAGCTTCAGCCCGGAAAAGCCGAAGCCGGTGCTCAGCATGCCGAGCATCTTCCCAGCGTCGCCGTCGATCAGGAAGGCCTTGCCGTCCGCCATGTGGTGGAAGACGATGTCGTTGACCCAGACCCAATGGGGGCTGGCGGCGGGTAACGTGGCATTGACCAGCGGCTCGGGCTTGAGCTGGGCCCCGACCGGTCCGGCGGAGAGAGCGGCGACCAGGAACCCGGCGAATACGAGTCGAAGGGTGGCCGGCGATGGAGACATGCCCATGGGGTACCTGTGGCGAGCCGGGAAACGGGACGATTCGGGATTCGAACCAGCCGGTGAGTGGCTGGGTCTCTGTAAGGTTACCGCGAGTCGGAACGCCCCCGCAAGGCGGGGCGGCCAAACTATCTTGAGCGGAGGCCGGGGTGTGCCCCCAGCCGAAAGGCCGAGTCAACCCAATCCCTGAGAGTGCTGATGCGCTGCTTTTTTTTCGCCTGCTTCCTGCTCGCGACTCTGTCGGCCTCCGCCGTGGCCCAGGCGCCGCGATACGACCTCGTGCTGACCGGCGGCCGGGTCATCGATCCGGCATCCAAGCTCGACGCGATCCGCTCGATCGGGATCGCCGGACGCCGGATCGCCGCGATCTCGGCCGGTCCGCTGGCCGGCCGGGTGACGGTCGATGTCAAAGGACTGGTGATCGCCCCGGGGTTCATCGACCTCCACGCCCACGGCCAGGACCCGTTCAGCAGCCGGCTCCAGGCCCAAGACGGCGTCACCACCGCGCTTGAACTCGAAGGCGGCGCGGACGACGTGGCCGGCTGGTACCGGGAACGCGAGGGCCGGGCGGTCATCAACTACGGCGCCACCATGTCGCACGGCGGCGCTCGCGGCGAGGTGATCCGGGATACGCTGCCGAACGGGCCCGCGGTGGTCTATCGGAACGCGCGGCCCGACGAGATCGAGCAGATCGCCGCGCGGGTGCGAGCGGGCGTCGACCAAGGCGCGTTAGGCATCGGCTACGGGATTCAATACCTGCCGGGCACCACTCGCGGCGAGATCGTCCGGATGTTTCGGGTGGCAGAGGAGCGGGGCGTCGTCAACTTCGTCCACGACCGGTTTGCCTCGGTCAAGGAGCCGGGGAGCAGCGTCGAGGCGGTCCAGGAGTTGATCGCGGCCGCGGCGGTGTCGGGGGCGCCGGTCCACATGGTCCATGTCGGCAGCAGTGGGATCGGCCAGGTTCCCGAAATTCTCGCCATGATCGAGGGCGCCCGGAAGCACGGCGTCGACATCAGCACTGAGGTGTATCCCTACACTGCCGCCTCGACCGACATCCGCGCCGCGATCTTCGATCCCGGCTGGCGCGAGCGGCTCGGCGTGGACTATCGCGACATCGAATGGGTCGCCACCGGCGAACGGCTCGACTCGGTGAGTTTCTATCGCCGGAGGGCCGAGGGCGGACCGATCATCGCCCACGTGATTCCCGAGGCGGCGGTCGACGTCGCGGTGGCCCATCCGCTGGTCGCGATCGCGAGCGACGGGGTGACGTATGTGAACGGCCGAGCCCACCCCCGCGGGGCGGGCACCTACGCTCGGGTGCTTGGCCGTTATGTCCGTGAGAAGAAGACCTTGAGTCTGATGGAGGCGATCCGAAAGATGACGCTCCTCCCGGCCCAACGGCTCGAGGCCTCGGTGCCCCAGATGCGGAACAAGGGCCGGATCAAAGTCGGCGCGGACGCCGACCTCACGATCTTCGATCCGGCCCGGGTCATCGACCGGGCGACCTTTGCCGAACCCGCGGTGCCGTCGGCCGGGATCGTCCATGTGGTGGTGAACGGGACGTTCGTGGTTCGGGACGAGGCTCTCGTAGCGGGCGCGGTGCCGGGTGTTGCCATCCGCCGGCCAGTCAAACGGTAGCGCGGGCGCGCCAAGAGATTCTGCCCCAATCACCCTTTGGAGATCCAAGCCCATGCGGCGATCAAGCCTGATCCATCTCGTGCTGGTTCTCTTGAGCCCCGCCCTGGCCGGCGCCCAGCGGCCTCTCAAGGTCTACATCTCCGCCGACATGGAGGGCATCGATGGGGTTGCCTCCCGGCTCCAGTCCTCGCCGGCCGGCGCGGAGTATCAGAAGTACCGCCGGCTGATGACGCTCGAGGTGAACGCGGCTGTCGAGGGCGCCTTCCTCGCCGGCGCCACCGAGGTGGTGGTTGGAGACTCCCACGGCAATGCCCAGAACATCGACCATGAACTGCTCGACCCGCGGGCCATCCTGATCCGGGCCTGGCCCCGGGCGCTCGGCATGGTGCATGGGATCGATTCGAGTTACGCGGCGGTAGCGTTTGTCGGGTTTCATGCCAGCGAGGGCCAGAACCCGGGCGTGCTGGCGCATACGTTCACCGGCACGGTGGAGGTGGCGCTCAATGGCCGGAAGGTGCCGGAGGCCGGCTTCGCCGGGGCCATCGCCGGGGAGTTCGGGGTGCCGGTGGTATTCGTCTCCGGCGACCAGGTCATTGCCCGCGAGGCCCGGGCCTTGTTCGGCCCGATCGAAGCGGCGGTGGTGAAGGAGGCGATCGGCTTCAATGCGGCCGCGATGCGACCGGTCGAGGAAGCCCGCCGGATGATCCGCGAGGGCGTCAAACGCGGAGTGGAGCGACGGGCGGAGATCCGGCCGTTCCGGCTCCCGAGGCCGGTGCGACTGGAACTCAAGTGGGAAGATCCGGTCATGACGGAGATCTTGGTGCTGATGCATGGGGTTCGTCGGATCGACGGCCAGACCGTAGCTTTCGAGGGCACCGACATGCTCGACGTGGCCCGGTTCTTCGAGGTGGTGCACCACATCCGGGCGCCCGAGTGAGACGATCCGACCCGACTTCCAACCCGAGCCGTCCCATGCTCAATCGCCCCGCGGCCGTCGCCGCGCTGCTCGTGCTGGCCCCACTTGCTCTCGCCGCCCAGCCGGTGCCGCCGGCCCAGATGGCGGAGCGCTATCGCCGGGCCGCCGCGATTCAGGCCCAGCGGAACGACGGCTGGCTTCTCAACGAAACCATCGTCCCCCACTGGATCCCGGGAACCGACCAGGTCTGGTACGTCCGCCAGACGCCCAGCGGCCGGCGCTACCTGGTGGTCGACGCCCCGACCGGCGCCAAGAGCGACCTCTTCGACCACGACAAACTGGCCGCCGCCCTCACGAAGGCAACCAGCAAGCCGGCTTCGGCCGAAAACCTCAAGCTCGCCGCCGTCTACGCCGACCACGACCGGAACCTCCAGTTCACCTACCAGGGGAAACCGTGGCGCTACTCGGCGCTGGGGGAACTAACCCAGCTCTCCGCCCCACCCGGGCGGGCGCTGCTCTCGCCGGACGGGAAGACATCGGTGAGTCTGAAGGACGGCAATCTCTGGGTGACCGACCTCGCCACGAGCAAAGAAACCCAGCTCACCACCGACGCCGAGCCGTTTTACGGCTATGCGGACCAGCCGGACGCCACCGGGCGGAAGACCACCACGCCCTTCGCGATCTGGTCGCCCGACTCGAAGCGGCTCCTTACCATCCAGACCGACGATCGGAAGACCGGCGAACTCCTGGTGATCGACTGGGCCCCCGCCACCCAGCTCCGGCCCCGCGCCATCCTCCGCCGGACCACGCTCCCCGGCGACGAGACGCCGACCACGTTCCGGATCCTCGCGATCGACCTGGCGACCGGCCGGCAGACCGGGGCGCACTACGCCACCATGCCCGTCACCCGGATGATGGATACTCCGATCGACGGCGGCCGCGCCTGGTGGGCGCCCGACTCCCGGACCGCCTATTTCGTCGACCTCGAGCGGGGCGAGCAGGCGGCCCACGTGATCCGGTTCGACACCGAGACCGGACGGACCGAGATCGTCTTCAGCGAACGCACCGACACCTTCCTCGAATTGGGACCCGACGTCTACGCCCCGGTGGCGATTCGGTATCTCCCCGCCTCGAACCAGCTGATCTGGTACTCGGAGCGGAGCGGGAACGCCCATCTCTATCTCTATGATCTCGGCACCGGCCAGCTGATTCGCCCGCTGACCAGCGGGAGCTGGCGGGTCCGGGAGCTGCTGGGCGTCGACGAGGCGCGGCGGCTCGCGTTCGTGACCATCTCGGCCCGGGTCAAGGGGAAGAATCCCTATCACCGCGAGGTGGCCCGGGTAGATCTCGGCCGGGGCGGCATCACCGTGCTCTCCGACCAGGACGGGGACCACCAGCCCCTGGTGCCCGGAGGCCTTGGCAATATCGAGGCGCTGTTCGAGGTCTTCTTCGGTGGCGACAAGGCGGCGATCACCGGCCTTTCCCCCTCCGGCAACTATTTCGTCGAGACGGTCTCCGCGGCGGACCGGCCCGGCGAGACCGTGCTCAAGGACCGGGACGGCCGGCTCGTCTCGGTGCTCGAGAAGGGCGATCCGAGCCGGATGCCTAAATGGTGGCGGTGGCCCGAGCCGATGACCTTCGCCGCCGCCGACGACAGCACCGAAATCCGCGGCCTCCTCTTCCGGCCGTCCACCTTCGACCCGGCGAAGCAGTACCCGGTGATCGACTACGTCTACGGTGGCCCGCAGACCGCGTTCGTGCCGCAGGGCTTTGGACAGAGTTCCTATCTCGACGCGGCGTCCCTCGCGGAACTGGGCTTCCTGGTCCTGATGGTCGACGGCCGAGGCACCACGTATCGGAGCCGGGCGTTTGCGACGGCGTCATACGGGAAGATCCAGAACGCCAGCTTGGACGAGGACCACATTGCCGCCATCCGCCAGCTGGGCCGGCGGTTTCGGTATGCGGACACCACCCGGGTCGGTGTCCACGGCTTTTCCGGCGGCGGTTTCATGACCGCGCGGCTGATGCTGGGGCATCCCGAGTTCTATCAGGTGGGGGTGGCCGGCTCGGGGAATTACGATCAGCGGCTGTTCTACAGCAGCTGGGGTGAGCGTTATCACGGTCTGGTGGCCGGGGACAACTACAAGGCCCAGGATTTGACTCCGCTGGCCGGGAACCTCCGGGGCAAGCTGCTGCTCGTCCACGGGATGATCGATGCCGGGGTGAATCCGTCAGCCATGTTCCGGCTGGTCCAGGCGTTGATGGACGCGAACAAGGATTTCGATTTGCTGCTCTGGCCCCGGGCCGCGCACGAGCTGCCGTCATACGGATTGCGGCGGACCTGGGACTATTTCGTCCGGTGGCTGGGGAAGGCGGAACCGCCGGCGGAGTTCAAGCTGAAGTCGGCGCAGGAGCTGCTGCTGGCGGACTTGCTGGGGCAGTAGGCGACTCAGCGGCGGGTGGCGGCCCACTCGCCGCTGAAATCCCAGCCGCGCTCCTCCGAGCTGATCGACGCCCGGCCTTCGAGCCGGCCCGCCGCCACCAGCACCCCGCGAAACTGAATTCGGAGTTGGTCGTCGATCGGCGAGACGACGCTGAATCGGACCTCTCCTCCTTCGATCGTCGCCTCCAGCCGGCCCTCGTGAATCACCGGGTCCGGCGTGATCGCCGCCGTCCCGGTGTAG
The DNA here is from genome assembly GCA_031375485.1 of Gemmatimonadota bacterium. Classification (GTDB taxonomy): domain Bacteria; phylum Gemmatimonadota; class Gemmatimonadetes; order Gemmatimonadales; family GWC2-71-9; genus SHZU01. The sequence continues at coordinate 11,166 of JANMHX010000342.1, read as the reverse complement.
CCGGCTCCCTCTGGCCGGAACTCGAGCGTGAGCTGCTGGCCGCCCGGCACCGTGAAGAAGCGGAAGGTACCGCTCCAGGTACCGGCCAGCCCGCCCGGCGGAATCGGCAGGCCGGCGGGCATGGGCGCCGGGGTCGGCAGGGGCGGGCGGTCGATGGGAAGGTAGCCTCCGGCCTCCTTGATCTCGCCGACGAGGCGCGTCACGACCCGCCGGAAGACCGCCGCGGTCGCCGGGTCGATCTCGGCGAGCGTGCCTAACGATGGCTTGGGCTTGCCGTCGACCCCGGTTTCGTGGCCCCGAATCGTTCGGGGCGGGGATTCGGGCACTCGCCCCAGCAGGGTCGCGACCGTGGCCAGCGCCGCCAGATAGGATCCTGCCGGCGCCGGATGGCTGCCATCCTCCATATAAAGGTGGAGGTCACCCCGCTCGGCCAGAGCCCGCTGCCAGGCGAGTCCGGCCGGAATGACCGTGGCACCGAGTTCCCGGCCGATGGCGAAGTAGCCGTGGGCCAACGCCTGAAAGCTCTCGGCCTTGCCGGGCGGGCCCCAGGTGTCCAATAGCACCGTTTTGGCGCCGGCCTTTCGAATCGCCCCGTCGAAGAGCCGAGCGGCGGGCCAGAATCGCTTCGCCGGGTCGCCGACCACGGTTTGGCCGTTCACCAGGGTTGGGCCGAAGCTGCTCTGTTCCTGGAGGATGACGTAGTCCCACCGACCCTTCCGGATCGCGGCGAGCGCGGGCCCGGCGTCCCAGAGCTGGCGCAGGGTGGCCCCGCCCGCCGTGACTTGCTCGGTTTCCATGGCGACCGGCCTGGCCATCCCGGCCGCCATGCCGCGAACCAGTTCGGGGAGGTTGTTGACGTAGGTGTAGCTGTTCCCGATGAACAAGACTCGAAGGGGTCCGGGTGGTCCCGCCGGCGGGGTTTGACCCGATCCGGGCCTGGCCGAGACCGCCACGGCCGCCAGTACGGTGATGAATTCCCGGCGGGCAGGCGTCATGGTTCCTCCACGGGACGGATCGGGGCCTCCAATCGATGGTCTGGCGAACCGATTTCGACGAGGTAACCAGAATCTACCGTCACTGGATCGAACTTGAGCGAGTCGACGTCGCCTCCTCGCTCGGGCCCGATGGCAGTCAGGCGGCGACGGATGAGTTGGTTTCCCGATGTCGGAACGTGGCGAAGCCCACGATCATACCGAGGATTGTGCCGGGCAGGATGATCTGCCAGTAGTACGCCGGCTGGCCGCTCAGCGTCTGCAAGAGGCTCACGAGGGCCGCGAAGAAGAGCCCGATCACGCCGCCCCAGAGCAGGATCCCGCCAACCGTTTTGACCCGCCGGCTCACCCAGCCGACCAGCGCACCGACCACGATGCCCTTGAATACCGAGCCGCCGACGATGCCGCCGATCTGCGGCGCCACTTCAGGGGCCGTGAGCAAACCCGACAGACCGTCGAAGGCCCCCAGCACACCACCCAGCACCAGACCCAGGACGGGTCGCTTCATGATCGCACTCCGGAGAGAGGGTATGCCACCTATACCGTGGCCGGCCGATTTCCTTTAGCCGGGGCGGCGGGCCCGGGCCAGCAACAGGAGTCGCATCAGCAAATACGCCGCGATCAGCCCGATCGCGGTCCGGTGGCGCCCGGCAAACCGGGCGGCCCGTTCGAGGAGGTTCTCCCGATACGCCGAAACCGGCGCATCATCGAGATAGGCGACCACGTCCCGGGTCATCGCGGCCACGTCGGGGTACCGTTCGGCCGGCTTCGGGGCCAGGGCCCGATCCCGGATCCCCGCCACCGGGCGGGGCGGCGGGCCGGGCCGGTCGCGGAGCAGTTCGCGGAGGACGGCGCCTAACGACCAGACGTCGGCCCGTTCGTCCACCTCCGCGTCCCCGGCTGCCTGCTCGGGCGCCATGAACCCCGCGGTGCCGAGCACCGAGCCGGGGCCGGTGGCACCGGGGCCGCCGGGCGCCACCGCAGTCGTTGGTCCGGCGGGCAGCGGCGCTGCTCCGCGCACTTTGGCGATGCCCCAATCCAGTACCAGCACCTCGCCGTACGGACCGACCATGATGTTGGCCGGCTTGAGATCGCGGTGGATGATTCCCTGCGCGTGCGCAAACGCCACCGGCTCGCAGATCTTGAGGAAGATCCGGAGCCGCTCGGCCAGGCTCGGCTCCGCGCGGGTCACGTGATGGTCCAGTCGTTCACCGTGCACCAGACGCATGACGTAGAACGGGCGGCCGTCGTCGAGCGCGCCGGCGTCGTGGACCGGCACCAGGCCGGGGTGATCGAGCCGCGCCAGGATCCGCGCTTCCTGGCCGAGTCGGTCGGCCAGGCCGGGCGAAGGGTCGAGGCCTCGGAGGACCTTGATCGCGACGTCGCGGTCGAGGAGCAGATCTTTCGCCTGGTACACCGAGCCCATCCCGCCGCTCGCGATCAAGGGGCCGAACCGGTAGCGCGGATGGCTCAAGTCGGTGGCGCGAGCCACTTCCTGGAGCCGGTCGAGGGTGTGATCGTCGAGCGGTCACTCGACCTCCGTGCCGAACAGCTCCCGCGCCTCGGCTGCGAAGTCCTCGGGAGAGGCGGTGATGGCGCGGAGCCGCTCGAGGGCTTCCTTTCGAAAGGACCGCCGGACGGCGGCGAGGTAGTTGGTGACCTGGGTGACGGGGATGTCGAACCGGACCGCGATATCACGGTAGGCGGGGCGCTCGTCGTCGGCCGCGGGTTCGATGTCATAGGCCAGGAAGACCGCGAGCTGGATCTCCTTCCCGCGGCGGCGGCACTCGTCGCTCACGGCCGCGAGGGCCGCGTCGAAGAGGGCCCGAATCCATTCGCGGCGGAAGAGCTGCTCCGGGTCGACCGTCGGCCCAAGGTCGGCGGCCTCGATCGGTGAGGACAGCATGCCGCCGCCCCGCTTGAGACGGCCGTCCCGCTCGATGGCGTTGGCCGCGAACCGGTCGAGGCAGACCCGGAGGAAGGTGCGGAACCTGGCCTTGGACGGGTCGTAGGAATCGAGGGTCCCCCGGTCGAACGCCCGGGCAAAGAAATCCTGGGTGAGATCCTCGGCGTCTTCACGAGCGAACCGGCGGGCCACCTCCAGGTAGCGGCAGACCGGCCTCCAGTAGATCCCGATCAGCGCGTCGTACGCTGGCGTGCGCTGGACGGGATCGCTGGCGCCGAGCGCCTCGACCAGGGAGAGCCTGGTGGGCGGGAAGCGGGGCGGTCCGGAATCGGCGGGCGGATTCACCCGTCCAATCTACGGCGACGGGATCGATCACGTCGGGATGGGCACCGATTTCGTTGACTGGACGCCGATTCCGTATCACGGCGGGGTCAACAAAGACGTCATCCCGCCGGACCCGATTGGATGTGGGTTAGGCGATGGGCGGCAACTGGCTTCGGGAGCCGGCTGCCGCCTGGCACCGACGTCAGGGTACCGGCGGCGCGATCAGGTAGTCCGCCGGCGGCTCTTGGCCCAGCAGATGCCGGACGAAATAGTCCCAGGTCCGCCGGATCACATAGGGATGCTGGGTCATGTTGTGATCGGCGTCCGGTACGATCAGCAGGTCGAAGCTCTTGTTGGCCTTGATCAACGCATCCACCAAAGCAATCGTGTGCGCCGGATGGACGTTGTCGTCCAAATCGCCGTGCATCAGGAACAGCTTGCCTTTGAGGTTGGCGGCGTGGGTCTTATTGGCCGCGGCCTCGAAGTTGTCGGTCTTCCGGAGCGTATCGGGCACCAAGAGGCCCTGGAAGCGTTCCCCCCAGCCTGAGTAATAGGTCCGGTTGTCGTGGTTGCCCGCGGTCGACACCGCCACCTTGTAGAAATCGGGGTAGCGGAGCAACGCGTCGGTCGAGGCAAAACCGCCGCCGGAATGCCCGTAGATCCCGACTCGGTCGAGATCGAGTTGGGGCATCCGAACGGCCAGTTGTTTGATGGCCGCGAGGTGGTCGGGAATGCCGTTATCTCCCATGTTGCCCCACCAGGCCGTATACAGGGCCTTGGCCCGCCCGGTGTTGCCGAGCGCGTCGATCGACACCACGACGAACCCCAGTTCGGCGATGGCCTGCACTTGGCCGGCCATCGGATAGCTGAACGGGTCGCGATTGGGATAGAAACTCTTGACCGTCGGGCTGATCAGCGGGCCCGGGTAGATATGGTCGAGTACCGGATACTTTTTCGTCGAGTCGAACCGGCTCGGTTTCCAGATCACGCCCCAGATATCGGTCATTCCGTCCCGGGCCTTGGCGGTAAAGACCTGGCCGGGCCGCCAGCCGGTGGCCAGCAAGTCCGTGATATCGGCGCGTTCGACCTCCGACAGCACTCGGCCGTCGGCGCCGCGAATCACCGAGACCGGTGGTTCACTGATCGTTGAATAGGTATCGAGGAAATACCTGCCCGAGGGCACCGCTGTGACCTGATGATTGGACTTCTCAGGCGACAGGAGCGTCAGGCCGGTCCCGTCGAGGTTGACGGAGTAGAGCGCCAGGTAGTCGGGGTGCCGGTCGGATTCCCGGCCCTTGGCCGTGAAGTAGACCCGCCCCAAGGTTTCATCGACGCCGAGGAGTCCGGCGACGATCCACGGGCCGACCGTCACTTGATTCTTGGCCGTCCCGTCCGCCCCGTGCCGGTAGAGATGGGCAAAGCCGTCCCGCTCGGCCAACCAGAGCAGGTCGCCGTTCTTCAGGATCTTCCAGTTGGTGGTGTTGGCGAAGAGGTCGATCGAGCCGATGACGTAGGTGGCGCTGCTGTCGGCCAGGAGTTGGGTGACGGCGCCGGTGGCCGGGTTGGCGGCGAGGAGGCGGACCTTTTTCGGTCCTCGGTTGACGTGGGTAAAAAGAACCCGGTCGCCCGACGGCGACCATTGGAGCGTCGCGCCGCCGAAACTGTACATCGACATCGCGGGCTGCGGCGGGGCGTCGATCCGGCGGACTTCTTTGGTTCCGACGTCGGCGAGGTACCACTCGGTCATCTCGACGATCGAATCGCCGGGGAGAGCATAGGGAAACCGGAAGTGGGTAGGCCGGGTTGGCGTCATGCTGATCAGGTCGACGGTGCCGACCTTTCGTTCATCAATGCGGACCACCGCCAGCCGCTTCGAGTCAGGAGACCAGACCACGTTAGGCCTCGACGGGAGCTTGAGCCGAACCTGACCGGCGCGTGGCGCGCCATGTCCATAGCCGTACCCCTCGACGCCGTCCGTGGTGAGCCTGGTGGAGTCGGTGCCACCCACTTGCCTGAGCCAGAGATTGTAGCCCGATACGAAGGCGTCCCACCGTTCGTCGGGCGAGCGGACCAAGCGGGTGAGGTTCGGCAGAGTGTCCGCGGCGCCGCAGCGATAGCCGCCGAGCTCGCAGCGGAAACCCCGTTTGCCGATTCGGATCCGGATGGCGCGCTCGTCCCGGCCGTCGCGGTCGAACGCGAAGGTCTGGAAGGGGAGCTTCCGCGGATCGACCGCGGTATCAGCGGCCACTGACAGCGCGGCCGCCAAGCGGGCGTTGTCGAACACCACCGCCTTGGTGCCGGCCACCGGGTTCACGGTGACGAACTCGAAGCCGCGCCGAGTATTGACCCGATACCAGAACCGGGTGCTGTCCGGATACCAGGTCGGCGCGACTTGGTCGTGATAGGTGTGGCGGAGGGCGTTCCAGGTCAGAAACTGTTCCGCCCGGCGGTAGTCGGCTTGGCCGAACCCGGGGCGGGCGGCCAACACGAGCCCGCCCGCCGTCAACAAGATGCGATTCATGGGGACTACTTCTTCAGCGCGTCGCGAATTTCCCGAAGGAGCAACACGTCCTCGGGCGTCGGGGCCAGCGGGGCGGGGGGCGCCGGCGGCTCCGCGCGCTTCATCCGATTGACCTGCCGGACCATCATGAAGATGATGAACGCCAAGATGAGGAAGTTGATGGCGACCGTCAGGAAATTCCCGTAGGCGAAGAGCGGCACTCCCGCCTTGGAGAGCGCATCGTACGTCATCGGCCCTTGGAAATCGGCCGGCGGCGTGGCGAGAGCGATGAAGTAGTTCGAGAAGTCGAGGCCGCCGAAGATCTTTCCGACCAGCGGCATGATGATGTCCTTGACCAGCGAATCGACGATCTTGCCGAAGGCTCCGCCGATGATCACGCCCACGGCGAGATCCATCACGCTGCCTTTGAGCGCAAACTCCTTGAATTCCGACGAGATACTCATGGTGATGCGGCCTTGGTGGTGAGGGGGATTCCTTCGAGCAGGCTACTGCAGGATCGGATGGCCGTCAAGGTGGCGTTGCCCCGGCGGATCGGCGGACGTACGATTGACCCGGATCATCGCTGATCCCCGTCCAGAGGAGTCCGAACCCCGTGACCAATTTCGAGGCTGCCACCTACCGCAAGGTCGGCCGCCGGCTGATTCCCCTGCTGTTCGTCTCGTATGTCGTGGCCTACCTCGACCGAGTCAACGTCGGCTTCGCCAAGCTCGGCATGGCGTCCGATCTCGGATTCAGCGACACCGTGTACGGACTCGGTGCGGGGATCTTCTTTCTCGGCTACTTCCTGTTCGAAGTCCCGAGCAACATGATTCTCCACCGAGTCGGGGCCCGAATCTGGATTGCCCGGATCATGATCGGGTGGGGCCTGGTGTCCGCGGCCACGATGTTCGTCACGACGGCGCCGGCGTTCTACACGATGCGGTTCATTCTCGGGGTCGCCGAAGCGGGGTTCTTTCCGGGAATCATCCTCTACCTGACCTATTGGTTTCCGCGGACCCACCGGGCTCGGATGATTGCCGCGTTCATGACCGCGGTGGCGGTGGCTGGCGTGATCGGCGGCCCGCTGTCGGGCTGGATCATGGGGAGTTTCAATGGCCTCGGCGGGTTGGCCGGCTGGCAGTGGCTGTTTCTGCTCGAAGGATTGCCGTCGGCGTTCGTGGGCGTGGTCGTACTGCTCTACCTGGACAATGGTCCGGCGACGGCGCGGTGGCTGACGGAACCCGAGCGAGTCCTCCTGCTCGAGCGGTTGGCCGAGGACGAGCGGACGAAAGAGGCGGCCGGGGGCCACCGTACCACCATGGCGGGGGCACTGACCGATCCCCGAGTCTGGATTCTCGCCGCGGTGTACTTCGGCCTGGCGCTCGGCCTCTACGCGATTTCGTTCTGGCTGCCGCAGATCATCAAGGAGACGATCACCACCGACAACCTGGCGATCGGGTTCATCTCGGCCATTCCGTGGTTGGCCGCCGGGGTGGCCATGACCTGGAACGGACGGCGTTCCGACCGGACCGGCGAACGGCACTGGCATGTCGCGGGTCCGGCGTTTCTGGGTGGGATCGCGCTCGTGGTAAGCGCCCTGCCCGGCGTGGGCGGGTGGGCCGGCATCGCCGCGATGACGGTGGCCACCGCCGGAATCCTCTCGGCCATGTCCTGCTTCTGGTCGCTCCCGACGGCGATCTTGAGCAGTACCGCGGCGGCGGTCGGGATCGCTTGGATCAATTCGGTCGGGAACTTGGCCGGCTACGCGAGTCCGTTCCTGGTCGGGAAGATTCGCGATGCCACGCAAAGTATGGTGGCCGCGCTGTGGATGCTGGCGGGCGCGCTGGTGCTGTCCGGCGTGCTGGTGCTGTTGCTCCGGCTTCGGAACTCCGGTCGAGACGTCCGGACGTCTTCGGGCAGTCCATGACGTTCGACTACGCGGCCTACTATCGCCGGCCGCAAGACCTGAAGCACCTCCAGGTGCCGGCGGAGGCGATTCACTGGCTCGAGCGGTGGGAACCGCCTTCCCGGCCTCGCCAGATTGTCCTCTATCTCGGATGCAACATTCTCCGCACGCCTGACCTGGCCGCCGACGTCGTGGCGGTGTTCGAGGCGTTGGGTCTCGACTTCGTCGCGGTGGCCGGCGTCCAGTTCTGCTGTGGGGTCACCTGGGATCACCATGGCGACGTGGCCAAGGGGCAGGGTGTGTCGTCGACGACACTCGAGCGGATCGCGGCGTTCGGGCCATCGCTGGTGGTTCATTGGTGCCCGTCGTGCGACGTGCACTTCAGCGACGTCGTGACGGGCCGGGACCGCCACGCCCTCCCGTTCGAGACCACCAGTGCCGCGGCGTTTCTGGCCGAGCTGGCCGGGGCGGGCCGGATTCCCTGGCGCCAGTCGGTATCGAGACGAGCGGCGCTGCACGGCCACGTTGGTCGACGTGGTCACCACCACGGCGAGCGGAGGGCCCGAGAGGACACCGATCAGGTCGGGGTCATTCTCCGGTCGGTGCCGGGACTCGAGTATCTGGGGGTAGTCGAAGCGCCCCCGGACCTCGACTACGATTGCGGGCCGAGCATCACCGGACTCGACTCGAGTCGCTGGCGGTCGATCCGGGCCGAACTCTGGTCGGCGCTCCGGACCACCGGCGCCGATCTCGTCGTCACGAAGTCTCATGCCTGCCAGCGCGAGTGGTGCGATCTGGCCACTGATGAGGTTGGCGTTCGGTGCTACATCTCGGTCGTGGCCGACGCCCTCGGCTGCCGGCGGGAGTATCGGGGCAACCTGATGCGCGACCTCAAGGCGGCGGGCGATGCCGATGGATTGGTCCAAATGACCCGGAGAAACTGGACCAGCCACGGACTCTCCGAGGCGGAGGCCCGCGAGGTGGCGGCGCGGTACAATTGGTCGGGGCGAGCCCCCGACTTGCCGTCGCCGTAGGGCGGTTCCGGGCGTCAGGCGTTTCCGCGATGTTTCCCTGGGGCATAACGGGACACGAAGCCCAGTCGTTCCATCCTGACAAAATCGGAATCGAGAGACCAGAGTTTGGCCTGGTGATCGGCCGCGGTGGCGGCGATCAGGAGGTCGGCCAAGCCAAACCGATGGCCGGCCTCGACGGCGGTGGTGACCCAGGTGTCGATCCGAACCCAGGTTGCCTCATCAGGAACCACCCGCGGGACGGCCGACAGGCGGTCCCGCAACTGGCGGTGCGCCTTGCGCGGCGAGCCGGCGAGCAGTTCCAGCCGGACCGGGACCGGCAGGATCACGTCGTCGGCGTCGAGCAAGTCGCTGAGGTGCCGGGCTTCGATGCCGGTGGCGTCGCGAAAGGCCGCGATCCAGACCGAGGTGTCGACACAGATCATGTCTCTGACCGGGAGCCGGGGCGCCGCCGCGAGGCCGGAATGTCGACCTCGACCTGAACCGCACCGAACAGATTCTTCAGTTGCCCGATTTTCCGGCGCCGAATCAGCTCTTCGAGCGCGAAGACGATGGTATCGGTCTTCGACTTGTAGCCAAGCATGGCCTTGGCTTCCTCCACCAGGCCGTCGGGTAGATCGAGGGTCGTTCGCATACGTTCTACTATATTTGGTATGCTTTCATATGTCAATTCCGCGAGATTCGTATGCATTGTTCGCTCCGGGGGAGGTGGATTTGGGACCACCACAAGGGTAGTACCAGCCGGTCACCCGGGCTTCATCTTTTTTCCTCGGATTTGGATCGGATTTGAGCGGGCGGTGGGAGATCGGATCGGGTCGGGCTTGGAGCCGATCTCCCTGGGCCGTGCGGTTTCCCTATTTGGCTGGGGCCGGGGCCGGCGCCGGCCCGATGTTGGTGATGCTCCAATGAATCTTCCAGCTGTTGTCGGCCCCGCGGCGGGCGAGCAGCATGTAGCCTCCCATCCGGCCGGCGGGCCCTTGGGGTGTCGTGGCCTTGATCTCGAACCAGCCGCCGTCGATCGCCCAGCCGTCCGGGAACTCCGTCGTCTCGACCGCGTGAATCGTCAGCTGGGGTGAACCCTGCGCCATCTGCTCGGTGAGATACGCTTCGATCGCGGCCCGGCCCTGCTTGGCCGGGGCATCCCCGAACGCGGAGAAGGCGCTATCGGTGTAGAGGCCCGCCACGACCGACGCATGGCCTTGGTTGTAGTGCTCGGTGTAGGCGGCGACGAGTTCCTTGAGTTTGCCGTTGTCCGGGGGCACCGGTCCGGCTGCCGGGGTGGTATCACGCGGCGTTCCGGCCGGTGGCGGGGCGTCGTAGTTCGTAACGACCCCGCCGATCTTCCAGACCCCGTTCTCGCGGACGAATTCCGTCATGTAATTCCCCGCCAGGGTGACGGCGGCGCCGCCGGGCGGCGTCATGGCGATCGTGTAGGATCCGCGGGATGCGGCCCGGTCGCCGAAGATCTTGGTCTCCGCGGCGTTGAGCGTTAGGGTGGGGGAGCCGGCCAACCTCCGTTGCAGCCCTTTGAGAATCGCGGGCTTGCCCATCTCGACACCGCCGTCGGCGCCAAGGGCCACGGCGGAATCGCTATACAGCGCGGCGACGGCGGAGTCATGGTGGAGGTTGAAGTGGGTGGCGTAGTCGGCGTGGAGTTGGTCGATCGCGGCTTGGGCCGCGGCTCCGTCCGCGGCCGGGGTGGCGGCCTTGTCGCCGGCGCAGGCGGATGCCAGCACTCCCACGGTCAGTATCAAACTGAATCGGTTGGTCATGGTTCCTCTCCGAGAATCGTTCGGGGTCATCGTTCCATGCCGGCGAACTTACGGCTTGGCGGGGGTTTGAGCCAGTATTCCCGCGATCTGGCCCCCCGGGCCGGCCGGTGAAAATCCGGTGGCTTGGCCTTCGTCCCTGGGATAGATTGGAGCGAGTGACGTCTCGCACGCCGGGTGGCAACATCAAGACCACAACAGGAGCCTCAAGGGATCACCATGAAGATTTGCCTCGCCGCCGTGGGACTGCTCGTGGGCCTCGCCGCCGCGCCGGTGGTTGCTCAGCCGCTCATCACCGTGGCGCCGGTCACGACCCATCGGCTGATGTCGAAGGCCGTGGGTGATTCCTTTGAAATCCGGGTCCTCTTGCCCCCGATGATCCCCGGCGAGACGACTCGGTTCCCGGTCGTCTACATGACCGACGTCCACAATGGGTTCATCGTCGACGAGGACCACTTGCGTCTCATGATGATGAGCGATACGCCGCGGTTCATTGCGGTCGGGATCGGGTATCCGGGGGCTTCGAGTATCATGCAGGCCAGTTTCATCCGGTCCCGCGATCTGACTCAGGTGCTGGTCAAGGACCGTGAGGGAGGGGGCATGCCGGTGGCCGGGGTGCTCCGGCCCGCGGTCACCAGCGGCGGAGCGGACAAGTTCCTTGCCTTCATTCGCGACGAGTTGATGCCGTTCATCGACGCCCGCTATCCCACCGATCCCGCCGACCGCGGCTACTGGGGC
>JANMHX010000336.1:0-16402 GCA_031375485.1 Gemmatimonadota bacterium | reverse complement strand
CGGGATGTACGTCGCCATACCCTGCTCCGCCGACACCTTCGTCAACGCCGCCGTCGTCGTCGTCTTCCCGTGGTCGACGTGGCCGATCGTGCCCACGTTCACGTGCGGCTTGGTCCGCTCGAATTTCGCTTTTGCCATGGTAAATCTCCCTGATTCTCCGTAGGGACGGGCATCGCGCCCGCCCACTGTGACCGACCACCCCACGTCCCAGAGCTTGCGACCGGGATCGAACCGGTGACCTCATCCTTACCAAGGATGTGCTCTACCGACTGAGCTACGCAAGCAACTGCCGAACAACATCCCCGACGAAGCGGGCGACGGGACTCGAACCCGCGACCCTCAGCTTGGAAGGCTGATGCTCTACCAACTGAGCTACACCCGCGTTCCCCTCGGTCCTACCAACCTGCTTGCCCACAGTGGTGGGGGTAGGATTCGAACCTACGTAGAGCGTTAGCTCGGCAGATTTACAGTCTGCTGCCATTAGCCACTCGGCCACCCCACCGTGCCTAACGAACGCCAAGCACCCGAAACGGAACCCCGCTCGACCGAAAGCGGGGTTTCGTGTCAGCCCTAATTGTGTTCTGCGCGCTCCCAAGCTGACGAAGGGACTTGAACCCCTAACCTGCTGATTACAAATCAGCTGCTCTACCAGTTGAGCTACGCCAGCGGAACTGGCCCGCAGAATCGACAGACCCTTATTTTACCGCAACTTAGCTCATGCGTCAACGGGGCCCCCGCCGGCAAACCGGGAGCCCGGCGGACCAGCGACCGGCGCCCGACGAATGTTCGGGGTGTATTCGGTAGGGCGGCTGCCGAATTAACCCAGGTCCACAACCTCCGCGCTCCCGTCCCGCCGGTCCCGAATCTCGAACCGGGCATCGGTCAGGAGCCGCCGAACCCGATCCGCCTCGGGAAAGTTCCGCCCCCGCTTGGCCTCCGAACGCCGGCTGGCCCACCGCGCGGCCCAGGCCAGCCGTTCGGCCGCCTCCGCCGGAGCGGTGTCCGCCAACGGACCGCCGGCCCCGTCGACCGCCGTGGCCGAGATCTCGACCCGGCCTTGGGCCCGGTGGGCAACCCCCAACACCCGATTGGCCATCTCGAAGGCCGCTTTCCCGGCGGCGGACGGGACCCGGCCTTCGTCGAGCAACCGATTCGCCTCCCGGAGGAACTCGAAGACCGCGCCGACCGCTCGAGGGGCGTTCAGGTCATCGTCGAGGGCGGTTCGAAAATCCGTGTCCAGCTGGGAAGCAGGGCCGGCCCAGGCCGGGTCGCCCGCCCCTTTCGCCACCCCGGCTCGCTCCAGGCGGTCGGCGAATTCCCCCAGCCGACGGGCCCCTTCGCGGGCGGCGGCGAGCCCTTCGTCCGTCAAATCGAGTTGCTGGCGGTAGTGGGTCTGAAACATCATGAGGCGAATGGCCGCCGGCTCCACGCCATCAGTCCGGAGGTCCCGCGGGGTCGTGATGTTGCCGAACCGCTTCGACATCTTCGAGCCCCGGATATTCAGGAACTCGCCATGGAGCCAGTACCGGGCGAACAGGGCTTCACCCGTAAAGGCGCAGCTTTGGGCGATCTCGTCCTCGTGGTGAGGGAAGATCAGGTCGACCCCCCCGGTATGGATGTCGAGGACCCGGGACCCATAGCGCTCCCCGATCAGATTGAGCGCCATCGCGGAGCACTCCAGGTGCCACCCGGGACGTCCTCGCCCGAATGGAGCGTCCCAGGCGGCGCCGGCCTGCTCGTCCTCGGGTCGGGCGGCCTTCCAGATCACGAAATCCTGGGCGTTCTCCTTGGAGTACTCGTCCGCACTCACCCGGCCGCCGGCCCCGGCCTTGAGCTCCCGGTTGTCGAGTTGCGACAACTGACCGTAGGCTGGAAACCGGTCGATCCCGAAGTAGACCGACCCGTCTTCGCCGCGATAGGCCGTCCCATTCGCCAGAAGGCCGGCAACCAGGTCCACCATGGCCGGGATGAAATCGGTGGCTCGGGGGTAGACGTGGGCCGGAACCACGCCGAGGTAATCCCGATCCTCGAAGAACGCCTCAGCATAGGGCCGGGTGAGATCTCGAATGGAGATCCCCTGCGCCGCGGCAGCCTTGATGATCTTGTCATCGACATCGGTAAAGTTCATGATGTGAAAGACGTCGTACCCGCTGGCCTCGAGCCACCGGCGCAGCAGATCGACGAACAGAAACGTCCGGAAATTGCCGATGTGGGCGTAGTTGTACACCGTCGGTCCGCAGGAATAGAGGGTAACCCGCGGTGGCGCGATCGGCTCGAACGGTTCGACCCGTCGGGTCAGGGTGTTGTAAAGGGACAGCGACACGGCGGCTCCTGCCTTTGGCGAGCGGTAAGTTAGGCAGGGTCGAGCGGATGGGAAGAGCCCACCCACCAGGTGATCAGCCCGGACCGAGCGGGTCCGAATCCCCCCTGGATCCGTGGTGCCGAGGGTGGACGATCCGTTGGGGCGTCGGGATCTCGATGCCCTCGGCGTCGAGCCGATTCTTGAGCCGCCGTTGGAATTCCCGAGCTGCCTCCCACTGGAAGCCGGCAACGGTCCGGACCAGAGTCCGAATCGTCAACCCGCTGTCCCCGAGTTTGTCCACCCCCAATACCTCGGAGGTTCCTTCGAGCCGGGCCGCCCAGGCGGGATCCCGCCGGAACGACGCCAGTTCGTCGCGGACGACATCCAATGCCCGATCGAGGTTGCTGTCGTAGCCCACCGCGATATCGACCACCGCCCGGGACCACCCGCGAGTCAGATTGCTGACCATCGCAATCGAGCCGTTCGGAATGATATGAATGGCCCCCCGGACGTCCCGAAGGGTCACGATTCGGAGCGTCATCCGTTCGACGGTGCCGGTCTTCTCGCCGATCTGAATGATGTCGCCCACCACGAACTGGTTTTCGAACAGAATGAAAAACCCCGCAATGAAATCCTTGACCAGGCTTTGGGCCCCGAACGAAATCGTCAAGCTCAAGATGCCGACGCCGGCCAGCAACGGCTTGATGTCCACGAACAGGTTGAGGCTGAGCAGGAGGACGGCCGACAAGAGCCCGGCCCGCCCGACGCTTCGGACCAACTGCGCGATGGTATGGCCCCGTTTTTCGGCCGCACTCAGGATGGCATCGTCGCCATCATCGACGGACCGTTCGATCCGGCGCGCGACGAGCTTGACGAGACGGTTGGCGAACCAGCCAAACAGCCAGATTGCCCCGAGCTGGATGAGTTTCTGCCAGAGGATGGCGCGTTCGACGCCCAAGAGGCCGCCGATCCAATCAAAAAGGTTGGCTGACATGAAGCGAAGACTACGGGGTGGCCCGGCGGAGGGTCAATTGCCGGCTAGGCAGGCCTGTTAGGATGGGCACCGTACGGTCACGGGCCGCGGCCGTTCCGTCGGCTACGGCCGGCCGGGCTTGTAGCGCAGACTCCAGACGTAGGCAGCCACGGCCCGTACCTGTTCATCGGTGATGCCGGAACCGCCCCGTGGCGGCATGATTTGTCCGAGTTTGCTCTGCTCCGACGACACGCCGGCCAGGACCCGGGCCACGATTTCGGCAAAGCTTCCGGTACCGTGAAGCCAAATGTTGTCGGTCAGGTCCGGACCAATCGACCCTTTCGCGTCGGCACCATGGCACGCCAAGCAGAGGCCCTCGCCAACGAACAACGACTTGCCCTCCAGAATGGCGGCCGGCGTCACCGCGGCCGGAACGGAATCAGCGGCGGTTTGAGCTGCGGCCCGCCCAGCCGCCGCACCGCTTCCAAGGCACACCAGCGCAGCGTAACGAAATCCCAAGGCCATCGAGTGTTCTCCGGTCACAGTCGCGCGCTTGACCCCGCGCTCCCGCCAAAGTAATCACCCCTCCGCGGCCGCGGGGCGATACACCAGTACGGGCTTCCCGGCCCCCCGAACTACCTTGTCCGCCACGCTCCCAAGGAGGAGCCGTCGGAATCCCCGGGCTCCGTGCGTGGTCATGGCCACGAAATCGATCTTGCCTTGCTCGAGTTGGTCGAGCACGGTGCCGGCCACGCCCAACCCCACAATGACCTTGGTGGCCACAGCCAAGCCGTCCGCCCGGAGCCGATCGGCGACGCCGTCGAGGTATTTCTGGGCGTCAGTGCGAAGCGACTCGATGGCCTCGGCCGGGACCGGCAGCGGGTAGGGCGGGACCGCGCCCGTTACCCCAAGGATCGGCTCAATCACGTGCAGGAGCGTGATGTGCGCCTGGGTCAGCTTGGCCAACTCGACCAGCGGCCCGAGGATTTTTTCAGCCTCGGCCGATCGATCCAGCGGGACGAGGCAGGTCTGCAGCTTCGTCTCGGAGGCCGGCACCGGCGCACCCTCCCGGGGGTGGAGCAGCAGCACCGGCGTCGAGGTGTGCCGGACCACGTGATCGGCAACGCTTCCGAGCCAAAACCGGCTGAGGGGCCCCCGGCCGTGGGTGGCCATGACCACCAGGTCCGGCGCCTTCCGTTCGATCAGTTCCACGAGCGCCGGACCGGCCAAGCCTTCCAGCAAGGTGAATCCGACCGGTCCGGGGCCGACGATTCCAAACTCCTGGGCCGTGGCGGCGAGGTAGGTCTTTTCGTCGACCTGCATTTTGAAGTCATCCGGGCCCGTGGTGATTGGGATGTCGGCGGCCGGCACCATGGCCATCACCGGCTCATGGACCATCGCGAGATTGAGGCTGGCGGCTGCGCTCCGCGCCAATCGGGCGGCGACGGGCAGGGCGGTCTCGGCGAACCGCGACCCATCGAGCGAAACCAAGATCGAGCGGAGTGTCATGGGGGTCTCCTAGCGGTTTCCCTGTTTCGGATCGACCGGACAGGTCGAGAACCCGAACAAGGTGTAGAGGGGGCAGTTCCCGGTCAACGCGGTGCCGACCGGAATCAGGCCGAGCAGCGTGACGTACTTCCATGGCCCGGTCAGGGCACCAAAGAGCCCCAACACGAGCACTCCGACGAGTAGGCGAATGGCCCGATCGGCGGTCCCTATGTTTCTGGTCATTGCGCAACTCCGGATTGGTCTACCGAGAGATTTACGCGGACCTACTTCAAGCTAGCTTGAGCCTACCATGAGGAGTCGTTCAGAGTCGATCAGAGCGGAACCGTCAGAACCGCCGCCGGCGCTGCGTAGAGCAGGTTGCGGGCAACGTCCGTCGGCCCGATGATCTGGGGCGGGCCACCCCGCCGGTATCCGATGACGAGGAGGTCGGCCGCGGTCTCTTGGAGCTCAGCGAGGATTTCCTGAACCGGGTTACCCTGCCGAATCGCCAGCGGCTGGCCCACTCCGCCGGGCACCCGCCGGAGCAACTCGGCCAACCGGATGGTCCGGGCCCTGGGCATCGGACTGCCCAAGCCCACCTCGCGTTCATCGGCCAGGTCCGGTTCGACCATCAGCGCCCGGAACTCAGCGCCGAGTTTCTTCGCCAGGCCCAGGGCCGCTTCGAGGACCGCGAGCGCCCGGTCGGTCCCGTCGAGCGCCACCACCATCCGCTTGAATGCCGTCACTCTCGTCGGTACGAACAGCACCGGCACATCGCTCCGGCGGACGACCGCGTCGCTGGTGTCACCGAGCAAGAGGGGGCGATCGGGCGCCCGGTCCCGGCGGCCCAACACGATCATGTCAGCGTCCCGAAGCCGGGCGAACCGGCTGATCTCGATTCCAGGAATCCCGAATGCCAGCGCCAGTTCAGGAGGGTTGGTGGCCCCGGGGACGCCCAGGCTGAGCCAGGTCTTGAAGCGTTCGAACTCAGGTACCGCCTCAGCGCCTGCCACTGAATCGGTCGACGACACCAGGAGCCCGGCGGCCACCGGGCCCATGCTGTGAAGAGGCGTCACGGTCAGCACCGTCCACGGCGCCCCGCACCCCTCCGCGATAGTCTGGGCCACGGTAACCGCGTGACGTCCCTCGGCTGATTCATCGGTCGCCGCTAGGATCTTTCCGCCGATCAATCGAGGTCCTTCCGGTCCGAGTTAGTCGCGAAACTAGCGAGGCAAATGTGAAGCCGTTATGAAGCCGCCGACAACAACCTCGAACCGGGCCCGGCGGCGTCGCGCGAAGGTCAGTACATTTCTCTGATGACGAGCCACCCCATCGACCGGATCGAACAGCTGGTTCGGGCCACCCCGGAACTGGTGGGTGAACTCAACTTGGACCGAGTCCTTCAGCGGGTCGCCGAGTTGACGCGGCAGTTGTTGGGGGCCGAATACTCCGCCGTGGGCTTGCTCGGGCCGGACCACCGGACCCTCCGTTCGTTCACGACCGCCGGCATGCCGGAGGAGGTGTACCGCCGAATCGGGGTCCACCCGACGGGCAAGGGCATTTTGGGGTTGGTGATCCGGGAGGGCCAGGTCGTCCGGCTTTCCAACCTCGGGGGGCATCCGGCCTCGGTCGGATTTCCGGCCCACCACCCCGCGATGGCCTCGTTTTTGGGCGTCCCGATCATCGGGCGGAACGGGATCCTCGGTGATCTTTATTTGACCGAGAAGATCGGTGCCCCCGAGTTCTCAGACGAGGACGTTCAGATCGCGATGCTGCTGGCGAGTATCGTCGCCTCGGCCGTCGAGAACGCCCAGTTCCATGAGCGGACGTCCCGGTTGCTCGAAGAGGTTCAGCAGCTTCATCGGAGCCGGGAGCGGTTCTTCGCCATGGTCAACCATGAGCTTCGAAACGCGCTGGCGGCGGTCTATGGGTGGGCGGAGATGCTGATCCGGAAGAAAGATCCCCAAACCGTACCGCGAGGCGCCTATGAAATCCTGGAGGCCGCCGAGCAGGCGGTGTCGTTGGTCAACGATCTCCTGGACCTGAACCGACTCGACGACGATCGGCTCAAGCCGGTGGTCCGGGAGGTCGATTGCGGCAGCCTGGTCCAGGCCGCGATGCACCGTTGCTTGCCGAGTGCCGCCGAGAAGCAGGTGACGCTCGCCGGCCCGCCCCCCGAAGACCGGCTGCTCTGCCGAACCGACTCGCACCGGATCGAGCAGATCTTCGTCAACCTGTTCACCAACGCGATCCGTCACACCCCGGCAGCAAGCACGGTCCGAGTCCACGTTGCCGCGAAACCACCGTTCGTCGAGTTCCGGGTGACCGACGAGGGGCCGGGGGTGTCCGCCGACATGGTGGACCGGATCTTCGACATCTACTACACCACCGCCGCGTTCGAGGGCGGGGCCGGCCACGGGGTCGGGTTGGCCTTGTCCCGCCGCCTGGCCCGGCTGCTCGGCGGGGACCTGACGGCGGTCCCCCAACCCGGGGGCCTCTTTATCTTGACCGTACCCGCTTCGTGAAGCAGCCTTCATGAAGGGTTGACACCACCTTCAGCGAGGCCGTTCTAACCTTCGCCCATGAAACTTCTCGTCGTGGAGGACGACCGCAAGGTCGCCGGGTTCATTGAGCAAGGGCTCAAAGAAGAAGGGTTCGTCGTCGATGTCGCGCCGGACGGTGAAGAGGCCACCATGTTGGCCCATGTCTATGAGTACGACGTCATTCTGCTCGACGTCATGCTTCCGAAAAAGAGCGGATTTCAGGTGGCCCAGGAGCTCCGGCGGGAAGGCCGAAGCACGCCGATTCTGATGCTGACCTCCCGGGATGCGGTCGAAGACATCGTCCGGGGGCTCGACGCCGGCGCGGACGACTACTTGACCAAGCCGTTCCGGTTCGAAGAGCTCTTGGCCCGGCTTCGGGCCCTGCACCGGCGCGGGGGTGCCGAGCGCCTCGAGGTGCTCCGGTATGGACCGTTCGAGCTGGACCGCCTCCGCCATCAAGCCACGATCGACGGCAAGCGGCTCGATCTGACGGCCAAGGAGTTCCAACTGTTCGAGTACTTCATGCTTCACCCGGAGGAAGTAATCCGCCGCACGACGTTGCTCGAAAAGGTCTGGGACATGCATTTCGACCCGGAGAGCAACGTGGTCGATGTCCATGTGGGGAACCTCCGGCGGAAGCTGCTCAAGTACGCATCCGACCCCCATATCGAAACCGTCCGCGGGGTCGGGTTCTCGCTCTGTCATCTCGGTGCGAGGGCCGCCAGGGCCGGGTAATGGTCAAGCCCCTCGCCACCCTCCTGGTGTTGATCGCGGGGCTTTTGGCCCCGCGTTTCATTTCAGCGCCCGACGCGCAGCGGGTCATTTGGCTGGCGGGACTCGTCGGCCTGGGTCTCCCGATCGTCTGGAACACGGCCAAGGGTGTGCTCGCGGGCCGGTTCGCCACTGATTTAGTCGCCTCGCTCGCGATCATTACGGCAGTAGTGTTGCTCCAACCCGCCGCGGGACTCGTCATCGTCCTGATGCAGACCGGTGGTGAGGCCCTGGAGTTGGCCGCGGCCCGCCGGGCCAGCCAGGCCGTCGCCGAGCTCGAGTCCCAAGCCCCGAGGGTGGCGCACCGACTCGAAGGCGACGCCGTCACGGACATCGGCGTCGAGCAGGTGGCGGTCGGCGACCGCCTGCTAGTCAGGCCCGGGGAGATGATCCCGTGCGACAGCCGGGTCCACTCAGGAACTTCATCGCTCGATACGTCACGGATCACGGGGGAGACCCTGCCCCGTTCGGTCGGCCCCGGCGATGTGGTGTCGAGCGGCACCGTCAACCTCGACCGGCCGATCACCCTCGAGGCCACCGCCCGGGCCGATGCCAGTCTCTACCACAAGATCGTCGAGCTGGTCCGGAGTGCCGAGGCGAGCAAGGCGCCGATCCAGCGACTCGCCGACCGGGTGGCGGTCTGGTTTACCCCGATCACGATCGCGGCCTGCGGACTGGCCTACTTCATCTCAGGCGACCCGACCCGAGTCCTGGCCGTCCTGGTCGTGGCAACGCCCTGCCCGCTGATTCTGGCCGCCCCGGTAGCCATGTTGGCCGGGGTCAACCGAGCCGCCCGGCACCAGATCATCGTTCGCCACGGCACCGCGCTCGAGCAACTGGCCAAGATCGACTTTGTGCTGTTCGACAAGACCGGGACCGTGACGATCGGCCGGCCGATGGTGGCGGCCGTTCAGCCGATCGCGCCGCTCACCGCGGACGCCTTGCTTCGGTTCGTCGGCGCGGTCGAACAGGGATCGGGTCACCTGTTGGCCCGATCGACCGTCGAAGCGGCCATGGCATCGGGCGTCGCCCTGCCCGCCGCCCAGCAGGTGATCGAGTCGGCAGGCCGGGGCGTCACCGGTACCGTCGAGGGACGGCGGGTCACGATCGGGGCGCTGACCTTGCTCAAAGAATGGGAGCCGGCGGCCGCCGCCTCGTTCCTGCAGGAAGCGGATGGGGCCGGGTTGCGGGCCTACGTGGCGATCGACCACCAGGCCGCCGGGACGATTGCCTATGCGGATCGGCTCCGGCCCTCGGCCAAAGCCATGATCAGGGGATTGAGGACGCTCGGAATCTCCCGGATCATCCTGTTGTCCGGCGACCGGACGGTCAACGCCAAGGCCGCCGCCACGGAGCTCGACGTTTCGGACGCCGTCGGCGACCTCCTCCCCCAAGACAAAGTCGGCTACGTGGCCCGAATGGCGAAGTTAGGGCACCACGTGATGATGGTTGGTGACGGGGCCAACGATGCCCCCGCCCTGTCCGCCGCCACGGTCGGGCTCGCCATCGCCGCCACCGGCGGCGGGATCAGCGCGGAGGCGGCTGACGTGGTGTTGCTCGCGGATGACCTCACCCGGATTCCGGAAGCCATCGCGATCGCCCGGCGCACCATGCGGATCGCCAAGCAGAGCATTGGTGTCGGCCTCGGCCTCTCGGCCGTGGCCATGGTGTTGGCCGGGATCGGCTGGATTATCCCAACCGTCGGGGCCTTGGTTCAGGAAGCGATCGACGTCGCGGTGATCGTCAACGCGCTCCGAGTGCTCACGAGCGGGCCGCTCGAGGTGGCGCTCCACCAGGCGTTCCAGGCGGAGCCGCCCAACGCCACTGCTTCATGACGACGACGCCGAGGGCCAGGAGCGTGATGATGGCGGTGCGGGGCTCAACCGCCCAAGTCACCGCCGGGTAGAGCGGGGCCGCGAGCGCCTTGCTCCACACGTTCGAACCGCCGTGGATTACCACGGCCGGGATTACGCTTCCCCCGGTCTCGAGAAACCCATAGGTCGACAGTACCGAGAGCGACACGGTCAAGACGAGAAAAGCGCCCTGAGCCTTTAGGAACGGGATCAGCGGCACCCCGGCGAGCAGACCGGGGATTTCGCGGGGCAGGTGCCAGAGCATCCAAATCGTCCCCAAAATCACGCTGGCCTGAAGCGGCGAGCCGAGCCGTTCGAGCAACGCGGGCAGGCCAAAGCCTCGCCAGCCCAGTTCCTCCAGCGTCCCGCCCTCGTCGAGAAAATGGCCCAGGAAAAGACCTGCGGCGATCACCACCGGCGACCCGCCCAGGGCGGCTTCCCGAAAGGCCAACGCCTCGGGTGTCCCATGCCGGCTGCCCTGCCAGTAGTACCACGCCATCACCAAGCCTGACAGGGCAAACCACAGCCCGTAGAACCGGAGCGCCGGCGCCTGATGTTCGGGGGCCTGCCAGGGGCGGAGCCGGCGGAGCAAGCGCCCAAGTGCGCCACTCCCGAGGGCCGCGCTCACCAGCAACGCCGAGAGGGTCGGGGCGGCCGCGAATACGACGATCAACCACGCGAGCGGTTGCTCGCGGACCGCGTATCCCACGATGCTCACCAAGCTCGCGGTCTGTCGCTCCCGTTGCATGAAGGCGCGAAGGCCCCCGATCACGTCGGGCGCGTTGGGCCAGACCACCGACACCGCCATGACGGCCATGGCGATCATCAGCGCGAGGAAATAATAGACGGCCAACCGATGTCGGCCGAGCCAGACCGGGTTCACGGAGCGATCCAAATTCGGGATCTGCAAGCCTAGCCGGTCTCGCGGCAAACTGCTATCGTCAGCCGGATGTACGACTACATCGTGGTCGGGGCCGGCTCAGCCGGCTGTGTGTTGGCGAGCCGGCTGTCGGAGAACCCGGCGATCCGGGTGCTCCTCGTCGAAGCCGGACCGAGAACGATTCCGCGGGAATCCCGGATCCCCGCCGGATTCGCCAAGCTGTTCAAAACCCGGTACGACTGGAACTTCTCGACCGCCGCCGAGCCCGGCGCCGCCGGCCGATCATTGTATTGGCCGCGGGGCCGATTGCTGGGTGGTTCGAGCGCGATGAACGCGATGATCTGGACCCCGCCGGCTCGGGCTGATTTGGATGGGTGGGCGCGGGCCGGGAACCGGGGCTGGGCGTGGGACGACCTCGGGCCGGCGCTCGAGCGGGCGGAGTGGCCGGCGGCAGTAGCCCGGTCCGAAGGCCGGGTTGGGATCAGCGTTGGCCCGTTGCGAACCGTCAATCCGGTGACCCGAGCCTTGCTCGCGGCTGCCACGGCCGAGGGCGTGGCGGGCAACGACGGATTCACGGCCGGCCGGATGGACGGCGCCGGCCTGTTTCGGGTGACCCAGGCCCGGGGCACTCGGGTGAGCGCCTCGGATGGCTATCTCAGCCCGGTCCGCCGCCGGAAGAACCTCACGATTTTGACGGACAGCGTCGTCCAACGGATCCGGTTCGACGGCCGGCGGGCCACCGGCATCGAGTACCTGTCGGAGGGGCGGTTGGAGCGGGTATCGGGCAAGGTGGTACTGGCCGCGGGCGCCATCGGGTCGCCTCACCTGCTGCTGCTCTCGGGGGTCGGCCGGGCCGTTGATCTTCGGACCCATGGGATTGCGGTAGTCCACGATCTCCCCGGGGTGGGGCAGCATCTCCAGGATCACCTTGTCTGCGGGGTCATGCATCACTGTCGTGAGCCGGTCACCCTGGCCGACGCCGAGCGATTCGGCAACGTCCTTCGTTACGTGATCGGCCGGACCGGACCGCTCACCTCGAACGTGGCGGAAGCCGGGGCGTTCGTCCGGCTCCGGCCGGGGGCGGACCGACCGGACATGGAGCTGCTGTTCGCACCGACGTTTTTCGTCGACCATGGATTCGCCAACCCGCCGGGCCACGGGTACACCATCGCCTGCGTTCTCCTTCACCCCGAGAGCTTCGGGGCCGTGTCGCTCGCCTCGGCGAATCCGGCCGCCCCGCCCACGATCGTCGCCAACTATTACCGCGCCGCCGGGGACCTCGAGTTGATGATCCAGGGGGTCGAGCTGGCCCGGCGGGTTGCTCAGCGGACCGAACTCGACCGGTATCGGGGGCCGGAACTCTTCCCCGGCGGAGCCTCCGACTTGCGACAGTTCGTCCCCAGTCGTTCCGAGACCCTCTATCACCCGGTCGGGAGCTGCCGGATGGGCCGAGGGCCCGAGGCCGTGGTCAACGACCGCCTCTTGGTTCACGGACTGGAGGACCTCTGGGTGGCCGATGCGTCGATCATGCCGACCACCACGTCGGGCCACACCCATGCCCCCACCGTGATGATCGCAGAGCGGGCGGCGGAGTTCCTCGCCTAAAGTAGTCTTCATGGTCGCCTGCACTCCGCTTCAGAGTTGGATCGCCAGTTTTCGCGAACTCCAAAACCAATCCCGGGAGCGGTGATGAACGCCCAACTTGATGCTTTTACGTACGATGACGACATCGTCCGGAAATTCCTCTTTGCGACTTTCGTGTGGGGTCTCGTCGGAATGCTGGTCGGGCTCTTGATCGCCCTCCAGCTGACGTATCCTGCTCTGAATTTCGGACCGATCCTGAGCTTCGGGCGGCTCCGGCCGTTGCACACCAACGCGGTGATCTTCGCCTTTGCGGGCAACGCCTTTTTCACCGGGGCGTACTATTCGTCCCAGCGCCTCCTCAAGGCCCGGATGTTCAGCGATACGCTGAGCCGGGTCCACTTCTGGGGCTGGCAGCTGATCATCGTCGCGGCGGCGCTGACGCTGCCGTTGGGCTTCACCCAGGCCAAGGAATACGCCGAACTCGAATGGCCGATCGACATCGCGATCGCGGCCGTTTGGGTGACCTTCGCGGTCAATTTCTTCGGCACGATCGCCAAGCGGCGGGAGCGCCACCTGTACGTGGCGATCTGGTTTTACATCGCCTCGGTCGTCACGGTGGCGATCCTCCACATTTTCAACAACTTGTCGGTCCCGGCCGGCCCGCTCAAGAGCTATTCGATCTACGCGGGCGTCCAAGACGCCTTCATGCAATGGTGGTACGGGCACAACGCGGTGGCGTTCTTCCTCACGACGCCGTTCCTGGGTCTGATGTACTACTTCATGCCGAAGGCGGTCGACCGGCCGGTGTTCAGCTACCGGTTGTCGATTCTGCATTTCTGGACCCTGGTCTTCATGTACATCTGGGCCGGGCCCCACCACCTCCACTATACCGCGCTTCCCGAGTGGGCCTCGACGGTGGGGATGCTCTTTTCCGTGATGCTCTGGGCTCCCTCCTGGGGCGGCATGGTCAACGGACTGCTCACCCTTCGCGGCGCGTGGCGGAAGGTCGTCGACGACCCGATCCTCAAGTTCTTCGTGGTGGCGGTCACGGCATACGGCATGGCCACGTTCGAAGGGCCGATGCTGTCCATCAAGAGCGTCAACGCCCTGACCCACTATACCGACTGGATCATCGCCCACGTCCACACTGGGGCGCTGGGCTGGAACGGGTTCTTGACGTTCGGGATGATCTACTGGCTCCTGCCCCGGCTCTTTCAAACCAAACTCCACAGCATCAAACTCGCCGAGCTGCATTTCTGGCTGGCCACCTTCGGGATGATTCTCTACGCCGCGGCCATCTACAGTGCCGGGCTCACGCAGGGGTTGATGTGGCGGGCGTTCGACGATGTCGGCCGGCTCCAGTTCCCCGACTTCGTCGAAACCACGATGCGGTTGATGCCGATGTACTTGCTCAGGGCGGTCGGCGGATCGCTGTACATCCTCGGCATGGTGCTGTTCGGGTACAACATCTTCAAGACGTGGGGCGCGCGGCCGGCCACCTACGAGGAGCCGGTCATCCGGGCCGCGCCGCTGGCCCGGACCTTCCCAGACACCCCGACGGTGGCGACCGGTGGCGCCTGGGCCCGGTTTGCCCGAGCCGGCTGGCACCGGCGGTGGGAAGGCCTGCCCGTGACCTTCACCGTCATGACGGCGCTGGCGGTGATCGTGGCGTCATTGTTCGAAA
Organism: Gemmatimonadota bacterium; assembly: GCA_031375485.1. Classification (GTDB taxonomy): domain Bacteria; phylum Gemmatimonadota; class Gemmatimonadetes; order Gemmatimonadales; family GWC2-71-9; genus SHZU01. Next base: position 2,324 of record JANMHX010000336.1, on the reverse strand, counting down.
TCATCCCGACGTTCCTGATCAAGTCGAACGTTCCGACCATCGCCTCGGTGAAGCCATACACGCCGCTCGAATTGGCCGGTCGAGACCTCTACATCCGCGAGGGGTGCTTCAATTGCCACTCGCAGATGATCCGGCCTTTTCGGTACGAAACGGAACGGTATGGCGAATACTCGAAGCCCGGCGAGTCCGTGTATGACCATCCATTTCTCTGGGGCTCCCGCCGGATCGGGCCGGATCTGGCCCGGGTCGGCGGCAAGTACCCCGACCTTTGGCATCTCCGGCACTTCGACAATCCGCCCCAGATCACGGCGCGGTCGATCATGCCCCCTTATCCGTGGCTCCACAAGAACCCGCTGGACTTCGCCTCGATCCAGAAGAAGGTCGACGTGATGGCCATGCTCGGCGTGCCGTACGGGGACGCCGTCGCCAACGCCCCCGAGCAGGCCCGGGCACAAGCCAAGCAGATTGCCGCCGGCATCGCGGCCCAAGGCGGGCCTGCCGACCTGGCGGATCGGGAAGTCGTCGCGATGATCGCGTACCTGCAACGGCTTGGCAAAGACATCAAGCTCGCGGCGGCGGGAGGCGGTCAGTAACCATGCGCCTCACCGACATCATGAGCAACGCGGGCTTGTCGAGCTACGCCGAGGTGGCGCTGATCCTGTTCGTTCTCGCGTTCATCGGGATCGTGATCGCCACCTTTCTCCCTTCGCGGAAACGGGAAATGGACCGTGCCGCCCACCTGCCGTTTGACGACGCGGCCCCAACCAGCCCCACCCAGAAAGGGGACCGACCATGAGTCACGAACCCAAGAGTGAACCCGGGGAAGACCGGCTGCTCGACCACGAATACGACGGCATCAAGGAGTATGACAATCCGATGCCCCGGTGGTGGCTGGCCACCTTCTGGGTCACGATCATCTTCAGCATCCTTTACGTCCTGAACGTGCCGGTGATCGGGATCGGCAAAGGCCGGCTGGCCGACTATGAAGCCGACATGGCCCAAGCCGCCATCCTGGCCGCGAAGAACAACCCGCTGGCCGGGATAACGGCCGAGCGCCTGGTGACGGCCTCGACCGATCCCGCGAACCGGGCGCTCGGAGCGGCCACGTTCGGCACGATGTGCGCCTCCTGCCACCTCGCCGATGGTGGGGGCCAGATCGGCCCAAATCTGACCGACCGGTACTGGCTCCACGGCAACCGGCCGCTCGAGATCTTCAAGACGGTGACCGAGGGCATCGCGGCGAAAGGGATGCCTCCGTGGGGCAAGATCCTGAAGCCGGACCAGCTGGTCGCCGTGGCCGGGTATGTGCTGACCCTGCAGGGCACCACGCCGAAAGTCGCCAAGCCGCCCCAAGGCATCGATGTCGACTCGGCCACCGCCGCGGCGGCCCAGCCGGCGGCGACGACGAAGTGACCCATCCCTCCGAACGGGTACTCGCGACGCTCAACGTCGACGGGTCGCGGCGCTGGCTTCGACCCAACCTGTCGGAGGGAGCCTTTTGGCAGAAACGGCGGATCGTCGCCTACGGGCTGATGTTCGTGTTCTTCATCATCCCGTACCTCCGGCTCCATGACAAACCGCTGATCCTGCTGGATTTGCCCCGGCGCGAGTTTACGATCTTCGGCACGACGTTCCTGCCGACGGACACCCTGCTCTTCATGCTGTTGTTCGTGATTGCCGGGGTTTCGATTTTCTTGGTCACGGCACTGTTCGGCCGGTTCTGGTGCGGTTGGGGCTGTCCCCAGACGGTCTACATGGAGTTTCTCTTTCGGCCGCTGGAGCGGTTGATCGAGGGCGGCCGCACCGGCACGCTGGCGCTCGACCGGCAGCCCGGCCTCAAGCCTCGGCGGGTCCTCAAGTGGGCCGTCTTCCTGCTCCTGGCGCTGTTCCTGGCCCACACGTTCCTGGCCTATTTCGTTGGCATCGAACGGTTGGCGCACTGGGTTCAGTCGTCACCGGCGGAGCATCCAACCGCGTTTCTGCTGATGGCGGGCACGACGGCCGCCATCATGTTCGACTTTACCTACTTCCGGGAGCAGACGTGCCTGGTGGCCTGCCCCTATGGCCGGCTGCAGTCCGCGCTCATCGACGAAAACTCCCTCGTCATCGGCTACGACGCGAAGCGCGGTGAACCCCGCGGCAAACTCGGCACGGAAGGCGCGGGTGACTGTGTCGCCTGCAACCGCTGCGTCCAGGTCTGTCCCACCGGCATTGATATCCGGCAGGGCCTGCAGATGGAGTGCGTGGGCTGTACTGCGTGCATTGATGCCTGCGATGACGTGATGACCCGCCTCCAACGTCCGCGCGGACTCATTCGCTACGCC
>JANMHX010000071.1:0-3961 GCA_031375485.1 Gemmatimonadota bacterium | reverse complement strand
GTCAAGCTGGCGATGATCCCGCTCTGGGGTCAGGCCGACAGCCTGATCCGGGTGCTTGACCGGGCCCGCGCGAGCGGGATCGACGTCACGGCCGACATCTATCCCTATCCCTACTGGCAATCCACCCTCACGGTGCTTTTCCCGAAGCGCGATTTCGACAATCGCGCCGAAGCGGAGCGAATCCTTCGAGAGCTGGCCCGACCCGAGGGCCTGCTGATCGGCGACTTCACCGCCAACCGCGCCTATGAGGGCAAGACGGTGGCCGAGATCGCGGTGATGCGAGGGGAAGATCCGGCCGCCACGCTGATGGGCTTGATTCGGGAGTCGCTCGCCGCGAGCCCGAACCGTGGCGAGGTGCAGAACGGCGCCTCCCCCACGGCCACTGAAAGCGTCGTGGCCACCAGCATGGCGGAGCCCGACATCGACCGGCTCATGGCCTGGGAACACACCAATATCTGCTCGGACGGGATGCTCGACGGCGCCCATCCCCGGGGGTTCGGCGCCTTTCCCCGGGTCCTCGGCCGGTACGTGCGGGAGAAACGGGTGATCCGCCTGGAGGATGCGGTCCGGAAGATGACCAGCCTCACGGCCGCCCACCTCGGCCTCACGAGGGTCGGAACCCTGGCCGCCGGCCACCCCGCCGACCTGGTGCTGTTCGATCCGGCGACCATCCTCGATCGGGCAACGCCGGCGGAACCGCATCTCCTCTCCGCCGGCGTGTCCCGAGTGTGGGTTGGCGGGGTGCCGGTGTGGGCGAACGGAGCGACGACTGGAGCCCGCCCCGGCCGAATGATCAAACGCCCCCGTTCGTCGTCCGGAGGATGACCAGTGCGATCACTGACGTTAGGCCTCCTGGCCGCCGGGTTCGCCTCCGGCGGCGCTGCCCAGACTCGGCCCTCGACCTACCCGATGTCACGCGACTCGATCGTCGGGCGAATCGCCGATCTCAACCGGATCCACACGCCCGAGGGGATCGACGTGATGGAACCGGTGGAGGTCAACGGGTCGACCCAGTGGATTTCGATCCGCGGTCGCAGGAACGTTTGAGGCGTCCTTGGGACGGACCTCTGACCCGGCTCGGGAGCGTTGCGCACGGGGCTCCCGGAATAGGCAACGATCGCGGCGCATCAGTCACCGCGACGCCACGCAAGGTGCAGGCCCTTGCCTACCGCGATCGTGGTTCTGACCAGCGCCGGTTCGCCGGCTATGAGCGCCAGAAACGGCGCCACCTCGTCCGCGTGCGAGAGCACGTTGTCGATCGCGAGTACCGCTCCTGGATGCAGGACCCGAGCAGGGTGCGGCCACCACCCCGGATACTCGACACGCTCCGCGTCAAGGAACAGTAGATCGACGCTACCGTCGGCAAGTCGTGCCAGATAACCGCCGCCGTCCTCATGCCGGAATTCAACGCGCGTGGCGAGTCCGGGCTCAGCCGCGTCGGCGCGGGCAAGGTTCGCGCGCGCGTCATCGTTCGTGGAGGTGTCGATGCTCACGACCTGGCCGCCGGTCTCGCCGACGGCGTCGGCAAGCCAGACCGTCGAATAGCCGTTCGCCGTGCCGATCTCGACCACCTGCCGGGCGCCGGCGATCCGTACGATGAGACTTAGGAGTTCGGCGGTGGCGGGTTCGAGATTGCGGTGCTTCAGAAGTCGGTCGGGTTCCGCCGCGTCGTGCGCGACTCCGTCGGCGTACAGCTCATGGACAAAAGCGGAGAGGCGTTGGTTCATGACAAGACGACCTCCTCTTCCTGAGCCGTCTAACGGACTAGTGTTCAGCGGCGGGCGCCGCACGACACCAAGCGGCCGCGCCGTCCACCGATTCAACATCGGGGCGCGGCCGCGACTTGTCAAACGAAGCCCTGAGCGCCCGTCCGACTGCAACACTTAGTTAGGTAGCAGGGGGTACAGTCTGGGCTGATCCTTTACACATTATTCTAGCCTGATCCTTTACACTCGCACCACATTGGCGGGCACCGGGAGGTGTCTATGCCATGGAGCGAGGTTTCAGTGGTCGATCAGCGACGGCGGTTCATCGAGGACGTACGGTTGGGCGCGTTCACGTTTCGCGACCTGTGCGAGCGGTATGCCGTCAGCCGCCCGACGGGGTATTTGTGGGTGGAGCGATTCGAAGCGGAGGGGCTGGCCGGGCTGACGGATCGGTCGCACCGGACGCACGGGTGTCCGCATGCGACCCCGGCGCACGTGTGGCAGGCCGTCCGGCGGGCCCGGCAGGAGCACCCCACGTGGGGGCCGAAGAAGCTGCTGTGGCTCGTGGCCAAGCGGCTCGACGACGAGCTGCCCGCCCCGAGTACGGTGGCCGGGTGGCTGAAGCGCCATGGCCTGGTCGCGGCGCGCCGGCGCCGCCCGCAGCGGCCGCACCCCGGCAAGCCGCACGGCCAGGCGAGCGCGCCCAACGGGCTCTGGACGATCGACTTCAAGGGGCACTTTCGGACCCGCGACGGCCGCTACTGCTACCCGCTGACGGTCGTCGACGCGTACAGTCGCTACGTGCTGGCGTGCCAAGGCTTGCTCCACCCGACCCGGCGGCTCACCACCGTGGTCCTCGAGCGGCTGTTCCGCGAGTATGGCCTTCCCGAGCGCCTGCGGAGTGATAACGGCGCGCCGTTTGCCAGCATGGCCCTCGCGCGGCTGTCCAAGCTGTCCGCCTGGTGGATCCGGCTCGGGATTACGCCCGAGCTCATCGAGCCCGGGCACCCCGAGCAGAATCCGCGACACGAACGGATGCATCGCACGCTCAAGGATGACACGACGCGCCCCCCGGCGGCGACGTGCCGGGCCCAGCAGGCCCGGTTTCACCATTGGCGGAAGGAGTACAACGAAGAGCGGCCGCACGAGGCGCTCGACCAACAGCCCCCGGCAACGCTCTACCGCCCGTCGCCGCGGCCCTATCCGGCGCGCCCCGCGGGCCCCGAATACCCCGGCCACTTCGAAGTCCGGCGCGTGAGCCGCAACGGCGGCATTCGCTGGGCGAGCCACCGGGTGCCGGTCAGCCACTCGATGCTGGAAGAGTATATTGGCTTCGAACCCATCGACGATGGTCTGTGGGATGTCTACTTCTATCACTGCCGGCTGGGTCGTTTCAATGAACGCCTCGGGCGCATCATCGATGACCGGGGTCGCGCCTTCCGGCATACACCCAGAGTGTAAAGGATCAGCCTAGAACAAAACGTCAAGGATCAGCCCGACCGCTCCGGGGGCACCTGTCCCGGCGCCACGCAGCCACCACCTGGTGAAGAGGATCCGTCGCCGCGGCCGAACAGAAGACGGGCCCGTGCCTTGGAATCACCGGCGATGGCGACCAGGTGCCAGAGGATGTCGATTCGGTAGCTTCGAACCCAGCGGCGCAGAGCAGCTGCCGGCACATACAGCCGTGCCTGCGTGGTCTCAACCAAGACCAGGTCGGAGTCGGTGATGCCGAGTTCAGCAACCCGCCGCTCCAACCCCTGCTGCCCGTTGGAAACGTTGTGGTCCCAGGCGGCGATGGCTCGGGCCGATAGCCCATCGCGCCACCACGTGGCGATGTAGCCCTTGGTCGCGAGAGCAGCAAGGAGCACGGGCTTCGGGAGAGCCGCAATATGGCCGACGAGGGCATCGATTGCGATGAGCTGCTGGTCCGGAAGGAAGACGAATGCCAACTCCCCGAGCCTACCGGGCGCATCGTACGGCAGCGCTATTGGGTTGCGGGGTAGGCGCTCGATGTCGAACTGCAACGCGGCGGCGGTGATCGATGCCGCGAGCGTGTCCAGGTCTCCGCGTGGGTTCTCATCCATGGACCGGGCTCCGGCTGCTACCTAACGATTGTGGTTCAGCGGCGGGCGCCGCGCGGAGCCAAGCGGCCGCGCCATCCTCCACTAAGATCGGGGCGCGGCCGCGGCTTGTCAAACTGGAGCCCGGGGCGCCTGTCCGCCTGCAACCACGTGTTAGGCAACAGCCCGGGAGCG
>JANMHX010000310.1:0-5719 GCA_031375485.1 Gemmatimonadota bacterium | reverse complement strand
GTGGGCGAGCGACCTGCTCAGCCCGGCGCGGGTCCGTCGTCAGGGCCTCTTGAACCCAGTTGCCGTCGATGAGGCGTGGAATAGTTTCCTATCGTTCGGCCCGCATTCGTCGAGCCAGATCTGGACACTGGTGATGCTGCAAAGCTGGATGGACAGCCGCGGGCGCTAGTCGGACCGGAATCACGTCAGAGCATGAGGGCGAATGGCAAACGGAGTCGAGGCAGGAACCGGGGAAGCGACCGTGTCACTGGTCCACGTCGTCGCCATCCTGGTGCGCCACCGGCGATGGGTCGTCGGCACGGCGTTGGTGCTGGCAGGACTGGGCGCTGCCGTTTCGCTCCTGAAGGGGCGGAACTATACCTCAGTCTCCGCCTTCATCGCCCAGTCGAAGCGAGGGCCGGCTTTATCGGGACTCGCGGCTCAGCTCGGGGTTTCCGTCTCCGGTGCGGAGGCTAGTCAAAGCCCGCAGTTCTATGCGGATTTCGTGCGGAGTCGTCAGGTGCTTGGTGCGATGGCGGATACTCGGTTTCCTGACGCAGCGGGGGGGATGATTGACTTGGCCCCACTCCTCGGCATCGCCAAAAAGGATTCGGCGCTGACCCGGGAACGGGTCATTGCCGAGTTGGGTCGGCGGGTCGCTGCGAGCGTGAACACCAGGACAGGGGTGGTCCGGGTAACGACCCGAATGCCGACCGGTGAGCTGGCCCGGGCCGTAAATGCCCGGCTCTTGGATTTGCTCAACGAGTTCAATCTCCGGACCCGGCAGTCGCAGGCCTCGGCCGAGCGGGCGTTCACGGATCGCCGGTTGGCCGAGGCGAGACAAGAACTCCGGGCCGCCGAAGACGAGTTCCAAGTATTTCTGCAGCGGAACCGGGACTACCGAAGCTCACCGCAACTTGTCTTTGCCGCTGACCGCCTTCAGCGGGCCGTGGCGGTTCGCCAGCAAGTCGTCTCGACGCTCGCCGAGGCCTACGAGCAGGCCCGGATCGAAGAGGTTCGCGACACGCCGGCGATCACGGTGGTCGAGCAGGCCGAGGTGCCGGTGCGGCCCGACTCACGGCGATTGATACCTCTCCTGTTGTTGGCGCTGCTCGGCGGCCTCGTCGTCGGGAGCGTCGCCGTCCTGGCGGGTGAGTCCGTCGCCGAGTTGGGCCGGTCGGCGGATCCAGCGGTGACCGAGCTTCAGGCTGCCTTGGCGTCGATCCCCGTGGTCGGACGATTGGTTGGCCGGAAACGGGATCGATGAAGCAGACGGTCCGATGGCAGGTCCGGAACCGGTTCCTGGCGGGGACTGATGTCTTGGGGTTCGCGGTTTCCCTCGCCGTGGCCTATGTCCTGCGATTCGAGGGGCTCGCGCTCCCGTCAGAGCAGTCCGAAACGCTCCTCAGATTCCTCCCTTTCGCGATTGGCACCAAGGTCGCCGCGCTGTATTTCGCGGGGCTTTACCGTCGCCTGTGGCGGCACGCCGGCCTGGTCGAGTTGGAACGAATCGGGCTGGCTGCAGGCGCCGCCGCGGTCGTGGTATTCGTCTCCGGCGTGTGGCTTCTCCCGGCGATCGGATACCTACAGGTCCGGGTTCCGATTTCCGTGGCGGCGCTTGACGGGTTCGCCACGCTGGTGGTCGTCGCGGTTCCTCGCTTCCTGCTTCGAGTGTTGGCAAACCGGTCCGGACGGGATCCGGTCACCCGGACGACAGGTGAACCCCTGCGGCGGGCGATTATCGCCGGGGCGGGCTCGGCCGGCGAGTTGATTGCGCGGGAGTTAGGCTCCAACGCCGGGCTTGGCATCAGACCGGTTGCCTTCGTAGACGACGATTCCTCGAAGCATGGCCTCGAGTTGCGTGGGTTGCCGATCGCCGGTTCGGCCGACCGCCTGGCCGATTGGCGCGACCGGTACCTCGCTGACGAACTGATCATCGCCATTCCCTCGGCGTCCGGCCAAGTCATTCGTCGGCTGACCCAACTTGCCCACGCCGCGGGGCTCACCGCCCGGACGATCCCGGGGTTGTACGAACTCCTGTCCGGGCGGGTCAGCGTTACCTCCCTTCGCCCCATCCAGATCGAAGACCTCCTCCGGCGAGAGCCGATTCGGTTGGATCACGATCGTCTGGGATCCATGGTCGAGGGGCAAACCGTCTTGGTGACCGGGGCGGGGGGGTCGATCGGCAGTGAGATTGCCCGCCAGGTTGCCGTGCTCGGGCCGGCTCGCCTCGTCTTGCTCGGGCACGGAGAGAACTCGATTTTTTCCGTCACCCAGGAGCTGACGGGAAGCTTCCCGGGCCTCGTGATCGATCCGGTCGTGGCGGACACTCGTGATCGGGGACGCATTGCGGCGGTCTTGAAGCGTTATCGGCCGGAACTCGTGCTCCACGCCGCCGCGCACAAGCATGTGCCCCTCATGGAGATCAACGTCGTTGAGGCGGTCACCAACAACATCGGCGGATCGCGGAACGTCGTCGAGGCGGCGGTGGAGTTCGGCGTTGAGCGCCTGGTGATGGTCTCGACCGACAAGGCCGTCCGGCCCACCAGTGTCATGGGCGCGACGAAGCGGGTGGCGGAGCAGGTGGTTCAGGACCTGGCGCTCCGGGCCGGCCGGAATCTGATTTCGGTCCGGTTCGGTAACGTACTCGGTAGCCGGGGCAGCGTCGTGCCGATCTTCCTCGAACAGATCGCGGCGGGTGGCCCGGTGACGGTGACCCACCCCGCCATGCGGCGTTATTTCATGACCATTCCGGAGTCGGTCCAACTCGTGCTCGAAGCGGCCTGGATCGGTCGCGGCGGCGAGGTATTCGTCTTCGATATGGGCGAGCCGGTCAAGATCGTGGATTTGGCGACCGACCTGGTTCGGTTGTCGGGGCTCGAGATCGGGAAGGACATTGAGTTGCAGTTTACGGGAGTTCGGCCGGGCGAAAAACTCTACGAGGAACTGTTCTTCGGACGAGAGCAGGCCGAGCCGACGGACCACCCCAAGGTGCTGAAGGCCAAGCACCCGGACCTGCCGGATGGGTTGGCGTCAGCCGTCGACGAACTGCTGGCTCGGGCCCAGGCAGGGGCGCCGGATCATGAGCTGGTGGATCGCCTCCGCCGCCTGGTGCCGGACTACCATCCGGAAGGAAGCGCGCACAACCTCGTTCGCCGGGACGGGCACGATGCCCGGCCTAGCGGGTTGCCACAACGATGATGGCAACGGTGCTGGCCAGGATCTGAGCGATCGAGCTGAAAACCCCGGCCCAGTCCTTCTTCTCGTTGGGATCGCGTTCCGGCACGAACACTACGGCGCCCGGCATCGGTTTCGGCTTGGACGCCGAGAACAGACCGCGTGATTTGACACTCTCGAGCCGCCCGCCGGGCTGCACCACATAGGACCGGCCCTTGTCGCCGAGCCGCGCGACCCCACCCGCTGCGCCGACATAGTCGTAGACGTTCCACCCCGGGCGATAGATGATCGACGTCGGGGCGTTGACCGCGCCCAGGACGCGTACGGTGGCCCGGAATTCAGGCACAGAGAGCGAGTCACCGGATTGGAGGATCAGGTTCTCCCGCCGTCCCGGTTCAGCCAGCGCTCTCGCCAGGTCGAGGCCCACGCGCTGCGACAAAACCGAGTCGACCCGGAGCGACCGAGTCGAGTCTTTGGCCGCAATCCGGCTTCCGATTTTGATCGGGGCCCCTTGCTCCGGTTGCTCGGGCCGGTAGAGTTCGGCGCCCTCGGCGTATGCTTCTTTGGTGAGCCCGCCGGCCCGGGCAATGATGTCGACCAGGCGCTCGGTCTTGCTCCGCAGGACATAACGCCCCGGGAAGCGGACCTGCCCGACGACGCTGACCGTCCGGGCCAACTCCCAATCGGGCTGCCGGAGGATCAGGATGTTGTCGTATGGATCGAGCCGGATCTCCGGGGCCCCGCTCCGGGCCGCCGGCAATCCCGGCGGGCCGTTGTAGCCGCCGGCAGGGCTCCGGTCGAACAAATAGGTTGAATCGAGTGCCACCCGGCTGGTGATCGCGAGCGCACCCTGGGACCGATCGGCGGGAAGCCGAGCCAGTTCCGCATCCGAGAGCAGTGCGTCCTCGGTGACCCCGCCCAACTCCAGGATCGCATCCCGGAGCGTCATCCCGTCACGAAACGGCACCCGGCCCGGCCGCCGGACCGCTCCGGTAATCACCACGTAGCGGTTGGGCCGAAAATCCGTCCGCGAGAAGACTCGAATGTCGTCGTCCTCGGCCAGCGCCACGTCGTCGACCAACGCGCCGGTCGAGTCGCGGAACGACGAACGGAGTTGGCTTCTGGTCGAGTCGGGGTTGAGCCGGGCGATCAGGATCTGCCCCAGGTAGACGTCTGGCTTCGGGCCCCCGGTGAGACGGATCGCCTCACTGAGCCGCATCCCGGGCTTGAAGCCCACCTGGCCGGCGTCCCAGACATTGCCGTGCACCGTCACCACGTTCCGCCGGCGCTCGGACACCGAAAACACCGTGATCCGATCCGCGGCGGCGAGCGGGAACGACGGCGGGGCATCCGACTGGAGTTGGTCCTCGGTAATGTCGAGCACGACGCGATCGCGGCCCCCGGATCGGCGCTCGGCCGGTGGCAGGATCCGGTCGATCTGGACCCGCCGCCGAAGAGCGGTCGGTTCGAACCCGCCGGCGCTTTGCACCAAGTCGCGGAGGGTTTCGCCGGCGCGGAGTTCATAGATGGCGGGGCGAACGACCGCCCCGGCGATCTCAACCGGCAGCGTCCGGACCGGCACGAACACGACGTCGCCGGTCTCGAGCCGGACGTCATGGCGGTTGTCGCCCCGGAGGAGGTAGTCGTAGAGGTCGAGCGAGTCGACCACCCGTTGGCCGCGGCGAACCAGGACCCGCCGGAACGAGCCGTTGTCGCTTGGTCCTCCCGCCAGATAGAGGGCCGTGAGCACCGTGCCCGCGCTCGACACTTGATAGGAACCGGGCCGCACCACCTCGCCGATCACGAAGATCTGGTTGGTCCGAAGCTTGGCGACGGTGATCTGAAACTTGGTCGAGGCGTTGGCGCCCCCGGCAATGCCGCTGTACACCCGGCCCAGGCGAGTGACCAGGACCCGATCGAGTTGGCCTAACGTCAAGCCACTCACGAAGACTTGGCCCACCTGCGGAATCAGGACGAAGCCTTCGCGGGTCACTTCGAGTTGGTGGGTCAGCTCGACGTCGCCGGTCAGGATCAGGACGAGTACGTCTCCGGCGCCGAGCCGGTAGGTCTCGTCCACCGGCCCTGACAGCGCCGGTTGGAACTGACTAGTGACGCGGTCAAACACCTCGCGGCCGAAGATCTTCGGCCCGGGCTTGGTGGTTGGGATGTCGGTGCGGGGCTCGCCCGGCCGCCCGGGCACCACGTCCGCAATACCGGCCTCGTCGCTCCCGGAGAGGCCCAGGGCCCGGAGGGCTTCAACGGCCTGGGGAGTCGGCCCTGCGAGCGAATCAGGCCGGGTCTCGAGGAACTGATCGAGCAAGTTCTCGGCGTAACCAAGGGCGCGGAGGCGGGCCCGAATCTGGACCGGACTCAAACCCGAGGATCCGATGGCCCCCCGAATTCGCGCGGCATTCTCGGGCCGTTTGAGCAGCTCCGGCGAGGGCGTCTGGGCGGCCAGACTCAACGGTACGATGGCCAGCGCCACGACGAGCAGAAGCTTCCGCATTGGGACTCCGAAACAGGCCAGGGACTCGCTCACGACTTCGGCTCGATCGCGGCGGCC
>JANMHX010000299.1:0-50304 GCA_031375485.1 Gemmatimonadota bacterium | reverse complement strand
GTGAGGAGGAGCTCCTTGTCGGGCGCCCGGTCGAAGTGTTTCCGATATGGCTCGACCTCGGCGGACACGGCCGCCACGGCCCGGAGGTTCTTGAACTGGCGGGTGTAGTCTTTCGACGCCGGCTCGGGAGCGACGGTGACGGTACCCAAGGTGTCGACCGAATGCTGAAACTCGCCCAGGAAGTTATTGAGGGCCTGGACCTGGTTGGTGATAGCGTAGGTGCCGGGGGTGTCGAACTTGACCTCGACGACATACCGCTGCGCCGGCGCGATCACCACCGACTCGACCATCTCCTCCCGTTCGAACCGGCTGATATCGGCGCTGACCAGTTTGATCGGATTGGAACCGATGCTCAGGTTCAAGGTCCGGGTGTTGGCCACGTTGGTAAGCAGGAACCGGACGACATCGCCCTTCTTGACCTGAAGCTTGTAATCAGGTTCTCCATTCACCAGAAAAACGTTGCCGAACCGGCCCATGATCGAGTAGTTGCCGACCTCGGCCCCATACGGCAGGATCCCCTCGTCATCCATCAGGATGTCGTCGAGCATCAACACCTGCTCGTCGTTCACCGGGTTGTAGTAGTTCGGATCGGGCGAGTCGACGATCATGTTGCCGTAGAGGCCAAGATCCTGTTGGATGTCTTCTCGAACGTGCGGGTGGTACCAGTAGATCCCGGGGTCGGGAAAGTTGATGCGGTAAATGAACTCCCCGCCGACCGGCACGGCGTCCTGGGTCACCCCCGGAGCGCCATCGAACCGGTTGTCGAGCCGGATCCCGTGCCAATGCACCGCCGAGGGGTAGTCGAGCTGATTCCGGAACCGGATGGTGACCGTGGCCGATTGCTTGACTCGGATCAACGGTCCCGGATACTGGCCGTTGAACCCGTACATCACCAGGTCTTTGCCCTTGAGCGTCCGGCGGACGAACCCGGCGGCCAAATCGAGAGAGTCGCCGTCCTTGAGGTCGAGCAGCTTCCGGGGCACCGCCAACGGAATCGTGGCCAGGTCCTTCCCCGTGCCCGGAAGGTACGGCGTGATCCGGGGAGCGACCCCCTCCATTCCCGGAATCATCGGCATCTTCATGCCCTTCGGCATCGGCGGCATCCGGTTGGCACCGGTGCCGTGATTCATGCCTTCATGCTGCATGTGCTCGTGGCCGGCCATCTTCGTCGAGTCCGGCTTTTGGGCGACGGCCACCCCCGCGGGCACCAGCCACAGCATGGCGACGGCCCGGAGGAACCGCCTCATTGCGGCACCCCGCCATTGAACATGGTGTGGCCACTGAAGTTGGTGAGGTAGCTCGACGGCGAGGTGCCCCGCATCACGATCGGCCCGGTCCATTTCTGCCCCAGCGCGTTCGGCTCGGCCGTGATCACCACCATGAATTTCGGGATCGCGACCCGGCCCCGGAGCAGTGTCCCCGGCGTCAGGGCCCCGATCCGTTCGATTCGGTCGAGCTGGGCTGAGGCAATCCAGGCCACGTAGGTGGTCTGGTTCGGACCGAAAGTGGTGGGAGGCGGCAACTGGGGGACCTCGACTTCGAGGGAAAAGACAAACTGGCCGTCCCGGGTCGTGGCCACGCCGAACGGCGAGCGGGCGGGGGTCAGTTTGGCGGTCCCAACCAACCGCGAGGACGGGCCGGTGCCTTTGAGGGTGATGAGATAGAGGTCCGGGCGGTGGCCCGCAATCAAGAGCGGAACCAACGCCAACCAGCAAAGCCGGCCGACGAACCCGACAGAGAACCGCATGGACGCTCTTGGGCCGAGGAGAAACGCTTGAGATGGGGTCTGTATACCCTAGACCCCAAAGAACGGCATGTCAAGGAAAGGGACGGTTCCCCTTCGAGCGAGACCGATCAGAGCTTGAGAGTGCCAACCGCCGAAGTGAGCCGGTCACCGGCCTCAGCCAAATGCCCCGCCGAGGCGGTAATCTCCTCGGTGGCGGCATTGAGTTCCTGAGCCGTCGCGGCCATCTCCTCCGCGGAGGCCGCATGCGCCTCCACCCCCGACGCCAGCTCCCGGGTCCGGCCCGCGATCGCTTCGACCAGCGACCGCACCTCATTGGCCGCCCTCGAGACACCTCGCGTCCACTCGTCGATGCCCTCGGCTTCCTGCGCCACGCTCCGAAGCCCGTCCACGGCCGCCATTGCCGCGTCCCGCGCCTGGAGGCCTCCCTGCCCGAGCCGATGCATCCGCTCCCGGGTGGCCGACACCCGGTCCAGAATGGCCCGGACCGTCTCGCTGGTAGCGGTGGCCGTTTGGGCCGCCTGGGCCGCGAGCTTCCGGACTTCGTCGGCCACGATCGAGAACCCCTCGCCCTGCACCCCGGCCCGAGCAGCCTCGATCGAGGCGTTGAGCGACACCACCCGAGTCTGCTTGGCAATGGCCCGGGATTGGTCGAGCAACCGCTCAATCTCGGCGGTAGCTTCGACCAAGCCGTCGGCTTCGGTCGCACCCCGCCGGACATCCTGCGACAAGGTCTCCAAGGCCGCCGCACTCTGCCCCAACCGGTCCTGATGGTTCCGGGCCAAGGCCGCCAACTCCGCGTTCCGTTCGGCGGTCCGGGTGGCCCCGGCGGCCACGTCCTCGGCAATCGAGAGAATCCGGCCGGCATCGTCGGCCACGCTTCGGACCAGCGACGCCTGCCCAATGGCCCGTTCCGTCAACTCGGCCGTGGTGTTGGCCACGTCCTCGGTACTGCCCATGACCTGTTGGGTGGCCTCTGAGATCTCGGCCGACAGGGATGCCGACTCGTTGGCGGCGGTCCGAATGGCGTCGACCAGCCGGCGGAGCTCGTAGACCATGAGCCGCACCGACTCCGTCAACGGGCCCCCACCGACCGCCTGGATTTGGCCCTCGGTAATCCGGAGATCCCCCTTGGCCAGCCTGACCGCCACCTGCTCGGTGGCCACGAGGGGCCGGATGATCATCCGCATGAACCAGCGCTCCACCAGGCTCACGGCGATCAGGGCCGCCAGGGCAAAGCCGCCGATGATCGCCGGCTTCGGCCACCCCGGGCCCAATTCGAGGATGACCCAGACGAGGGCGGTCAGGGCAACCACAATCGCCACCCCGGCCAACTGGAGGCGGCGGGTCAGCGGATGGATGGCAGGCATGGGACGAAAGGTAATCCGTGTCCTATATTCCCCCCATGACTTACACCCCCGAGACCCTCGAGCCCATGTGGCAGCAGCGCTGGGCCGAACGGCGGACCAACGAGCCTGACCTCGATCAGGCCGAGAAGCCGTTCTATAACCTGATGATGTTTCCCTACCCCTCCGCCGAGGGGCTCCACGTCGGCAACTGCTACGCCTTTACCGGAAGCGATGTCTACGGCCGGTTCATGCGGCTCCGGGGCCACACGGTGTTCGAACCGATCGGGTTTGATGCCTTCGGGATCCAGAGCGAAAACTACGCGCTCAAGGTGGGAACCCACCCTGGCATCCTGATTCCGAAGAACATCAAAAACTTCACCCGCCAGCTGAAAGCGCTGGGCGGGATGTTCGACTGGAGCCGGGTGTTGTCGACCACGGAGCCGGCCTACTACCGATGGACCCAGTGGCTCTTCCTCCAGCTCTATCACGCCGGGAAGGCCTATCGGAAGAAAGCCGCGGTCAACTGGTGCCCCAGTTGTAAGACCGTATTGGCCAACGAGCAGGTCATCGCGGGCGCGTGCGAGCGGTGTGGAACGGCCGTGGAGCAACGCGAATTGGAGCAGTGGTTCTTCAAGATTACCGATTACGCCGAGCGGCTGCTCCAAAATCTCGACGACCAGACCAAGATGGATTGGTCCTCCTCGACGGCCCTGTCGCAGCGGAATTGGATCGGCCGGAACACCGGGGCGGAAATCGACTTTGCCGCCGGTGGCAGCGCGATTCGGGTCTTCACGACCCGGCCCGATACCCTGTTCGGGGCCACCTTCATGGTCTTGGCGCCCGAACATCCGTTGGTGGACCGGCTGACCACGCCCGAGCAGCGAGCCGCCGTGTCGGCCTATCAGAAGGCGGCGGCGGCCCAGGACGTGGTCTCCCGGAAGGTGGGCGACAAGGACAAGACCGGCGTCTTTACCGGCGGTCATGCCCAGAACCCCGCCACCGGGAAGCCGATGCCGGTGTGGATCGCCGATTACGTCCTGATGGAGTACGGCACCGGTGCGATCATGGCGGTACCCGGCCACGACGAGCGCGACTTCGCGTTCGCGACCAAGTTCGGCCTCCCGATCGTTCGGGTCATTGCCGGCCCGGCCGACTCGGCCGCCACGCCATTGACCGAGGCCATGAGCGAAACCACCGGGTGCCGCCTGGTGAATTCAGGGGCATACGACGGCCAGAGCGTCGCCGACGGCACCGCGGCCATCGTCGCTTGGCTCGAACAGGCCGGCCATGGCAAAGGGGTCATCAAGTACCGGCTGCATGATTGGTGTATTTCCCGGCAGCGGTACTGGGGACCCCCGATCCCGATCATCTACTGCGACGCCTGCGGCGCGGTCCCGGTGCCCGAGCGCGACCTGCCGGTGCTGCTCCCGAACATCGACGACTTCCGGCCCGACGATTCCGGCGTCTCGCCGCTGGCCCGGCACCAGGAGTGGTACCACGTCCCCTGCCCGGCCTGCGGCAAGCCTGGCCGGCGCGAAACCGATGTCTCCGACAACTTCCTCGACTCGGCTTGGTACTTCTATCGCTACCTGTCGACCGAGGTCGGCGACCGGGCGCTCCACCCGGACCGGGTGAAGGCCTGGCTCCCGGTCCCGATGTACATCGGGGGCAACGAGCACGCGGTCTTGCACCTGATGTACTCCCGGTTCATCGCGATGGTCCTCCAGGAGCGGGGCCAGATTCACTTCGACGAGCCGTTTCGACGGTTCCGGGCCCACGGCCTGATCGTCAAAGACGGGTCGAAGATGTCGAAGTCGAAGGGCAACGTCGTCAACCCGGACGAGATCATCGCCCGCTGGGGCGCGGATGCCTTCCGGCTGTTCCTGATGTTCATCGGCCCCTTCGAGGAGGGCGGCGACTTCCGCGACGCCGGGTTGGCCGGACCGCGGCGGTTCCTCGACCGGCTCTGGGACTTGGTCGATCAATGCGAGCGCCGGACCCTGACCGGGGAAGAATTGCACCGGGACATCGTGGTCAAGTGGAATGCCACCAAGAAGAAGGTGACCCACGATCTCGAAAGCCTGGGCTACAACACGGCCATCGCGGCGCTGATGGAGTTGCTCAACGCCCTCCGGGACTCGAACTGCAGCTCCCGGATGATCGTGAAAGACATGGTCATCATGGTGGCGCCGTTTGCGCCTCATTTTGCCGAGGAATGCTGGGAGCGCCTGGGGGGCCGGGACACCGTGTTCCAAGCCCAGTGGCCAACCTGGGACGAAGCCCTGACTCAGGACAGCGTCATCGAGGTGGCGGTCCAAGTGAACGGCAAGACCAGGGGTACCGTTCGGGTGGCCCGGGGCGCCAAGGAGGAGGCGGTGCAGCAACGGGCCATCCAGGACCCGGCCGTGGTGCGTGCAATAGATGGCAGGGCCATCCGGAAGGTGATCTTCGTCCCGGACCGGCTCATGAACCTGGTGGTGTAGAGTCCACCCCTTCCGGATTCCCGACGGCAGGCTAGACTACCAGAACCTATGATGACCCTGATCCGTGAGGCTCGGCTCCGGCTTGAGTACGCCCACCTCTACCCCGAGCTCCCGGCCGGCCAGTGGCTGTCGGCGTCCGAGGTGGGCGCTACCATTCTGCTGTCGCAGCTCAAGTCGAGCCGCCCGCCGTCGTTAGGCGAGCGGCTCTTGCCCGAGGAGTACTTCGAATTTCGGGGCGGGCCGGCTCGCGGATTCGAAACCCCGCTCCGGACCCGGTTCGGCGAACCGGGGCCGGCCGCCCGCCAACACTAGAGACCAAGCCCGATCAGCAGCAGCGCCCCGGCGGGCGCCAAGAGCCCGCCGATCAGCTCGAAGACTCCCTCGGCAAATTTGACGACTTCACCGAGCGCGGTGAGTTCCTCGGCGGTCAACTCCCGGCCGCCGTCACCCTTGATGACCGGATTCGCCGACGTCCCCGTCACCGTGGCGAACAGCTTGCCATTGACGGTGACCTTGGCGTCAAGACTGCTGCCGGTGTCCTTCGAGCTGACGGCCACCACGTCGGTTCCCGCCGTGACCGTGAGATCGATTTCGGTGGCGCCAGTGCCGCCGCCGGCCGGACCCTTGACCTTGGCCGCAATCTTGAACTGCTGGGCCGCCACTTCGAGCTTGGCGTCGATCGTCGCCGTCCCGCCCCGGCCAAACAGCTG
This sequence comes from Gemmatimonadota bacterium, assembly GCA_031375485.1. GTDB lineage: Bacteria > Gemmatimonadota > Gemmatimonadetes > Gemmatimonadales > GWC2-71-9 > SHZU01. The sequence continues at coordinate 44,018 of JANMHX010000299.1, read as the reverse complement.
ACCGGTCGTCGTGATCTTGAAGTCGACCCGGTTGGCGCCGTCGCTCATGTAGCCGTCAACGGTCACCACCGCCACGGCAATCGTGCCGCTCAGGTCGAAGGCGTAGTCGAGGTAGGTCTTGCCATTCGAGGTGACGACCAGACGAAGCCCGGCCGAAGTCGCGCTCGACGCCTTGGTGTCGGTCAGATCGGCGGTCCCGATTTCCTGGGCCACGATCGGCCGGTTTTCGGCGTCGTTTTGATAGAGGACGAAGCGGACCCCGTTGGCCGGAGCTCCGGTCCGGGTGGACGGGACGTAGCCCTTGGTGGCCGGGTCATAGACCAAGGTCTTGCCCAGCATCGCGCTCCGGATGACGGGAACCAACGCCGCCTGGGTCGCCGGCTGGACGATCGCGGCAATCCGTTGCACCGCCGCCAGGTATCGGTCGGTGCCCGAGAGACCGGGCACCGCGGCCGCCGCGCCCAGCTGGCCGCCGAGCGCCTGGAAGCTCTTCAACACCGGGGAGGCGCCGACCTGTTCCACCGTCGCCAAGCCATCCTTGACCCGCCGGCTGTCGAACGTGCCTTGCTCGCCCGGGCCACTCGATTCGGAGCATGCCGCCAAAACCGCGAGCCCGCCGCTCGCCATGATCGTTCGCATCGTGAGTCGCATGATCTCAGCCCTCCGCTGGTGAATGTGCTTGCCCGCCGTCGCCCCCGAGTCCGTCGCCCCGCCCGCCGTCACGGATCTGGCGGAGCCGGTCCTGCTGTTCCTTGGTGAGGAGGTTCTTGATCCGGATCATCAGGCTCATCTGAACCTTCTTCACTTCGTTTTCGATCTTGAGCATCTTGTCGGCCTTGGCCAGGGCCTGCGCCTCATCGATCTTGACCCCCTCGATCAGCTCGACCAATTCGAGCGCCGGCTCGGTCATATCCATCTGGAGCGGCACCAACTCGACCTGGGCCTTCTTGATGACGTCGACGATGGCGGCCCGTTGCTGGGCGGTCACCCCGATGTCTTTGGCGCGCTGCAGCACCAATTGCGGGTCGAAGAACGCCTTCTCGAACCGGTCGTCCTTTTTCTCCTGGGCCACAACCGGCCCCGCCAGAGCGAGCAGCCCGGCGGCCGTTACCAACCAACGCGACATCATAAAGGATTTCCTTTCGATTCCGACAAACTCGGGAACCAATCATCCGACCGGCCAATCGACGGCACCGACTGCACGTCGAGGAGAAAATCGGTCGGCATTCGGAGATCACCGACCGCGATGGTGAAGGGAGCAGCCACCGGATGGGGCCGCCCCCGGGTGACCAGCACCGCCACGACCGCCATGGCCGCGGCACCCAACGCCAACACCGGCACCCACGGCCGCCGCCGGGCCGGGGCCCGACGGGACCGGATTCGCTCGAACGAGGGCGTCCGGGCGGCATCCTCCAGCCGGAGTTGTTGAAATTGCGCTTCGAGATCCTGGTCGTGGTCGCTCATCGGTCCCCCCCTCTCCCGCCTAACAGCGTTCGCAATCTGGCTTTGCCGCGTTCATAGTGAGTTCGCGCCGTCCCGACCCGCATCTTCAGCACGTCGGCCGCTTCTTGAATCGTGAGGTCCTGGTAAAAAACCAGATGGAGGACCTCACCTTGCTTGGTCGAGAGCCGGCCCATCGCGTGCCGCAACCGGGTCCGGGATTCCTCGGCGGCCAGACTTTCAACCGGGCCCGCGACCTCTGCCGGCTGCTCCCGCCACCATCGCCCCAGCCGAAGCGCCTGATTCCATTGCCATCGGCGTTGTTCTTGAGCCGTGTAACGAATCACCCCGAACAGCCAGGTCCGGAACGTGGAGCGCCCCTCGAACTGAGCTTTGCCTTCCAGGATCTTGACGTAGGCGAGGTGAAGGACGTCCTCCGCCTCGGTCTGGTCGCCCCGGCAACAGCGCATCGCCCAGGCATATCCGTGGGAGTGGAGCCGCTCCAGCTCACTCTCGAGATCCCGTCGCTCCATGCGGGGTTCGGCACTCCCAGGTAACAATCGACCGTCAGGTGAGGATTAGGTGGCGGGCACCAGGCGGCCATAGGACACGCCCAGACGGGGGGCCTATGGTTTGAAGGCGAGCGCTCCAGCCACGACGACCGGGTCGGCGAGCAGCCCGAACCGTACCGCCGCCGCCGGCGAATCGGCAGCCGCCACCAACCGTCTGAGCTCGGATTCGAACAGAACGGTATGGACCGCCAATGACCGACGCGACAGGGCCAGACCGCTCCGGCGGAGTTCGGTCCGGATCACCTCCCGCTTGGCCGGATCGAGCACCACCGAGTCCGCCGGCCGCCCGGCTGCCCGTTCCTCTCGGGCCAGCCTGGCGAGCACCGACCGGACCACCGCGGTCCGGGGCCCCAACGACCGGCGGAGCGAGACCTCCCAATCGGTTGGGCGGACCGCCGAATCCGGGTGGATTCCCCCGTCGATCAGCCCCCCGCCGGGGCCTTTCCATCGCCCCGTCGTCAGCCGCACCGCAATGCTGTCGCCCAGTTGAACCGTGGTCTGAATCAGCCCCTTCCCAAAGGTCCGTTCTCCAACCAAGACAGCCCGTTGATTGTCGCGGAGCGCCGCCGCGATGATCTCGGCCGAACTGGCCGTCCGCCGGTCCACCAGCAAGGTCAACTTGAGGTCGGGGTAGGCATCCGGGCCGGCCGCGTTGTATCCCCAGCTGATTCTCCGTTTGGCTACCGAGGCGATCTTCTGCCCCGGAGCCAGGAACAGATCGGCGATCCGGAGGGCCTCGTCGATCGGCCCACCCCGATTGCCGCGAAGGTCCACCACCAGGCCCTTGAGCTGCCAGGCCCGGAGGGCTACCAACGCCGATCGGACCTCCGCACTGGAATTGGATGACACGCTCCGAAGCGCAAAGTACCCGACCGAGTCGGACAACCGCACGATCGACCCGACCGCCGGGATCTGCGCCGTTTCGTGAACCAATCGGACTTCGAGCGGCACCGAGTCCGTCGGGGACTGCACTCGAATGGCCACCGAGTCCCGCTCCAGCGCGGTCAGCGCCCGCCCGACCGGCCATTGTTCCGAGGGCTGCCCGTCGATCGCGTCGACGAAGTCACCAGGCTTGAGCCCGGCTCGGTCGGCGGCGGTGCCGGGAACGACGGCCAACACCCGCAACCCCGTTACCCCCGCTTCGAGGCTCAGGCCGATGGTCTCGCCCCGGCCCCTGAGAAGATTCCGATAGCTTCGAAACTCGGCCGGACCGAGAAACGCCGAATAGGGATCGCCGAGGGTACTGACGACACCCTTGGCGGCTTTGACGTAGAGCTCTTCCTCCGTCAGCGAGTCGACGAAGGTGGTCCGGATCGCACTCATCACGTCTTCGAACACCTGCGCGGTGGTGACGGTCCGCTTGGCCTCCTGAACCGCCCGCCACTGCGCAATGCCGAGCCCAAGGCCGAGCCCTGCGGCAAGGCCGGCGATGAAGAGGAGTGAGGAGCGGGACCAAAGTCGCATGACCAGCCTAGAGGCGCAGAATGAGTGCCAGCCTGACCACCCTGAGTTTGCCTCCTTCGGGGCCGTTTCCACAATGGGCCATTGGACTTAAGCCCCATTCGGGGGGATATTTGCAGCTCAACCCCATGACTCGAATCGATTCCAAGCTCGTCGGCCGGGCGGCCGGTCCGGTTCTTTTCGCCCTGATTCTGGCGTTCGGCCCGAGCGAGCTCTCACCGGATGCCCGAAAAACCCTGGGCGTTACCGCCTGGATGATCACCTGGCTGATCACCGAGGCGGTCCCGATCGTGGCCACCTCGCTCTTGCCGATCGTCCTGTTTCCCGCACTCGGCGTGGCCTCGAGCCGGGAAGCGGCCGCACCGTACGGGAATGATCTGGTGTTCCTGTTCATGGCCGGGTTCTTCCTGGCCACCGCCTTGGAGCATTGGCAGAGTCACGTCCGGATCGCCTACAAGTTGGTGCTCGCCGTCGGCCTGACCGGCAAGCGGGCCGTCCTCGGCATCATGCTGGCCACCGGTTTCATCTCGATGTGGATTTCCAACACCGCCACCGCCGCGATGATGTACCCGATTGCCCTGGCGGTAGGGGCGCTGTTTGCCCAAGGCAAAGACGGCGACCGGACCCGGACCGCCCTGATGCTGGGCGTGGCCTATGCCGCGACGTTAGGCGGAAACGCGACGATGATCGGAAGCCCGCCCAACTTGATCGTGGTCGGCGGCATGAAGGAGCTGACCGGGACGTCGGTGTCGTTTGCCCAGTTCATGGCCCTGGGGATGCCGATTACCCTGATCTTGTTGCCGATCTGCTGGTTTCTGCTGGTCCACGTCTGCTTTCGAAGCAAGGCCGACCTCGGACCGAGCGCCGCCGACATGCTGAAGGGCCGCTTGGCGTCTCTCGGCAGGATTCAAGGCGGCGAGGCCCGGGTGCTGGCCATCTTCAGCGCGACCGCCCTCGCCTGGTTCCTCCGGGAACGGAAGGAATTCGGCACCTTCACCATTCCCGGGCTGGCCGATCTCTTTCCCAAGCTGTCCGACACCGCCATCGGAGTAACCGGCGCCGTGCTCCTGTTCCTGGTGAGCGGAACCACCCGGGACGGGCAACGCCGGCCGCTCTTGACCTGGACCGAAGCCCGGACGATTCCGTGGGATGTGCTGCTGTTTTTCGGGGGCGGTCTCTCCCTCGCCGATGCGATTGAAAAACAGGGCCTCACGACCTGGATGGCCGGCGGGTTGTCGGGTCTGGCCGGGTTCCCGCCCTTCGTGATCTATCTCGGCTTGGCGGTAACGGTGTTGATTCTGAGCGAACTGGCCTCGAACCTGGCCGTCGCCGCTATGATGATGCCGATTACCGTGGCGCTCGCCACCTCGCTTGGCCAACCGCCGCAAGTCCTCATGCTGGTGGCCGGATTCGCGGCCTCCACCGGCTTCATGCTGCCGGTGGCCACGCCACCGAACGCCATCGTGTTCGGATCGGGGCAAATTTCGGTGCGGGACATGGCCAAGGCCGGCTTCCTGCTCGACATCGTCGCCGTCGTCGTCGTGGTCACGGTCATTGCGGTGCTCGCGCCGATCGTCCTGGCACCGTGACCGAACCGCCAACCCATCCGCTCCTGGCCGGGTATCCCGTCGTCCTCGCCATCGAAGTGGCGTGGGGCGACATGGACGCCTATCAACACGTCAACAACACCGTGTACCTTCGCTACGCCGAGAGCGGCCGGATTGCCTACTTTCAGACGGTCGGGTTTCGGCCCGGGCTCGCGGCACCGGGGGTCGGTCCGATCGTGCACTCGGTGAGTTGCCGGTACCGAATTCCTGTGACCTACCCCGATCGCGTGCTCGTCGGCACCCGGATCTCGGCGGTCGGCGCCGACCGGCTCACGACGGAGTTTCGAATCGTCAGCACCCGGCATGACGCCGTGGCCGCCGAGGGTACCGGCATCGTCGTCGCGTTCAACTACGACACCAACCAGAAGGCGCCGGTTCCGGCCGCGGTCGTCGACCGAATTGCCGCGATCCAACACCCCTGACCACTTGGAGACAGCCCATGTCCGTCATCAGCCGCGAGTTCCAACTCAACCAGCGCCCAGCCGGGATGCCCACCGCCGCCCATTTTACCCTGGCCACGAAAGAACTCGCTCCGGTCGGCCCGGGCCAGGTCCGGGTCAAGAACCAGTTCCTGTCGGTCGACCCCTACATGCGGGGGCGGATGACCGACGCCAAGAGCTATGTCCCGCCGTTTGAGCTGAACGTGGCCATGGGTGGCGGGGCCGTCGGACGGGTCGAAGAATCGGCGCACCCGGATCTTCCCGTCGGGACCTTCGTGCTGAGCATGGAAGGCTGGCGCGAGGGCTTCGTCAGCGACGGCAAGGGGTTGGTCAAGATCGACGTGTCGGTCGCCCCGCCCCAAGCCTATCTCGGCACCCTCGGTATGCCGGGTCTCACGGCCTATGTCGGGTTGCTCGATATCGGGGGACTCAAGGACGGCGACACGGTGCTGGTGTCCGGCGCGGCGGGAGCGGTCGGTATGGTGGTCTGCCAGATCGCGAAGGCCCGCGGCTGCACGGTCATCGGTTCGGTAGGCTCCGACGAGAAGGGGGCCTGGCTCAAAGCCAATGCCGGGGTCGACGTCGCGATCAACTACCGGACCACGCCGAATCTCCGAAAAGCCGTCCTCGCGGCGGCGCCCGACGGCATCGACGTGACGTTCGAGAACGTCGGCGGCGAGCACCTCGAAGTGGCGCTCGCGTGTTCCAAGCCGTTCGGCCGGGTGGCGGTCTGCGGCCTGATCTCGCAGTACAACGCCACCGAGGCCGGCCCCGGCATCCGGAACGTCCCTGATATCCTGAAGAAACGGCTTACGGTGCGGGGGTTCATCGTCATGGACCACGGCCAGCGGCAGCCGGATTTCATCAAGGACATGACCGGCTGGATTGCCGCCGGCAAGATGAAGTGGACCGAGACGATCGTGGACGGATTCGAGAAGATGCCGGAGGCGTTCCTGGGCCTCTTCAGCGGTACCAATCTTGGCAAGATGGTCGTTCGCGTCAGCTAAACCCCGAGGTTCCTCATGCGCCCGTTCCTCTCCGTCGTCGCCGTCATCGGGCTCGCCATCCAGCCGGTGGCGGCCCAATCCGGATTCACGCTCGAGCAGATCCGGTCCTATCCGTTCCCGAACGAACTCGCGGCCGCCGCTACCGGCGGTCGAATCGCCTGGGCGCTGAATGAGCGGGGCCTCCGGAACCTCTACGCTGCCGAGGGGCCGACGTACGCGGCTCGGCGCCTGACCAACTACCAAACGGACGACGGCCAAGAACTCACCAGCGTGGCCGTGTCGGCCAACGGGCAGTGGGTGATCTACGTCCGGGGCGGCGACCACGGGTCCAACTGGGACGACGGCCTCCCGGTCAATCCGACGTTTGCGCCGGTGCCGCCGAAGGTTCAGATCTGGGCGGTTCCCTTTGCCGGCGGCGAACCCAAACTCCTTGCCGACGGCGACGAACCGGTGCTGTCACCGCGAAGCGACGTGGTGGCGTTCGTGCGGGGCGGCCAGCTCTTCTCGGTTCCGGTCGACGCCTCCGCACCGGCCAAGCCATTGTTCAATGCCCGGGGCAACAACGACTCGCCGGTGTGGTCGCCCGATGGGTCGAAGCTCGCCTTCGTTTCGAACCGCGGTGACCATTCGTTCATCGGCGTCTATGGCGGCCCGGACACTCCGATTGCCTGGCTGGCGCCGTCGTACACCCGCGATCGCTCACCGCGGTGGTCACCCGACGGGCGGCGGGTGGCCTTCGTCCGGACCCCGGGAGCCGGCGGGGCGGTCGATTCGCTGCTGGCCCGGCGCCCCGCACCGTGGTCGATCTACTCCGCCGATATTGCGACGGGGGTGGCCGTCCAGCTCTGGAGCGCGCCGAAGACCCTCCGGGGTTCGGTGCCCGGCACCGACGGCGGCACCAACTTGCATTGGGGCGCCGGCCGGATCGTGTTCCTCTCGTACCAGGACGGCTGGCCCCACCTCTATTCGATGGCCGAGTCCGGTGGTGAGGCGCTGCTGCTGACGCCGGGCCGGTTCATGGCCGAGCACATCAAGATGTCGCCCGATGGCCGGTGGATGGTGTTCACCGCCAACGCCGGCACCGACCCGCTCGACCTCGACCGCCGCCATGTGGTGAAGGTGCCAGTCGATCGGGCGGCGGCCGAAGTCATGACGCCGGGCGCAGGGCTGGAGTGGAGTCCGGCCGTCACCGGCGACGGCACCCTGGCGTTCATCTCGGCCACGACCGACCGGCCTCCGCTCGCATCCGTGATGCCGTTAGGCGGCGGCGCCCGCCGACTGCTGGCGGAGGACCGGATTCCCGCTGACTACCCGGCCGGGCGGTTGGTCACGCCAAAACAAGTCGTCTTCAAGAGCCCGGACGGGGTGACAGTTCACAATCAGCTGTTCGAGCCTTCGACGGGTACCGGGAAACGTCCGGCGGTCATCTACGTCCATGGCGGCCCGCCCCGCCAAATGCTGCTCGGCTGGCACTACTCCGACTACTACTCGAACGCGTACGCCACCAATCAGTACCTGGCCAGCCAGGGCTATGTCGTCCTGTCGGTCAACTACCGGCTCGGCATCGGCTATGGCTTCGAGTTCCATCGGCCCGCCCGGGCCGGGGCGGCCGGGGCCTCGGAGTACATCGACGTCAAGGCGGCGGCGGAGTGGCTGGCGCGGCAGCCGAATGTCGACCCCAAACGAATCGGGATCTACGGTGGCTCCTACGGCGGGTATCTAGTTGCCCTGGCCTTGGGCCGCGACTCGCGGCTCTTCGCGGCCGGGGTCGACATTCACGGTGTTCACGACCAAACCATCGAGCGGACCCGAAACGCTCTCTACCCCGATCGCTTTGAGCGGGCGCCGGACGCCGATCGAGCCAGTGCGGTCGCGTGGGCCTCGTCACCAGTGTCGTCGGTCAAGACCTGGACCTCGCCGGTGCTGATCATCCACGCCGACGACGACCGGAACGTCCGGTTCAGCCAGAGCACGGATTTGGTGCGGCGGCTCGAGGCCCGCGGGGTGCCGCTCGAGACCCTGGTGATCGTAGACGACACCCATCACTTCATGCGGCACGCCAACTGGCTGACGGTGGGCGGGGCAGCGGCCGACTTCTTCAGGCGGAAGCTGCGGCCGTAGGCTGCCGTGATTCAGAAGGCGGTGAGTCTGGCGAGTCCGCGTTTTTTCGCGCCTCGTCGCGCGATTCGGGTTACCGGTACAGTCTCGCAGGTCGGCATTGTAGGGAATGCCGAGTTGCCAACTGTCACGCCGAGGCTCCAGATTATGGCCATGCCCATTGCACTCCGTCGCTATACCGTCGACGAACTGGACGATTTCCCCGACGACGGGAACCGCTACGAGCTCCTCGACGGGATCCTCTTTGTGAGCCCGTCACCCGGGCTGCCTCACCAGATCGTCGCGACCTCGCTGGCCGCGATCCTCCGGACTTTTCTCGAGAGTGAGCCGCGGGTGTTCGTGACGGCACCGGGGCTTGTCCAGGTTCGGCCCGGCATTCGAATGGAACCAGACATTCTGGTCGGTACCCTACCGCCCACCGGCACCCAGTGGGACAACGTGCCCGATCGATGGCTTGCCGTCGAGGTCTCCGGAGTCGGATCGCGGATTTATGATCGGGACTACAAGCGCGACGGATACCTTGAGGTCGGCGTCCGGGAAGTTTGGCTGATCGATCTCAAGGCCGAACGGATTGACGTATCCCGACCCGGAGGCCCAAAAGACACCTCATACGCCGTCGAACTTCAGTGGCTTTCGCCCGGAGGCCGGGAACTCGACATCGATGTCCGCGCGCTTTTTCGCGGCGTCCCGACTGACCGGTAGATGGACCCCGTCAGGAAGTAGGCTTTGCCCACCCGGACCGCATGGCCGGCTCCAGGGCATCACAGACGTCCCGCTTCAAGTCGGCCCGTGGCGTGACCTGGTTTCCGAGTTCGAGATATTCCTCCCGGCCACCGCCATGGGCCGGCCACGTCGGGCCGGTGCCGCCGTTCGGATTGCCGGTCGTCGCGAACCGGATCCAATAGTCGCCCATCGCCGCGCTTAAAGCCTCGTCGGTTTGGTCGCGCGGGAACCACGCCAGCCGATTGCCGAAGACATAGCTGATCTCCGCCGCGTGAAATGCCCCGAGTTTGTCGCCGCCGGGGGCCACTCGGGTAAACTGGTACAGATAGGTCTTCTGGCCGGCCTTGGTCATCGCCCGGGCCGCGATCCGGGTCGGGCAAGTGAACAGCATGTGGGTCGAGAGTTCGAGGCTCGCGCTTTCAATCTCGGCCGGGGTCGACGCCGGATACAGTTCGAGCACCTTGGCCGCGCCAGCACCCGCCGCCTGGGTCACCCATTTGCGATAACCCTCCGCGGTCCGCTCGAATCGAGGCAAGTAGATCCGGAGCGTGGTCATCTCGAGTGCGTTGGTGCCCGCCAAGAGCGGCACCTTGAGTTGCTCGCCTCGCTCGAAGATCCGGACGGTCATGTCGGACAACACCGAACCGTCGACGTTCGGGCCGACCAACATGCCGCCGGCAAACATCCGGTCCTGGGCGGCCAGAAGATCGGCCGCCGGTTTGGCCCGCAACGCGGCCAGCTGATCCTGAGCCGTGTCGGCCCCAACCAGTTTGGCGAGCGCGACGCCGAAACCGCCGCTCGTCTTCAAGTCGAGCATCGGGGCCATCGGTGCCCCGCTCTGGGCAATCGCCCGGTGGAACAGCCCCTTGGCCTGCGGGGAGGCCATCAAATGCATGATGTCGATCGAGCCCGCCGACTCCCCAAACACGGTGACCCGTGATGGATCACCCCCGAACGACCGGATGTTCCGTTTGACCCACCGAAGCGCCTCGAGCTGATCCATCAAGCCGTAGTTGCCGGCCGAACCCTCTGGCGACTCCGCCGCCAGCGCGGGGTGGGCCAAGAACCCGAACACGCCCAAGCGGTAGTTGACCGACACGACCACCACCCCTCGACGGGCCAGGGCCGCACCATCGTACCAGTTCGAGGAGCCGCTGCCGTTGAGATTGGAGCCGCCGTGAATCCAGACCATGACGGGCTTGGCGCCTGACCCCGGCGTCCGGGTCCACACGTTGAGATAGAGACAGTCCTCGCTCGGATTGAGCGGCTCGTCGAAGATCTTGTCGGCGGTCCCGAACACCACGGCGATGCCCTTGCTCCAGACCCCCAACCGATCCGTCTGCATGCAGGAGGGCCCGAACTGGGTGGCCTGCCGTGCACCTGCTCCAGCCGGGCGGGGAACCGGCGGCTTCCATCGAAGGGCCCCCACCGGCGGCACCGCGAAGGGCACCCCCTTGAACACGGCCACCTCCCCGGACCACGCTCCCTGCACCGACTCGCCGTCGGCCCGGGCTTGGGGAGCGGATTGGCCCACCGCCATCGTCGCCACAAAAACCACGGCCCCGGCCGTCACGGTCAAGACTTTCATCGCGAACTCCGGGCGGGAATCAACATGAGTACGTGTTTGGTTTCTCGTTCCACCGCGCCTCGGCTATAGGCGAGCGGGAAGTACTGATAGTTGGTCCAGAGTGGCAGCAGGTTGTCGTAGAAAGGACTCCCCGGCTGACCCGACTGGCCCGGCACGCTGGTGGCCACCGAGTTGTCCCAATCGGCGGTGTCGAAGATTCCACGATACGTCGCCCCGCTCGACTGCAGCCATCCCGGCCCACCGGTCATGTTGACGGTGTTGTCATCGCCACCCCGGGTGGCCGCCGCCAAGTCGAAGGCATTCGACAGCGGGTGGCGGAAGTTGGCGACATGGACCGATCCGTAGCGCCAGGACGCCGGATCGGCACCGAATTCCTTGGTGAGGTTGGCCACCGCCACGTCGAAGGCGGCGAGGACCACGGAGTCGCGGGCCGCCTGGCGAACCGGGCGCGTGATCAGGCGAATCAGCAGCGGCAGATCCCATTCCCGGCCCCGCTGCCGGCCGATCTTGTCGCCCAACAACGGCTGATACACCATCGGACCCAGGGCCCGAAGCCAGGCGATGTATACCAGCGGCTGGGCGGCGTCCTTCCGCATCACGAAGTCCCACTGGCCGAGCAAGGCCATGGCCGGACCGGTCACGCCCCGCCGCTTGGCGGCGCCGAGGAGCTCCGGCACCAAGGCTTCGGCGGGCAATGAGTGCTCGTCATGTTGGAGTTGTTCGAAGCCGGCGCGGGTCCAGTCGGACCGGGAGCTCAACTGACTCGTGACCCGGGTGGCCCGATACGGCGTGGCCCATTCATAGTTGAGTTGGTGGGGATAGCCCTTCGGCATGATGTTGTTGTTGGACGTGGCAATGATGCCATTGGCTGGGTTGAACGACTGCGGCAACTTCGAGAACGGGAGAAAGCCCCGCCACTCGAACCGGCCATCGCCGGGCACCGGCAAGAGGCCGCTCCAGGTCCGGTTCGGGTTGAGTCCCGCCGCGATCCACCCGATGTTGCCGTCGACATCAGCGTAAATCAGGTTCTCGGTCGGGAGGCGCCATCGATACGCCGCCGCTTTGAACGTCGGCCAGTCGCGGGCCCGGTTGATCGAGATCTGCGCCAGATACCCCGCCGTCCCGGGCTCGGTTCCGACGAACCGGATCACGAACCCCTTGGTGCCGGTCGAATCCACGTTCACGATCGGCCCGTGCTCGGTGAATTCGAGGTCCACTGCCCGCGCCGGCTCGCCCTTGACCGGGATCGTGTCCCGAAGCACAGTCACCGGCTTCCAGGCCCCTCGGTTCCAATAGCACCGCGTGGCGGCCGCCCGCGGGCAGGGGCCGAGTTTCTCGATGTACACGTCCTGCTGGTCCATCCCGACGATCGTGAATCCGAACGCGATCCGCTCGTTGTGGCCCCCGGCCACCCCGGGCAGGGCCGGCTCGCCGGCGCCGATCACATTCCACCCCGGCCCGACCAAGTGGGTGAGGTACCGGAGCGACGGCAACGTCACCGCCCGGTGCGGATCGTTCGCCAACAGCGGCTTGCCGCTCGCCGTTCGCTTGCCGCTGATCACCCAGTTATTGGATCCATCGAACCGAGGGTACCCGAGGCCGGCGTACATCTGAGCGGCCGCGCCTAACGACGAAACCCCGATGCCCTTGAGGTCGAGCCCCGGTACCGGATCAAACCGGCGGACCGGATCGACCGGAAACAACTTCTCGACTTTGGCGCGGCCGTAGACGTTGATCAGATTGGCCCGGTCGACCTCGGTCAGGGCGTTGCTGGTCATCGACAGCGCCGCCATCCGCTGGAGCGGCACGTCGTAGGCCCAGGGCTCCGGCTTGAAGTTGAGCAGCGCGAATTCGATCGGCGGATGATCGCGAACCTCGCGAATGTATCCGTTCACGCCGTCGACGAACGCCGCGACGATCTCCCGGGCGTCCGGCGCATAGCTGTTCCACTCCCGGGTCATCTCACCGCGGTACTTGAAGAGCCGGGCAAATTTGTCCCGCTCCACCGAGCCCTTGCCTAACACCTCGGCCAGCCGGCCCTCACCTTGCCGCCGCCACATCTCCATCTGGAACAGCCGGTCCTGGGCCGCCACGAAGCCTTGCGCGAAAAACAGGTCGTGGACCGTCTTGGCGTAGATGTGGGGCACGCCCCACCGGTCCCGCCGGACCTCGACCGCCGAGTCGAGGCCGGCCACGTCGATCCGGCCGTCGATCCTGGCCAACCGGGTCCGAGCCGAGTCGAGCAGCCCTTGGGCTTGGGCGGGAGCCGCGGCGGCGATCGCAACGAGCGCCAAGATTGGTAACCGGTTGTTCATTGGGGGCCCTTTCGAAGGCGATGTACCACCACGTGCTCCACGTCGGACTCATCGCGCCGCCAGCCGAGGAGAAAGTCCGGCCCAACCTGAAGCACCCAGAGCCCCGGGGGGAGCGTCACGGTGCCCAACCAGCGGCCGTCCGGGGCAAGGATGTCGTTGATCCGCTCCTCCTCCGAGGCCAAGTAGTACCGTTGCAGCCAGATGTTCCCTTCGTAGTCGACGATCATCCGGTTGTAGGCGGGAACGAACTCCGGGATCGGCATCGAACGGGAGAGGAACCCGCGGGTGCGCCGCTTCCAGGCGGTATCGCTGATCCGGGCAACCTCGGCGTTCCGATAGGCCTCGATCAGGTCGGCGCCTTTCCGGCGCGGGACCTGCCACCGGTAGATCGATCGGATCGCCCCGTCGCCGGCCAATTGGATCAGGCGAGGAGCTCCATCGTCGTTGAGGAGGATCGTGGTCGCCTGCGCCGCCGCGAAGGAACTGGGAGCAAACGGCACGCTGATAAACGTGGACATCTTGCCTTCGCTCACTCCGACTAGAAGTGCCTCGGGGGCCTGAGCCAGCGTGGCCAGATGCTTCCCGTCGCTGCCGTACCGATGGTAGGCGGTGGTACGCTGCCACTCGCCCTTCGCAGACTGAGCGCCCTCGACCCAGGCCTGAACCAACCAGCTGCCATCGGCCAGGACCCCCTTAAGCGAGGGCTGCAGTCCGGTTGGGGGAAGGTCCAGCGTCACTGTGGCTCGAAAGGCCTGGGCCGAATCGAAAATGTTGACCCGCCGATTTCCGGCGTCCTCAGCCACGATGTCGCCGTTCGGCGCCCGCCAAATGTGGACCGACGACTGGCCGAACTCACCCGGTCCGCTGCCCTTCCGGCCCGCGGAGCGGATATGACGGCCCGTGGAATCGAAGACCCTGAGTTCGCCAGAACCCGCGTTCGCGACCACGATCTTTCCATCGTCCAAGCGGAGCGCGGTCTCGACATAGTTGAAGAGATCCGGCTCCCCTCCATCCGCCGACCCGATGTCGACGGATGGCTCCGGCTCGACCCGCCATCCGCTATCCGCCCCCCAGGCCGGGCGGCTCGACTCGACGATCTGCACGCCCGCGCTGTCACGGGATGCCGGGACAGCCACTCGGCGTTCGCTCGCGCACCCAACCGCGAACATGGCGGCCGCGACCCACCGGACGTTCACTGCTTGCCCTGCTCCTCGCGCCAGAGTTTCCGTTGCTCGCGCACGAGATAGGCGTGAATCGCCGAGACGTCGGCCGGGGTCAGGATATCGGCAAAGCTCGCCATCCCCGAGTCCTTGAGGCGGCCGTGAAGCACGATCGAATCGAACACCGCATGGGTCTCCGCCGTGATCCGATGAAGGTCCGGATAGGCGGAGAGCTGGGCCTCACCCCGGCCCCCGTGACAGACAGCGCACTTGGCCCCGAAGATCGGGGCACCCCGATCGGCCATCGCGTCGGTCATGCCGGCCAGCGTCGGCGGCTCCGGCGTGGTCTGTTTGACCCGGGCCGGCGGCAGCGGCGTCGGGGCCCCGCCCAGCTTGAACGCCAAGAGCCGGCCGTAGTTCTGGTACCGATAGGCGGCGATTTCTTTCGGATAGACCGGCGCCACGGCGCCCCCGAAACCGGCCAGGACCGCGAGGTACTGCTCGCCGTCGATTTCGTAGCTGATCGGCGCCGCCATGATCCCGGTACCGACGTCGATGTCGGCCAGCTGAACGCCGGTGTCGGCCCGGTAGATCCGGAGGCGGCCCGCCGAAGTGCCCTGCACCACCAGATTGCCCGCAGTCGTTAGCACACCGCCGCCGGCCCAATCGCCGTTCCCGATCGGCACCCGCCAGCGCTCCTGCTGGGCCACCGGATCGTACCCGATCAGCACTTCCTTCGTCATCGGCGAAGGCAACCCGGGATGCGCCGCGATGGCTTGATCGAACATGGCCCGCTCGGCGGGGCCCAGCATATCAAGGATGAAGCCGAGCATGCCTACGGACCCGACGTTGACGTCGCCCTTCATCCAGCGGTACTCAGGCTGGTTGACCATCACCATCCCCTGCTCGCGGGCCGGGATGTAGGCCAAACCGGTCTGGGTGCTGAACGCCATCGGCTGCCAGTTGTGCCCTCCGGCCTGGGTCGGAAAGATCACCGCCGGCTTGTCCTTGTAGATGGCGTCTGGATTCACCTTGGCCCGGCCGGTTGAGTCGATCTCGGTGGCCCAGTTGGTGAACACGAACGGCTTGGCCGAGATGAACTGACCGGTTTCCCGGTCGAGGACGTAGTAGTAGCCGTTCTTCGGCGCTTGCATGATCACTTTGCGGAGGCGGCCGTCGATCGTGAGGTCGGCCAGGATCATGTTGGCGGTCGCGGTGTAGTCCCAGAGTTCCCACGGCACCTGCTGATAGTGCCATTTGAGCTGGCCGTCGTCCGGATTGATGGCCAGAATCGAGACCAGATAGAGATTGTCCCCACCCGAGGGATCGCGATGCCACCCGGAATACGGCGTGCTGTTACCGGTGCCGACATACAGGAGATTGAGATCCGGATCGTAGTTCATCTCGCCCCAGACCGTCCCGCCGAGGCCGGAGTTCCAATCGGTCTTCGGACCCCAGGTCTTCAACGCCTGTTCCATCGCCGCGTTCTCGGGGGGTCCCTTGGCCGGATCACCGGGCACGGTGAAGAACCGCCATTTCTCGGCGCCGGTTTCGAGATCGTACGCCGTCACATAGCCGCGAACCCCGAACTCCGCCCCGCTGTTCCCGATGACTACGACGTTCTTGGCCACCTGCGGCGGCCCGGTGATGGTGTAGAACCGGGTATCGCGATCGATGAACGTATCGGCCCGCCATAACTCCTTGCCGGTCGCGGCATCGAGTTTGACCAAGTACCCGTCGAGGGTGCCGACGTAGACCGCCCCGTTGGCGACCTGGACCCCTCGGTTGACCACGTCGCAGCAGGCCCGCCGGTTGTAGCTCCCGTCGACCGCCGGATCGTACCGCCATTTTTCCTTGCCGGTCTTCGCGTCGACCGCGAAGACACTGCCCCACGGCCCGGCGGCGTACAAGACACCGCCGACCATGACTGGGGTGGCTTCCTGGCCGTGCTCGACCCGGCCCCGGCGCGAGCGGGCCTCGTACTCCCAGGCAAAACCCACCTGACCCGCGTTCTCGGCGTTGATCGCGCCAAGCGGCGAGAACCGATCGCCGCGAAAGGTCCGGCCCAGGGAAGGCCAATCGGCTTCCCGAGGGGCTTTGGCCGTGCAGCCGGCCAGGGCAACCAACGCAATGATGACGATGCGATTCATGGGGTGCCGGACTCCGGGTTCCAAAGGACGAGTTGCCGCCGAGCTCGAGCAGCGACCGAATGAAATTGAGTTGGGAACGTGGTGACGAGAAGGCTACGGCAGGGCCCGGGGAGGGTCAAGCTCGAACGCCTCTTGAGGCGTCGCAGGCTGGGGCCTCAAACAAATAAAAAATTGCGACAATGCGAACAAATGTTCAAATTGTGTAAGTGTCAACGAATTCCTAGCTTGGTTCCGTGCGGGAAGAGCGGCCCGGATGGTCCGGCGCCAACGAAACCCTCCCGCACACGTGGAGGATCCGACGATGGGTATCAGTACGACGGTCATGGATCGGTTGGCGGCCCTGCGGGCAAAAATGGCGGAGACGAGGGGCCCCTCGAGGCGCAGGAAACGGCAGCCCGACATCCGGGTGATGTTCTTCCCGCCCGCCTCCGGCCGAGACTGGGCGACGCCGGGCCCGGATCCGAAATCGTCCGGACGCCTCGCGCTGGCCCCGCAACCGCGAGTCCGCGCCTGGCCGGGCCCCCGGCCCGACTGACCGCTCCACCCGGGCCGCGATCGCCGAGTCTCCCCCATATAACGGGGAGGCCCGGCGAACCTGCGGCCAGGGGTTTTCCCTCGGCCCGCTTGCGGCCGCTCCCCATCAAACGCTAGACTCGTCCGCATGAAATCACTCGCCAGCGGACTGGCCGGCCTCGCCCGGCAATCCGCCGTTGCCCTGGGGCACTTCCCCACCCCGGTGGATGAACTGGTTCGGTTCCGTCAATCACTCGGTTTGAGCCAGCGGATCTTCGTCAAGCGGGACGACGCGATCTCCTTCGGATTCGGCGGCAATAAGGTCCGCAAACTCCGCTACCTGATTCCCGACCTCACGCGCCAAGGTGTCGACACGATCATCACCTGCGGCGGCGTCCAGTCCAATCATGCCCGGGCCACCGCCGCCGCCGCCGCCGCCCATGGCTTGGCCTGTCACCTCATCGTCAACGGCGCCGAGCCGAGCCGGCCGACCGGCAACGCGCTCCTCAACCGGCTCTTGGGCGCCACCTTCGAGTACGTGGACGGCCGGGAAGGCCGGACCCCTGGCATGGAAGCCGCCGCCGAGCGCTTCCGGGCCGAAGGCCGCCGGCCCGCCATCGTGCCGTTGGGCGCCTCCACCCCGATCGGAGCGTTAGGCTTCGTCGACGCCGTGTCGGAACTCGTCGCCCAGGACGCCGTCCCTGACGTGATCGTCCACGCCTGTTCCTCCGGCGGCACGTCGGCCGGCTTGGTGGCGGGGGTGGCCCTCCATGACCTGGCTACCCGGGTCATCGGGATCAGCGCCGACGATCCGCCGGCCGCGGTCGAAGCTCAGGTTCGGTCGATCGTCCAAGGCATGGCCCCGATCCTCGACTTGGACCCCCGGGCCTTCGATGCCGCTGTGTGGGTCGAAATCGATGACGGATTCGTCGGCCCGGGGTATGGTGAACCCACTCCCGCATCCCTCGAAGCCCAGCGGGTCGCCGCCCGCACCGAGGCGATCTTCGTCGACCAGACCTATACCGCCAAGGCGCTGGCCGGACTGATCGCCTATTGCCGCGACGGCCGGATTCCGGAGGACGCCACGGTGCTGTTCTGGCACACCGGCGGACAGGTGGCGCTGTTCGCCTGATTCAGGACCGAACCTCGAATCGAATCACCTGCCGAACCAACTGGCGGACGGCCCGGCCCCGAATCCGCGCCGGGGCAAACCGGGACCGCTCGATCGTCTGACCGGCACTTGCGGCAAATGCCGGATGGGAGCCCTCGACGACCATGACCGACCCGGACTCCACCGCGCCGGCCGTGTCCACGACGAACGACAACTCGACCCGTCCCCCCACGCCGGCCGCCCGGAGCACCGCGGGAAAGACCGGGACCGGTTGCGACAGCACCCGGGCCGGCTCATCGACGGCTGTTTCGACGAACGCCGACCCCGCGGGATCGGCGCCGGACGCACAGTCGGCGCATCGGGGCCCAGTGGGTTCGAGCCGGAACCGGCTCCCGTCGATCGGGGTGCCGGATTCGACCGGCGGAATACCCACGAGGCCCTCGATCGGGGGCAATCCAACCGAGAGCAGATCGGGTGTCGGTGGCCCAACCGCAGGGGAGGGCGGACCGCTGGCCGACAGCGGTGCCACCACGCGTTCAGCCGGCAAGAACACCGCGCTCGTATCGACCCGAGGCCCGGTCGGGGGGAGTGGCGCCTGGCGGCCGGCCGTGACGGCGCCGAGTCCGACCACCATATGGAAGGCGAACGAAAGGACGGCCTGGCCTCCTGAACGGCGCTCTCTGGGGGCTGACTCAATCAGGTTGGCGAACATCGAGCACCTCGTCGGTTGTGGGTACGATTCGAATCTCCAACCGGGAGATGAGTGACGATTGTCCGGATGGTGTCGAAACGATGACAACGGCGTGAGGCGGCCCGCTCGAATGGATGAGGCCGGTTCACGGCACCCAGAACCGGTTTGGCTGCAATTGACCTGGCTCGGGCCCGGCTTGGCCTCTAGCTTGCCCCAATGAAGGTTCCGCCAACGATCGGCCAAGCACTCAAGCTCATTGCCGTGGCTACCGTCCTCGGCCTCATGGCCACCGGCCAGCATCTGCTCGCCATGCGGATGATCGACCGCCCCGACTATCACACCGTCACTCACGCCCTCAAGTCTTCGGTGCCCGGATGGTACCTCTGGGCCCTGCTGGCCCCGGTGGTCGGCTGGTTCGTCCAACGCGTTTCGTTCGAGCGCCGGCGCTGGCTCCTTCCCCTGCTCCTGCATCTCGGGTTTGCGATCGCGATCGTCATCACTCACGCACTCCTCGGCGAAGTGGTCGACCGGGTCATCGATTTCCCGTCGGCGGATCACCATCCGTTCTCCCAAACCGCGGCCAAGATCCTCCAGGGCCTGCTGTGGAACGCGCCGTGGAGCCTGGCCAGCTACGCCGCTGTGGCTGGGTCGCTTCTGTCGTACCACTACTACCGGCGGTTCCGGGAGCGGGAGATCGCCGCCGCGCTGCTGACCGGGCAGTTGGCGGAGGCCCGGCTGGCCGCCCTCCGCCACCGGCTGAGCCCGCACTTTCTGTTCAACTCGATGAACACGATCGCCATGCTGGTCCGGATGAACCGGCCGGCCGACGCCATCCGAACCATCGCCGGATTATCCGAACTGCTTCGGGTCGTGCTGGTGGACGAAGACCGGGACGAGGTTTCCCTCGCCGCCGAACTCGACCTGATTCGGCAGTATTTGGAGATCGAACAGATCCGCTTCGAGGACCGGCTTCAGGTCTCAATCGAGGCAACCCCGGAAAGTCTCCGCGTCGAAGTCCCTCGCCTGATGCTCCAACCGATCTTCGAAAACGCGATTCGGCACGGGATCGGCACCCGGGCCGGCGATGGCACCATCGCGATCAAAGCCGTCGTGACCAATCACCAGCTCCGGATTGCGATCGAAGACAATGGACCCGGTCTCGGGGCACCCCCGGCTCCGGGTACCGGCGTCGGCATCAAGAATGTGGAGCAGCGACTGGCGACTCGGTATGGCGCGGCCGCGGCGTTTTCACTGGGGGACCGACCGGGGGGAGGCGCGGTGGCCACCGTGACGATTCCGCTTCCCGGCGGGGCCACCCGATGACCACACTCCGGGTCCTGATCGTCGATGACGAACCGCTCGCCCGCGCGGGCATCCGCCAGCTCCTGCAGGCCGACCCCGAGCTGACGGTCGGGGCCGAGTGCGGGGACGGCGCCTCGGCGGTCACCGCGATCCGTCAGGGGCGATTTGATCTCGTCGTCCTCGATATCCAGATGCCGGAGATGAGCGGAATCGACGTGATCCGCGCGATCGGGCCGGATCGGATGCCGGCGGTGGTGTTCGTGACCGCGTTTGATCGGTTTGCCGTCGAGGCCTTCGAGATCGACGTCGTTGACTACGTATTGAAGCCGTTTCGCGACGACCGGTTTCACGAGGCCGTCGCCCGGGTCAAGCGGCAGGTGGCGGGCAAAGCCTCGAACACCCCCGCGTACCTCGAGCGGTTGGTCATCAAGACCGGCGGGTACGCCCATCTGGTCCGCACCGAAGAGATCGACTGGATCGAAGCCGCCGACTACTGCGCCAAGATCCACGTGGCCGGCCAGCGCCACGTCATTCGCGAGTCGATGGCCCGGTTGGAACGGCACCTCGATCCGCGGCGGTTCTTCCGGATCCATCGCTCAGCCATTGTCAATCTCGACCGGGTCAAGGCCATCCGGCCTTTCGCCCTGGGCGACCAAGCCGTGGTCCTCCGGGACGGCAGCACGCTCAAGCTGAGCCGGTCTCGCCGCGGCGACCTCGAATCCAGACTGGGTTCAGCCAAGTAGACCAGTCAGGGGGCCGCTTACTGCACCCGGGCCCGCCCTGGCTGCAAGGCGGCTCCCGACGGGGCTGCGCCGAGGCCAGCTTGGGGTCCCATCTCACGTGGAGCTCACGATGTGGTTCGGTCTCTTGGCCGTTGCGGCCACCCTCGGTGCCGGTCCCGGGCGGGAGGATCTTCCGTTGTTGGTCACCGGCGAATGGTTGGCGGGTCACCTCAAGGATCCCACGGTCATCGTCTTCCAGATCGGCGATGCCACCAGCAAACCGGTCTATGACCAAGGCCACATTCCGGGGGCGCAGTTTCTCAATCCGTTCCGGGAACTGGCCCGCCCTCCGCAACCCGGCGGCCTAGCCCTGGAGCTCCCCGACGTAGCCTCCTTGGTACTGACCCTCGAGTCCAAAGGGATCTCGAATACGTCGCATGTCGTACTTTATTGGGCCGCCGAGTATTTCAGCCCGACCGCCCGGGCCTTTCTCACGCTCGAATATGCCGGGCTGGCCGGACGGGTCTCGATCCTCGACGGCGGGCTCGAAACGTGGAAGGCCGAAGGGCGGCCGGTTTCTGCCGAGGTGCCGACGCCCGCGCCCGGGCACTTCACGCCCCGATTAGCGCCGGAGCTCATCGTCGACGCCGATTGGGTTCGAGACCACCTCAGCGACCAAGCCGTCGCCATCGTGGATGCGCGGGATTCCTCGTTCTACAACGGCCGGGAGACTCGGCAAGCCCGGAGTGGCCGGATCCCAAACGCGGTGAGCGTGCCATTTGGCTCGGTCATTGATGCCGGGGGGAAATTCAAGTCGCTCGACGCTCTTCGCGAGTTGTTCAAAGCGGCCGGCATCGACCGAACCGACAAGATCGTGACCTACTGCCACATCGGGCAGCAGGCCAGCTTGATCTGGTTCGTGGCGAAGATGCTGGGCCATGATGCCGCGCTGTATGATGGATCGTTCCAAGACTGGGCCGCCCGCCCCGCCCTCGCGGTGGTCGGACCCGTGAAGCCCTAACCGAGAGACGGTGCGATGTCCCTTTCGCTGTTGCTCCCCATCCTGTTGGCCGCCAACGCGCCCAACGCCGACCTCCTGGTCACGGCCGAGTGGCTGGCCGCCAATCGGCACAACCCGCGCGTCGTCGTGCTCCACATTGCCCGCGACCGGGGGGACTACGACCGCGGTCACGTTCCCGGCGCCCGGTTCATCCCATCGTCAAAGCTTTGGACCACCACCGGCCCCGGCGTGGAGCTCCCGACCGTAGCCTATCTCGACTCCCTGTTCGAGTCAGTCGGGATCTCCTCGAATTCGCGGGTCATCCTGTATGGCGAAGCGTGGACGACGCCCCGGGCCTTTCTGGCCCTCGATTATCTCGGGCTCGGCGATCAATCGGCCATCCTCGACGGCGGACTCACGCAATGGAAGGCCTCCGGCCAGAGCGTCTCGACCGAGGCGCCGGTCGTTGCGCCCGGGACCATCGAGCCCAAGCCCCGTCCCGATATCGTCGTCGACGCCGAGTGGATCACGAAGCACCTGAACGACGCCAACGTGGCCTTGGTTGACGGCCGGTCGGCAGAGGAATATGCCGGCACCACCGAGGCTGAGCGCCTCCCCCGATACGGGCACCTTCCCGGTGCCAAGAATTTGCCGTGGGATCAGACCTACTCCAACGGCGCGGGCGCCCTCGAAGGCGTGGCCTCGACCCTGGTCAACACCCGACAACTCGAAGCCCTGCTGTCGGCGGCGGGCGCCACCACCGGCAAACAGATCGTCACTTATTGCACCGTCGGACTCCGGGCCAGCCATCTCTATTTCATTGCGCGGCTGATGGGGTATCGGCCGAAGATCTACGACGGATCGATGCGGGACTGGAGTCCCCGAAGCGAGCTGCCGCTCGTCGGGCCGCCTCCCCCGGAGCGCCTCGGGTACTTCGTCGACCCTGACTGGCTGCAGAACCACTCCGGCGACGAGGGGCTGGTCGTCCTCCATGTCGATCGCAATCGAGCGAGCTACGATTCGGTGCACATCGAGGGGGCCCGGTTCGTGGCCGTGAGCAGCTTCGTGACGGAGCGGAACGGGATTGCCACCGAGCTCCCAACGCCCGCCGCACTCGATTCCTTGTTGGAAAGCTTGGGCATTACGGACCAGTCCAAGATCTTGCTCTACGGAGACATCCTCGCGGTCAGCCGGCTGTTTTACACCTTGGACTATCTCGGGCTGGCGGAACGCACGGCGGTCCTGGATGGCGGGCTCGGGGGTCGGCGCTCGGCACTCGGCACTCGGCACTCGGCACTCGGCGGGGGGGGCGGACTGACGGTGACGGGGCGGGACTCGATCGTGGTGGATGCGGAGTGGGTTCGGGCGGCGGCCGGGGACCCGCGGGTGGTGTTGGTCGATGCTCGGAAAGCGGATGAGTATACAGGGGCGGTGGCGGAGGACGGCGTGCCGCGGGCGGGGCACATTCCGGGGGCGGTCAACCTCGATTGGAATTCGCTGTTCGAGAAGGGGAGGGTCAAGGACCGGGCGACTCTGACGGCCATGTTCCGGGCGGCCGGCGTGACCGATGGCGCGACGATCGTGACGTACTGCCGGGTCGGTACCCGGGCGGCGGCGCTCTACTTGGTGGCGCGAGCCTTGGGTCTGCCGACGAAAATGTATGACGGGTCGATGGTGGATTGGAGCCGGCGAACCGATCTGCCGGTTGCCACGGGTGCCGCGGCGGGATCGATGCGCTAGCTGCCGACCGGACGTTCGACATAGCTCCGGATCTTCCACCGGCGCCCGTCCAGATACAACACCATCACGAAGGTGCCGGTGACATCCGTGCCGGCGCCGCCCTCCAACCGGTAACGCATCCGGCCCAGGTAGTAGGCCAATCCGCCACTGGCCGTGAAATCGAGCAGGGTGACGTGGTAGTTCTTCATCCGGCCGGCTCGCACCAAGAGGGTATCCGCGAGCGCCGCTCTTCCCTGCACGTACCAGCCGTCCACCGGCGAATAGAGCCCGTCTTCGGTGAACAAGCGGCCGAGTTGCTTCGCGTCTCCCTTGGCCAGGAAGGTTTGCCAATCGGCCAGGATCTGCTTGACATCAGAATAGGTATTGGCCAGGAACTCGTTCCGAGACCGGGACATGACCGGCAACTCGTCGCCCGGTATCTGGCCTGAGGCCGGCCCGGCGGCCCCGAGCAGCACCAGACCGATAACACATCCAACCCGGCTCCAACCCCTCATTGAAGCCGAGCGCTGAACCGGTCGAGAAACTCCCTTTCACCGGCCGTGAGGCTCGCAATCCCCGTTTGGCTGATTTTGTCCAGCACCCGGTCGAGTTCGGCGCGATTCACCTCGTGCAGATCATCGCGACGGATCTTGCCCCACCGTTCCATCGCCTTGCCGGTTCCCTCCACCCGCGGGACCACCGGCCGTGACTGCTCTTGCCACTCCCGCATCGGGGCCTTCTGCCGGTTCTCGAGCCATTTGAGATACAAGAAGCCGCCCAGGAACCCACCCAAGTGGGCGAAATGGGCGACCCCGCCCCCGGTGCCTCCATCATTGAGACCCGACCAGAGGGAAATCCCGGTCATGATCACCACCAGCCAGCGGGCCTCGATCGGGAGGATGCCCCAGATGTAGATCGGCTGCCGCGGCCAGAAGTAGGCGAATCCGAGTTGAATGCCGAAGACGCCGCCGGAAGCGCCGATGAGCGCGCCAAGGCCCCCGGCCGGGAACGCACTGAAAATCAGCCAACCCAAACCGCCGACCAACCCGCTGATCAGATACAGCCGGACGAACCGGGCCCCGCCGAGGCGCGACTCGAGAATCGGACCGAAGAAATAGAGTCCGAGCATGTTCCAGAAAATGTGACTGAACCCGCCATGCAGGAACATGTAGGACACCAAGGTCCAGGGCCGCCACAGGAGTCCGACCGCCCGAAGCTCGAGGAGCGAATTGATGGCTGGAATCGTCTGCTGGAGGAAAAACACCACGACGTTCGCAACGATGATCCGAAGAACCCAGGGACTCACGAGACCGGCCGATGCTGGCTGGGGTAGTCGACGATGTGTTCCCATTCGCCCGCGTCGGACCGGGCGACGACGGCCACCACCGGTTCGGTGTCGCTCCGGTTGAACACCTCGTGCGGAATGCCCGGTTCGATGAAGATGAAATCGCCGGGGCCATTGTCCACCACTTCCGTCAGACCCTCGCCGTAGCAATGGCGGACCTGGCCCGACAGAATGTACAGCATCACTTCGAAGTCGACGTGGATATGGGCAAAGGCAATGGCGCCGGGCGGGACGGTGGCCACGTTCATCGACAATTGCTTCGACCCGACATTGGTACCGGACAGACCGGCCTGGTACTGGATGCCGTTCCAGGCCCGGCAAATGGCGCTGGAACGCAACACATGGATCCCGGCTCCACGCTCGGCGTCGGGGATCATTGGAATGGCCATCGGAACTCCCGAGTAGTTACCGCTGCAATCTAAACGGGGCCGGGCTAGTTCTTGACCTTGAGATACAGCCGCCGAATCTCGACTGGAATCGGCATTCGCTTGGACTCAACCCTGAGGTCGTACACCAGGTCACCGAGCTGGCCGTCGAGCCGGAACTTTTCCCGGATTTTGGTGTCGCCGTCGATGGTCTGATCCAGTCCAAATTCATCGCCCTTTCGCTTGACCTTGGTACGCCGCACTTCCCCGCTGAACAGGGTGTCGACCGTTTCCCGGCCGTCGGTCCGGAGCACCCGCTTGAACCCGGCGCCATCAACCAGGGACACCGTGGAGTCGGAAAGGACGATTTCCATCGTTTCCGACGGACGAAGCAGCTGGCGGATCACCGGCGATTCGCCCTCAGCCGGGCCCCGCCCACCCCCGCTTGGGAAGCTCCCTGGTCGCCCGCTGCCGGGGCGTCCCCCGCCCGGTCGGCGGCTGCCCCCAAACCCTCCGGGAAGACCGCCCCGGTCCATCCGGCTCGGCCGGTCACTGCGACTCCGATCGAGCTGCCATTTGCCGGCCAAGGTCGGCACCTCCGACTCGACCTCCTGGGCTCTGAGCTGTTGGGTTCCGCCAACCATCAGCACCGCGGCCATCGCCGCCGAATGCCACCTCTGCATGGGGTTCCTCCGTCCCCTATGAACCCTGACGACCGGGATTACCCCGACGCTAGTGACCTGCCGGGACCGCCGCCCGCCATCCCGCCACCCGCTCGGCCTCGAGATCTTTGAGCACGGTCTCGAACTCCGGTTTCTTTGCAAGGTTGACGTTCTCGTCGGGGTCGGCCTGGCGGTCATACAACTCGTGGTCGGTGAAGTGCTTCGTGGTCCAGTTCATCCAGGTCACGTAGTGCCATCGATCGGTGAGCATGCTGTAGCCCATGTACTCGATGCCGTCGGGCGCCACCCAGATCCCCTTCCGGAGGAACTGGCTGAAGACCGCCGGTTTCCAGGCCCGGGCCGGGTTCTTGATCAGCGGGACCGCGCTCACCCCCTGCAGGTGAGCCGGGACCTCAAGGCCCGCCAATTCACTGAGAGTCGGGTAGACGTCCACGAACTCGACCATCTGGCGGACCTTGAGTCCGGCCGGCACCGTCCCGGGAGCCCGGATGATCAGGGGAGAATGGGTGTCGATCTGGTAGTTGGTCATCTTGGCCCAGCTGTTGTGCTCGCCGAGCTTGTAGCCGTGGTCACCCCAGAGGACGACGATGGTGTTCTGGGTGAGACCTAAGCTGTCGAGCTGATCGAGCAGCCGGCCCACTTGGGCATCGATGTAGCTCACCGAGGCGTAGTACCCGTGCTTCAACAGCCGGCTTTGCGCTTCCGTGACCCCGCCGCGAAATGGATGCGGAACGTCGGCAAAGTCGGCATACCCTCGGAGCTCCCGCATGTTGTTGATGGCCGCCTCCGGCCCGTCTTGGGGCACGAACCGATTGCGGGCCAGGGGAATCGCATTCCGGTCGTAGAGATCCCAGTACTTCTTCGGCGCATTGAACGGTAGATGAGGCCGGTAGTACCCGACCCCGAAGAAGAACGGCTGGTTTCGCTTCGCGAGTTCGGCCAGTTTTCGAATCGCAAAATTCGTCTGAGCCCCGTCGTAGTACACGCTGTCCGGCAGATCGACGCTCTCGGTGGCGTTGGCTTTGAGGTACCAGAGCCCAAAGCGGTCGATGGACTGCGCCTGTTGTCCCGCCGCGATGATTGTGGCTTTGCGGGCTTCCTGAATCGCGAGGTTATCCCGGTGGTGATAGACCGCGTCCGGATCGTAAGGAAACCCGGGGACTTTGATTTCCGGTTCGCTCCACGACAGCGAATCGGGAATCACGTTGTGATAGACCTTGCCGATGACCGCCGCGTAGTAGCCGTTCCGGATGAAATGCTGCGGCAAGGTCACCACATCGGGCACGGTGTTCCGGAAGTCGGTTTCCAGATCCCAGACCCGGCTCGAATCCGGGCGGAGTCCGGTCATTAAACTGGTCCGCGAGGGATTACAGACCGCTTGTTGGGCGTGGGCGTCCAGAAAGGTTACGCCCGACCGGGCCAACCGGTCGATGTTCGGGGTTTTGATATCGGGATCGCCGTAGGCGCCGAGCGCGGGGCGGAGATCGTCGACCGCAATGAACAGAACGTTAGGCCGGACCGGCGCCCCGCCGCCACACGCCACCGCCAGGAGCGCGGCGACGACCAGCCATCGGCCCCTCACGGCGCCGGTTTCGCGTTGATCTCATGCGCCTGGACGATGACCCATTTCCCGCCCCGGCGCTGATAGACGAACGTCCAGATCTTCCCCTCGGTCCAAAGCGCGACGCCCCCGGTATCGACCATCTGGGGCCGGAAGATTCCGGTAAAGGCCCCGGAACTCGACGACAGAGGCAGTACGTGGGCCGGATCCCATTTGCCTCCGGTCGAGCGGACCCGCTTGAAAAAGCCACCGGCGGCTTTCGCGAGCGCCTCCCGATTCGGATAAATCCGCCCGTTGTCGACGTACACCAGGTCCGGCTCGGTGGTGAACAAGTCCATGAACCGGTCGATGTTTCCGATCGTGCCGATTAACCGGTCGGCTTGGATCCGAATCGTATCGGCCACCGCGGCCCGTTGCCGGGCGGTGAGCTCCTGCGCTGCCGCCGGCACCGCGGCCCCGGCCAAGATCAGTGCCGCCAGAGCCCCTCGAAGTCTCCCAACCATGTCTGCTCCGTTCAGAGGAATTTGACCAACCAGTCACCCAGGAAGTACCCCACCGCCGCCACCCCGAGACCCACGACGAACATGTCGAGCCCGCTCCGCATGATCCCCCGGCCGGTAAACAAGCTCCGGGCCGCTCCCACGAGGAAATGGGACAACATCGCCACGATGAACGAGGTCCAGAGAGCCCATCGCTCCGTACTGATCAGCAACGGCGCCACCGGAATCAGCGCCCCAATCAACGTCGCCGAGCCCGTCACCAGGGCCTCTCGCATCGGCGTGCTGCTCGCGTCCCCAATCTTCAACTCTTCCCGGACCTTCTCCGCCAACGCCCGCTCCGGATCGGCCATGATGACCTCGGCCATCCGGCGGGCCTCCGGCTCGGGAATCCCCTTGGCCTGGTAGATCAGCGAGAGTTCTTCCCGCTCGAGGTCCGGCATCAGCCGGATCTCTTCGCGCTCCATGGCGATCTCGTGCTCGTAGACCTCCCGCTCGCTCTTGGCCGCTAGATAGCCGGACGACCCCATCGAGAGTGCGTCGGCGACCGCTCCGGCCAAACCGGCCACAACCACCGCGTGACCGGCCGTATCCAACGACCCCTGCGCCCCGATCATTCCGGCCACCAGCCCGAAATTGGCCGTCAACCCATCATTGAACCCGTAGACCACGTTCCGGACGAACCCCCCGGCCCCAGTCTGGTGCCAGGGCTCCCCCGGGCGCCCCAGCAGGCCCGCGAGGCGTTCGGCATGCTCCTTGGACTCCTGGGCCAGTCGAAGGGCCGGGCCGCCCGCCGGGCCACCGATGGACCGTTGGTGGAGGTCGAGGTACCCTTTAACCTCCCGGCCTTCCTCCGCCAGCAAGGCCGGGAGTAGGAACTTGGGCCCAAACCATCCGGCTAGCCGGGCCATCAGGCGAGCCCGCCGGGTCGGCGTCGGAGCCGATGGGAAATGGCCGGCCTCGGCCAGGACCTTCATCCAGACCCCGACGTGGCGGTCTTCTACCTCGGCGAGGCTCTTGTAAATTGTTGATTTATCTTGGTTTAGCTCGATAGATGCGAGTTTTCGATAGAGAAAAGCGGCGTCGGCCTCATCTTGGAGGTGCTCGAGCCATTCAGCGGGAGGAGTTGCCATGCCCCCAATCTGCAACCAAAACCCTAACTTAGACATCTTTCCCGACGTGCTGACAGGAACCCTGCGAATGGACGCTTACCGGCTGGCCGATGTCGAGGCAGTACTGCCTCGGCTCCGGACCGGCGACCCCGAGGCCCAGGAGGCGTTGTTCCGCGCCTTTGAAGCGCCGGTCTACAGTCTGGCTCGCCGGATCTGTCGGACCACCGAGGACGCCGAGGACGTGGTCCAGGAAACCTTCATCGAAGTGTTCAAGAGCATCGGTCAGTTCCGGGGTCAGGGCAGCATCTGGGGCTGGGTTCGCACCGTGGCCTCGAGTAAGGCCTTGATGCGGCTCCGCCGAAACAAGTACCGCGACACCGACGACTTGGTCGACGATGTCGCCCCGATGAAACGAGAAGACCCGGCACTCCGGATGGACTTGGAGGCCGCGTTGGAGCGGCTCTCGGAAACCTCTCGCGCCGTGGTGTGGCTCCACGATGTCGAGGGCTATACCCACGAAGAAATCGCCGGGATGATGGATCGGACCGTCAGCTTTTCGAAATCGCAGCTGGCTCGGGCCCATGCCCGGCTCCGCAAATGGCTCGGCGAGGAGGCGATCGCATGACCCATCTTTCCATGGAGCAGCTCCTGGCCACCCGCGAACCCGGGCTCGAGCCGCAGGTCCGGAACTGGCGCGATCACATCGAGATCTGTCCGGTGTGCCGGGCCGAGCTCGATCGGCTCGATCAGCGAGTGGCCCGGCTCCGGGCCCTGCCCGGCCTTCGGCCATCCCGCGATCTGTTCGAAGCCGTCCGGCTCAAGGCCGCGGCCGATCGACGGGCCAAGCAAGGGCGCCGAGTTCTCTTGGGCGGCCTGGCCTTGGCGGCGTCGGTCACCCTCGCGGCCGTGATGATCAATGGCCGCCAAGACCATCGTACGCTGGTGGCCGCCGACCCCGAACTGGCCGAGATGATGAGCCAGTCGAAAGGCCTCGAACAAGCCCTTTCCGGATTTGACCAGGATCGCCAAGTGGTGGACGGCCGGGCCGTGGCGGTCACGTCGTCCCTCGAAGACCAATTGGCGCGGGTCGACCAGCAGCTCGAAGCGGTTGGGATGCTCGAGGCCGAGGCCCGGCAGGCTCGAATGATCAAGTTGTGGCGCGAGCGGGTCGGGCTGCTCGACGCATTGGTGGATGTTCACCTCACTGGTGCCCGTTACGTGGGGTTCTGAGCCCCAAGGAGTCATAGCAGGATGACAAATCGATCGATGTGGTGCGTGTTGGGCCTGGCCATGGTCGCGGGTCCCCTGGCGGCGCAGGAGCGGCGCCCGGCCCCGGAGCGAACCCCGCGGGCCCGGGTGTATATCAACGGCGAAGAAGTCAATCCGTTGGACATGGTGGCGAGCCGGCGGGCCCGGATCGGCGTCGTGCTCGACATGCGGGCCGTCGACAATGACTCGATCGGGGCCACGCTGAGCGGGGTGACCCCGGGCGGGCCGGCCGCCAAAGCGGGGATTCGATCCGGCGACATCATCACCCGGCTCAACGGCCAGCGGCTGATCAAGGCCGAAGGGGACCGGAACGACGACGACGAGCGGTCGCTCGCGGCGTTGCGGCTCACCGAGCTGATGGCTAAGCTCGAACCCGGCGACACCGTGGCGGTCGAGTACCGGCGGGGTCGGGATACCCGCACCGCCAGCATCGTCACCGCCAATGAGCGAAGCCTGGCCATGCGCGACTTGGGCGACGGGAAGACCTTCTTCCGGATGCCGCAGATCGAAGGCAATCT
This sequence comes from Gemmatimonadota bacterium, assembly GCA_031375485.1. Classification (GTDB taxonomy): domain Bacteria; phylum Gemmatimonadota; class Gemmatimonadetes; order Gemmatimonadales; family GWC2-71-9; genus SHZU01. The sequence continues at coordinate 13,029 of JANMHX010000299.1, read as the reverse complement.
CCGGGATTTGGACGGCCTGGCCGAGCTGCAGGTCACTCGGCCCCGGGTCATGGGCTTGGGCGAACCGAACAGCTTCTCGTTCAGTTTCGGGGGTCCGTTTGCCGATCTCGAACTCGCCCCCATCAATGCCGATCTCGGGACCTACTTCGGGACCTCCGAAGGGGTGTTGGTGATCGACGCCCCCGAGCGGAACACCCTGGGCCTCAAGGGCGGCGATGTGATCCTGAGCGTTGACGGCCGAAAAGCCCGGGGACCATCGAGTCTGCTGCGGATCATGAGTTCGTACGAAAAGGGGGATGTCATGAAACTCGAGATCCTCCGGAACAAGGGCCGGCAGACCATCTCCTCGAAGGTCGATCGCGACGAAGACTAGGCGCGGCCCATCGCCGCGGTCACAACGAGAGGCGGTCGTCCGACCGCCTCTTTCGTTTTCGGCAGTTCTTGCCACCAGTCCGGCGCCTCGCCACCTTACCGGAATGAGCAAGTACCGAACGATCGAAATCGACTCCTGGGCCGACTACCAACGCCTGGTGGGCGGGAGCGAATTTCGAACCTGGGCCTTCCGGGGGCAACAAAGCGCCCGGTGGAAACTCTTCAGCACGATCTCTCGCTACTTCAAGACGTTCCAAGTCAAACCCGAGGCATGGTCCCGCCAGGAACTTCGGGTCAATCGGATTTTTCGGCGGAAGGCCCACCTCTACCTGAGCCATGTCCCGGAGCCTGACGACGACTTTCAGTGGCTGGCCCTGATGCAACACCACGGCGCCCCGACCCGGCTCCTCGATTTCACCTGGTCGCCGTTCGTGGCCGCGTTCTTTGCCCTCGAAGCGGCCACTGGGTCGGCGGCCGTCTGGGGACTCTGCGTTCCCCGGCTCCTCGGCGAGAAAGTGACCACTGATGACGGCAGTGTGGCGGCCCGAGATCTTCGTCTGAACGACGCCGGCCACTACGACCGCTGGTTCATTCCCAATAACCTGCAGTTTGCCGTCCAGGGCGAACCGTTGGTCATGAATCAGCGGCTGGTGGCGCAATCGGCCACGTTCGTGGTGCCGGGCGTCCTCGACCGGCCGGTGGAACGGATCATCGAATCCTATCGCAGCCCCAAACGCACCCTGGCTAAGATCGTCCTCGACACCGAGCGGATTCGCGACGACGCCATGTTCTCGCTCTACAGCATGAACATCACCAACGCCACGCTGTTTCCCGGCCTCGACGGGATGGCGCGTTCGCTGGCCTACGAGCTCGAACATCACTGGGAGTACAACCCGAAGACCTTGGACGTTCATCCGGACTTCCTGTTGCCGCACCGAGGAGCCGGGCCGAAACGCCTCAACCGAGCCAAGCCTGCTTGACGCCACCGGCCCGCCGGACCTGGAAACGCCGAAGCGAGGCCCGGCCCCGGGAGCTCAAGGCGGCCGCCCTGGCCCTGTTTGCCCAACGGGGGTTTGGCGGAACCACCATGGAAGAGGTGGCCCAGGCGGCCGGCGTGACCGTCGGCACCCTGTACCGCTATCTGCCCGATAAAGACGGCCTGCTCACTGCCCTCGGCGAGTGGGTGGTCGAGGAGCCGCTCTGGCGGGAGCCAACCGGGATGCAGATGGAGCCGACAGCGCGGTTGACCTCGATGCTCCAGTCGATCTGGACAACCGCACGGCAGGCGCCCCATGCCGACATGCTCCGGGTCTTGGTGGCCGAGACCGGCAACGCCCCGGCGCTCGTCAGCCAATACCGGACCCGGATCATCGAGCCAACCGAGCGGGCCCTCGCGGCGGTGGTCGCCACCATCGATCCGGCCCGTGATGCCTTGCTGGTTGCCAGGGCGGTGCTCGGCAGTCTACTCGGCGCGAGTATCCTCGGTGGCACCCCATCGGGCGTGATGCCGCTGATTCCCCAGCTGGCCCCGATCGACGTCACCATCGACCTCCTGGTTCGCGCCGTCGCCGAACCGAACCGCCAAAATGCCCCGCCGAACCCTGTTCTCACTCGCCACTCGGGACCCGAATCGTGGTAACTCGCCGAACCGCTGCCTTGCTTCTCGCGACCGCGTTGGTGGCCGACCGGGCGGCCGCTCAAGGATTGCCGCCCTACTTTTCCGTGAACCCGGTGATCACCTCGCGGAGCGGGCTGTTCTTTCAGCCCTACGTCAATCCGGGGCGGCGGTGGGAAGTTCGACTCCTGACCGACTACGCCAGCTTGATCGAATACTCGGGGCGGCCGACGTCATCGGTGGTGCTCGACGCGGAGCTGTTGCGGCTCGAAGGCACCGTCATCCGGAACACGGGCCGAGGATTCGTGGGCGTGTCCGCCGGCCTGAACGGAGCGTACAACGGGTTCATGGACGGATTCCTCAACTGGTACCACCGGGCCACTGGACTTGAGGTCAAGGCTCGGGAAATCAGACCGAACAACGTCTACGACTACGCCATCAAACTCCCCAACGGCGACAGCCTGAGCCGGGCTCGGTCCGGGAGCTTCCTCGGCGACGTTCGATTCCTGGGTGGCTTCCGGCATACCGGGCATTGGCAAACCGCGGTGGCGGTAACGGTCCCGACTGGCCCGCTTGGGTTCGGGCGCCAGGTAGCGTCAGCGGCGGCCACCACCACGGTGCGGGGGGTCCTGAGCCATCGGTGGACGGCGGAAGTTGGCTTTGGCGCGGGTTACACGCCCCGATCCGGCGACCTCTCGACCTACCAACACACCACCTTTGCCTCGGCCAATACCGGGTTTCGATTTCGGTTTGCCGGACGCCAGGCCATGTTCATCAACCTGTTCTATCAATCACCGAACTACCATGATACCGGGACCCGGGCCCTCGACCAGCGCGAACTGACGCTGGACTACGGGTTCTTGCTCAAGGCCCGGCGCGGACCGGAATGGTTCTTCGGGATGACCGAGGACCTCGAGCCGAAGGGGCCCGCGGTCGATTTGTCGCTCAGGATTGGGGCGCGGTGGTGAACAGGCACTTCTCGAGTTCGCCGAGCAGGAACTCCTTGGAGCGGGGCTCTCGGAGATTCAGGCCGTAGTGGTTGATCAGCTGCTGCTGGAGCTTGAGCCACTCGCTCCAGCAGACATTGCAGATCTGGTCCAGCACGCGCTGCCCCAGTGCGTTCGGGAACGGGCGAAACGGGACTGGGTCGCGAGACTGACCGCATCGGGTACAGGTTACAGACGGCATGGCGGTTCTCGGTTCGAGGTCGGAGGATGCGTCATGGACCGAACGGCCCTACTGGTGCGCTCGGGAAAATAACACCAAACCCAGTCACCTTCATCGGGACTTGCTATGACCGGATCTCGCCATCTTGCGGGTTCGAGAGCCAATTCCTACGTTGAGAAAGTCGAATCGTCTTGTCGGCTTGAGCAGCGAGGTCACAATGTCCTGTCTTCCTGTCTTCCTGTCTTCCTGTCTTCCTGTCTTCCTGAATACAAACGTAGCATAGTCCGCCGCCGCAGAATTGGCGGAGGCAGGAACCTCTCGGAGCGATCCCCATCGCCCCGAATGACTTTCCCTTCTCGGCTGGGTGCTTGTTGTTTGGTCCTCGGCCTGCTTGGTTCGACGGGACAGATACTGGCCCAGGCCGATACCCCCCGAGTAATCTCCGGTGGCCCAACCTGTGGCTCCTGTGAGATCCTGGTGCGCGAGGTCGGCGTTTTGGGCCGCCGCGATACGAGCCTGATAGAGTGGCCCACCGATATCGTCGCGACTTCACGGCGCTTCGTTATCGCTACCTTACCGAACAAGGGCGAACCGCCGGCGGTGTTTGATCGAAACGGGCGGTTCGTCTCGAGGCTCGGTCGGGTCGGCGGAGGCCCCGGGGAATTCGAGGCGGCCGCTCAGGCCACGGTGGACCCTTCGGATACCCTGTTCATTACGGATCGTGCAGGACGACTTTCAGTCTTCTCTCCGACGTTCCGTTTTGTTCGGAGCGCACCCTTTCCGCCCGGCGCCATCGGCATCGCCGCTGTGGGACCGAGCCTCCTCGTGGTAAACGCAGCCATTAGCGACCGTGAATCGGTGGGGCTCCCGTTCCACATCTATGCCCACGATGGGCGGAAGCTGCGGGATATCGGGGATCGATCCCGCCCGTACCTCGGCGCCGGTGGACAGCAAGCGTGGCACCGGATCGCCCCCGCAGGGGCTACCGCCTTTTGGGCGGCGCCGGTGGTTGGAAACTATCGAATCGAACGGTGGACGGTCGAAGGCCTTCGCGATCGCTATTTTCAACGGAAGGCAGACTGGTTCGGGGCAATGCCGAAAGAAGGGGTCGCGGGAAGCATTTTGGCGCATGACCCTCCGATATCTTTGATCGAGGCCATCTGGCAGGACGCGGCCGGCTTGGTGTGGGTGGTTACCAGGGTCGTCGATCGGCGTGGAAGAGGGCCCACTCAGGAGTTAGAAACGCCGGAAGGAAAGGTGAAAGTCCCCGCGGACCCCGATCGGACCTGGGACTCAATTATTGAGGTGTTGGACCCTGCAGAAGGTACTCTCGTCGCCACAAAGCGAGTTGATGAACTCCTTACCAGGCCAATTGGCCAAGGCCGAATTGCCCACATTCGCGACGACCGCAATGGGTTCGCTGTCGTTCGCATTCTCCAATTGCAGCTAGCCCCCCCAAACCCCAAAACTAGGAGGTAGTTATGCGATTTCTACTGGCGGCATTCCTAGGCGTTCCGCTGCTAGGTGGTTCGTTCGTGCGAAGTGATTCGGGTGAGCCGGGTGGACTATTCCTTTGCTCCATTCAGTGCTACCAGGGCTGCAGCATTGGAGGTGGCACGGGGCACTACACCTCCGCAACAGGCGGCTATGGCGGTGGAGTCCACCACAGTAGTTGCATGGCCGGCGATAGTTGTGAGGCCCACACCTGCGGTGGCAAGACGTTGAGAATCCCTGGCGTCTTGGAGTCGGTCCCGGGCAAAGAGGCCGCCGTTGCCAGTGTACTTGCCTTCGCGGAGGCCGCTGCCAATGGCAGCATTCAGGCGGCCATGATTCTCATGAGTGACTTCGGCCAGTCCGTCGAACTCAACGCGGACCGCCGAGCCCTGCAAATCCTAGGGTGCAACTCCAATGCTATTGCCGTGCACGTTCCGCTAAATGACGCACAGCTGGCGGCTCTCGCCGCCGAGTGAGGGCTTCAAGACCAAGGGGGCTGGCTGCAATGCGGCGTCCGGGCTAACAACTCGGGCGCCGTGGCACGCATCGGGGAGGGGTTCGACGGGACCTGATCCGAGGAGGCTCGGTTCAGTCCCCGCTTCGAAGAGCCTTGATTCCGCTGGCCGTGCCGAGCCCCGTGCCGATCCCCACCAACGCCGCCGTCAGCCCAGTAATCAGCGGTAAGATGGTCAACGGCAACGCAATCACCATCGCCAGGCCCCCCGCGATCAGCGGCGCCACCGGCGACTTGGCGGCATCGACAAACCGGAGCCGGCGCCGCACAAAACCTCGGGCAAACCCGAACGCAAACACCGACCCGGCCACCGCAATCCCGAGCGAGATCAACTCAAACATCTGAACCCCCTTGTGTTTCAACGACTTAACCGTTGTCGCAGTACGCAACCAACCCCACACCGGTTTCAGACTTCACCCCTCCAACGACCTGCCGATACTACGACCAGTACGCCAAAATCGCGAGCCGGGCAGCCGGATCCGCGACTTCCAATGATCGCCGCATGCCGGAGACCGAATGCCGAAACACCCGACGGTCGAAGTGCCCAACATCGGCCCGATGGACCATGCCTGGGATGTGCTCGGAGATTGGACCGTCGACTTCGAAGTCCCGTTTCACTCGGACGCGGTGTCCGGGGTGTTGAACGTCCGGTCCTGGATGGAGGCCGACCTCGAACTCGACCCCTGGGGCGCGGCCGCTGCCGGCCTGCCGGAGCGCGTGGTCCTCGAGCGTGCCAGCCGAGTCCATCTGACCGACGCCGGCGGGGGCGCACTGCAGTGGGTCTACATCTCGGGCGAAGACCGGTGGACCATCCAGGCCACGCTCTGGCCCGGCGCCCTCCACCTTTTCATCCAGAACACCGACGACCCCGAAGATCAGTTGTTTCGGGCCAGCGGGTCCCGGACCGGCGACTACTACTCCCGGAAGTACCCGCTGGTCACGAGCTGATTCTTACCACCGGAGCAGAACGCTCCCCCAGACAAATCCCGATCCAAACGCAGTGAGCGCCACTAAGTCGCCGGGCGCCAGGCGACCGGCCCGGACGCACTCGTCAAGCGCAATCGGGATCGTCGCGGCGGTCGTATTACCGTAGCGCTCGATGTTGTTGTAGATCTGATCGTCCCGGAGCCCGAGTTCTTTCTGGACCACCTCAGAAATCCGGAGATTGGCCTGGTGCGGGATGACCAGCTTGAGCGCCGCGGCGGACACCCCGACCCGATCGAGACAGGTCCGGACCGACTCCGGCATCCGGACCACTGCATTCCGGTAGACCTCCTTGCCGTCCATCTGGAGGAAGTACCGGCCTTCCCGATACCGCTCGGCGTCAACGGTGGGGTTGTAGATCGCGCCCGGTTCGTCGACCCAGAGCTTCTCGGCATGGGCCCCTTCGGCGTGGAGATCGAAGGTCAGAATGCCGCGGTTCGGGTCGTCGGTGGCACCGAGCACCACGGCGCCGGCCCCGTCGGCAAAGAGCACCGCCGTATGACGCCCCCGGGGACTCACGTCCATCCGGGTCGATTGGATCTCCTGCCCAACGACCAATACCTGCCGGTAGACCCCGCCCCGGATGAAAGCATCCGCCATCGAGATCGCATACACGAATCCGGCGCACTGGAGCCGGATGTCGAACGCGGGGATGGTCCCGACGCCGAGTTTCCGCTGCAGGAAGACGCCGTTGCCGGGCAGAAAATGGTCCGGGCTGATGGTCGCGTAGATGATGGCATCGAGATCGGTGGCGGCGAGGCCGGCCATCTCGAGCGCCTGGCGGGTGGCCGCGAGGCCGAGATCGACGCCGGTTTCACCCGGGGCAATCCAGTGCCGCTCCCGAATGCCAGTGCGGGTCCGAATCCACTCGTCGGACGTGTCCATCGAGGTGGTGAACTCGGCGTTGGTGACCGTCCGGGCAGGGACGGCACGGCCGGTACCCAGAATGATCGACGCAGGCATTAGTGCCGGAATTGATAGGCGAGCTTGAAGAAAAACCCGTCTTCTTGTTTCACCAAGTCCCGGAGGGTCAAGTTCCGCTCCCCGTCGTACCCGGCGCCATACCCCAAGAACGCCACCGTGCCCTGGGAGGGCTGGAACGACAACAGGACGTCGACCCGAAACCGGTTCGTGTTGGTGGCTTCGGACGGGGCCCCGTCGACATAGAGAAGATTGCCCGTAACGGCGTTCCGGTGTTCGGCGCGGCGCTGGGACCGGTACTCCGAGATGACCCGGAGGAAATAGGTCCGGTTGGGCTGGAACTCGAGCCGGAGCCTGGGGATCATGGTCCGGCCGAACTCGCTCCCGTCGCGCGCTCGGGTCAGTTTGGAGTAGACCCACGTTCCCTCGACGCGCACCCATCGATGCGGCCGAAGTTCGGCCTCCGCCGAGAATTGAAACTCGCGTCCCTCGGAGGCCTCCGAGAAGATCCCGACTTCCCGCCGGTTGACCCGGATGTTGCCACTGCCCTGGGGAAGTTTCGGGGTGCTGGCACTGATCGACAGTTCGACCGCCTTCTCGAGCCGGGCGGGGCCTCGATAGGGGGTCAATTGGCCGTTGATGCGCTCTTGGGTACCCTCGTAGAAGTCGGGGTTGAAGTCGACAAACCCGAGCCGCGTGCTGAATCCGTAGCTCCACCCGCCCCGGATCCGGCCGAAGCCGGATAGGCTCTGGTCGCCTTCGGTCGGCTGATCCTCGCCAAACCGGCGGTAATCCCAGTAGCGACTGGCCCCGGCAAACAGGGTGATGCCCTCGAAGAAGGCGCCCCGTTTGCCGAAGATGGTCAGCCGGTTGAAGGCCCGGAGATTGACGTCGCCGACGCGGGGCACGAAGCCGAGCGCGGCCTCGAAGCCCGGGTCGCGTCCCTCGAAGCTGTAGCTGAACCCGACCGACCGGCCGGTCCGGTCGAACCCTACGGACCATGCCGGCGCGCTCAAGCTGCCGGCGCTGTCCTGATGCCATGAGTTGGCGACGCTGGTGCTGAAGGCGTAGAGCTTGCCGAGCGCAAATCGGGAATCGGCCGCCACGGTTCGGCTGAAGCCGCCGCTGATCGAACGGTTGGTCAAGGTGGCGCCGGCCAGCGAATTGGCCCCGATATCAGTGCGAATCCGGGTGACGCTCACGAACGGATGGGTCTTCTCACCGGTCGTCTCGTCCGTTTGCTCGTCAACGGCCAAGAGATGGGCGATCCCGATCCGTCGGAACTTCCCGGTGACTTTGCCGCCGGCCACCGGGTTGGCAATCCGGCGGGTGTACACGATCGACCCCGGGGTTTGGAAGAGCTCGATGCCCTCGAGGAAGAACGGGCGCCGCTCTGGGAAGAAGAGCGCGAAGCGCTCGTTCAGCGTGACCTGACCCGCATCAGACTCCACTTGGCTGAAATCAGGGTTGATGGTTCCGTCGACGGCCAGACTGGAAAACCCAATCCGGAAATTGACCCCGAAATCCGGGTTGAGCGATTCGCGAACGAATCGACTCGCTGTAGTATCAATCGCACCGCTGGCCGCCGCGGTCACGAACGGCTGGACCTCGGTCACTACGCCGCGTTTGATACCCGACAGGCCCGACAGAAAGCCGGCTTGGGAGAGAAAACTGGTATTCCCGCGGCGAGCATCGGTCCAGGAATCTTCAAATCCGCTCCGAGGGGTCGACCGGACCACGTTAAAACCCCAGGTCAGATCCCTCCCAGCCGGATAGCGGAGACTCTTGAACGGAATCCGGACCTCAACGACATAGCCGCTGTCGGTTACGTGGCCCTTGGACTCGAAGAGATAGTTGGGACTCCGGTCAAGCCCGGTCCCACCGCCACCACCCCCGCCACCGCGGCCGCCGCCACCACCGCCGGAATTCCCTTCGCTCCGCACCCCGTCCTCCTGAACCCCGAGAGGATTGACTCCGAACACGAAGGCGCGGCGGCGGTCGTTGAAGGTATCCAGAAAGATCTGAACCCGGTCGTCATCCTCGATCTTATCGCGATCCGCCAAGGTGGCGCGAATCGAACCGGGGTTCCGGTCGTGGGCCACGATCCCGAAATAGATCGCCGTCGGGCTGTACCACACTCGAACGGTGGTGGCCTGCTCGGCGGGTTGCTGATCGAGGGGACGATACTGATGGAAACCACCGACGACCGCCGCCGAAACCCAGGCGGGTTCGTCGAGATCGCCATCAACGACGATCGACGTATCGACACGCGGCGGCCGGACGATCGGCCGGTCAGGCGGCGGAGTGCCCGCCACCTGAAGCAGGAAGAAGCCGATCACTACTCGTAGCGCAAGGCGTCGATCGTATTGAGATTCGCGGCGCGGCGCGCCGGCCAAAGACCGAAGAACAGACCGACGAATGCGCTGAACGCGAAGGCCACGATCACGGCGGTGGGCGAGATCAGGGTATTCCACCCGAGTAGTTTGGACATGGCCCGGGCGCTGCCGGCACCCACCAACACCCCAAAGGCCCCTCCCATCAGGCAGAGGACGACGGCTTCGATCAAGAACTGGCTCATAATGTTGAGCCGGGTCGCACCAAGCGCCCGGCGGACCCCGATTTCCCGGGTCCGTTCGGTCACCGAGACCAACATGATGTTCATGATCCCGATGCCGCCGACGACCAAGGACACGGCCGCGATGCTGGCCAAAAGGACGCCAAACACCTCGGTGGCCTGCTGCTGGGTAGCGAGGATTTCCTGTTGATTCCGAATCTGGAAGTCGTTGTCGCCGCCGGGACGGATCTTGTGCTCTCGCCGGAGAATCCGCTCGATATCGACCATTCCCTGCTCGAGAGGTACATCCTCACGGACCTTCAGGCTGACCTGCCGAATCCGATCGGTACCCATCAACCGGAACCGGGCGGTGTTGAGGGGGATCAGAATCTGCTCGTCGGGGTTCTGCCAGGACATGGCGGCGCCCTTCTTGGCCATGACGCCGATGACTTCGAAGGTCTGCCCGCCGATACTGATCAGTTGTTTGAGCAACGCGGCCGGATTCACGTTGAGCATTTCCGGGACCGAACTGCCCAACACGGCATAGCGTTGCCGGGCGCCGTCATCGCCGGTGGTGAACATCTGGCCGTACTGGACCGTGAAATTCTTGACCGAGAGAAAATTCGGCGTGGTCCCGACGATATTCACATTCAGGTTCTGATTGCTGTACCCGACCGTCATGCTCCTGGAGAGCTCGGGGACGACATCGGAAATCAAATGGGCGTCTTCCCGAAGCGCGTCCGCATCATCGACCGTCAGACTGACCCGGACATCCGACGACCGGCCGCCGAAGAACGACTGACCGGGGTACACGCTCAGCACGTTGGCGCCGAGCGCATTGATCCGGTCTTCGACCGCCTTCTGGGCCCCGCTGCCCAACGCCACCACCGCGATGACGGCACCGACCCCGATCACGATGCCGAGCATCGTCAAGGCGGCCCTGAGTTTGTTGGCGCGAATGCTCGACAGCGCCACTTTGACCGTTTCGCCGATGATCATGGCCGGGCTCCGGTGGAGGGTCGGGCGCCGCCGGCAGCCGGGGCCGCGCCGCCGGTATTCGATCGCATCCCGGGCACCGCGCCGCCGCCCGTCATGTTCGTCATCCGGGTCCGGAATTCCTCCTGCTGCTGCACCATGCTGGCGCTCGGCAGCACCAAGACGGAATCGGTGGCGGCCAAGCCGGTAACGATCTCGCTGTAGTCGAGATCGGTCAGGCCGGTCCGCACCATCAAGGGTGTCGGCTGGCCATCGCGCATCACGAACACGATGTAGTTGCCGCCGAACTGGAAGTCATTGCCGCCACCGGTGCGCGGGCGGCCACCACCCGCTCCGCCCCGACCGCCGGCCCGCATCATTTGCTGTATGATCTGCTGCTCGGCGGGCGTCAGGGTGCCGCCACTGAACCGTTTCTGAAAGATGGACCGGATTTGCGCCTGGGTAACTCCGGGCGGCAACGTGATGGTCCGGCCATCCGGCGTGGTCATCGTATTGGCGCCTGCGGCCGGCTTCGCCGTCTCACCCTCCGGCTTGGCAGCCGAATCACGGGGGGCGTTCCGGGCCGCCAGCTCCTTCGCCGAATCGGCGCGGGCCTGAGCGGCCTGCAGCATCGGCTGCAGGGCCTCCGCACTGATCCCGAGCACCGAGGCCGCCGAGGCGACGTCCCGCTGGGTCCGGAGCGCCGCGTTCGGAACCGCGAGGACGCTGTCCCGACGTCCGATGTGGAGTTCGACATCGGCATTCATGCCCGGCTTCAGTAGGCCGTTCCGATTGTCGATCCGGACCAGGACCGGGAACATGGTCACGTTCTGCGCGGTTTCGGCCTGGGGCTCGATTTTGAGCACCTCGCCGGTGAACGGCTGGTTCGGATAGGCATCAACCGTCACCGTGGCGCGAAGACCCGCCCGGATTTTTCCGATATCGGTCTCGTCCACCAAGGTCCTGACTTGAACCAAGTTCAAATCGGCCATCTTGAGGAGCACGGTACCACCGCCGACATCCCGCGTCGGCGAAGAAATGACCTGGCCGCGCTCGACGTTCTTGGCGATGATCGTGCCGGTAATCGGCGCGAGGACATCGGTATCTTCCATCGCGATCCGGGCGTTCTCGACCTCGACCTGAGCCCGGACCACTTCGGCCTTGGCGTTGGCCAGCGCCAACACCGCCGACTCGTGTTCTTGCTCGGTGATGGACTGCGACTTGAACAACTCGTCGGAGCGCCGGCGCTGGGCGTCGGCATTTTGAAGCCGGGCTTTCGCGACATCGAGATTGGCTTCGGCCTGGTTGACCGTGTTCCGGGGGCCGCGCTGGTCGACCCGTACCAACAGCTGGCCCCGGGTCACCATCGAGCCGGTCTCGACCTTCATGTCGAGGATCTCGCCGGAGGCCTTGGACTTGACCTCGACCACCGTATCGGGGAGGATCGTACCCGTGGCGCGCGCCGACACGACGATGTCACGGCGCTCGATCGGAACCGACTGATACACGACCAGCTTCGGTGCCTCTTTCTTACACCCAAGCACCACCAATGCCGCGAGCGGCGCCCATCTCAGCAACCGAGTAGCCATCGTCACTTCTCCGTCATGAAGTCGCGCTCGACCTTGCCATCCCGGAGGTGGACTTGGCGATGAGCGTGCGCGGCAATATCGAGTTCGTGGGTGACCAAGACGATGGTCTGCCCTTCCTTATGCAACTGGTCGAAGAGCTTGAGGATCTCTTCGCTGGTCTTCGAATCAAGGTTACCGGTCGGTTCGTCGGCCAGAATGATGCTCGGGCTGTTGACCAGCGCTCGCGCGATCGCCACCCGCTGGCGCTGCCCGCCCGACAACTCGTTCGGACGGTGGGTCATCCGTTCGGCTAAGCCAACCCGGGTCAGCGCCTGGGTCGCCGCGGCTTTCCGCTCCTTCGAACCCACGCCCGCATACACCATCGGCAACTCGACATTCTGGAGCGCCGTGGCCCGGGGGAGCAGGTTGAACGTCTGGAACACGAACCCGATTTCTTTGTTCCGGATCCGGGCCAATTGATCGTCACCCAGGTCCGAGACCCGGTAGCCGTTCAACCAGTACTCGCCGGTGCTCGGCGTGTCGAGGCAGCCGATCATGTTCATCAGCGTGGATTTGCCGGAACCCGAGGGACCCATGATGGCCACGAATTCGTTCCGCCGGATGGTCAGATCGACGCCGCGGAGGGCCCGCACCGTCTCGCTGCCCATGACGTATTCCCGTTCCAAGTGCCGAACGACGATGACCGCGTCGCGCGGGACCTCGATCGGCAGCATGGCCATCCGTTCGGCGGTGGTTCCGATATCGGCGGTCGTCATAGTTTCCGTCCAATCAAGGCCTGGATCTGCGCTTTGGCCCGGAGGTAATCGAACCGGGCGGTCACCGCATCGACTTCGGCCTGGGTGAG
>JANMHX010000291.1:0-33068 GCA_031375485.1 Gemmatimonadota bacterium | reverse complement strand
GTCACCCATCCGTTCGGGCCGGAGGCCGCGGACCTGCTGCTGCAGCAGGTGCTCCCCGGCGACCGCTTCGGCCTCGCGGTGCGAGCCCCGCTCGGCACCAGCTTCGGTCCCCCCGTTCTGCTGGATCTCGCGAGCGGCGCGGCCACCCCGCTCTTCACGTTCGACGTGGTGGAGATTCGCTACACCTCGGGCCTCTTGGTCTACGTCCTGAGCAACGGCTCGCTGGAGGCCATCCGGTTCGATCTCCGGGCCAGGCGCACCAGCGGATCGGCCATCGCGATGGCGGCCGGCGTGTCCGTGACGGGCGCCGGACAGGCGCAGGTCGCCGTCGCCGCGAACGGAACGATCGCGTACGTCCCGGACGAGCCGCAGTCGCTCGTGCTCGTCGATCGCGCGGGCAGCGCGCGACCCGCGGTGACCGAGCTCCACAACTTCCACATCCCGCGATTCTCACCCGATGGGCGGCACCTCCTCATCGATTTCACCGCGGCCGATGGACGGGACGTGTGGCAGGTCGACCTCGCCGGAGGCGCCATGACTCGCGTCACCTTCGACCGCGACGGCCATGACGGCACCTGGGAGCCCGACGGGCGATTCGTGACCTATGCGTCGGCGCTCCGGTCCGGCGGCGCCCTGACGCTGTATCGGATCCGGCCCGGCCGAGCGGGGGAGGCGGATTCGCTGATCTCCTCGCCCGAGGTGGGCTACACCGGGATCTGGCTCCCGGACCGGAGTGCGATCCTGACCAGCGGCAACAGCCTCCGGCCCGGCACCCGCGGCGACATCGCCATCATTCGAAATGGCGGCAAAGGGCCGGTCGAACCCGTGGTCGCCACCCGCTTCCAAGAGTCGTATCCCGCCATCTCGGCGGACGGGAAGTGGGTCGCCTACACCTCCGATCAGTCCGGCGCGACCGAGGTGTATGTCCGGGCCCTCATCGGCGACGGTGACCAGGTCAAGGTCTCGGTCGCCGGCGGCACCGAGCCGATGTGGGCGCCGGACGGGCGCGAGCTTTTCTACCGGTCGCCATCCAAGAACGGCGTCGAGCTCACCGCCGCGTCGTTCCGCCTCGGCGCCGAGGTCACGGTCACCGATCGCCGCCGGCTCTTCGACGTCTCCAACATGGTCGCGGGGGCGCCGCACTCGAACTACGACATCTCGCCCGACGGCCGGACCTTCGCGATGGTGCGCCAGAACCCGGCCACCCGGATCCTCGTGCTCCAGAACATGCCGGCGCTCTTCCGGCAGTTAGAGCGCGGGAAGCCGCGATGAACGAAGGGTTAAGGCGGGTGTGACTGCGGGGCGCTTGATGCCGCGATGGGGTCACGCCGCGCCGGTGGGAGTACCACCGGGCCCGGCTTCGCCTTGAGGGGCCGGTTAGCGGGCGATATATCCAGCAATGCCGTCGATAGACGAACCCTTCTCCCGAGGTGACCCATGCGGTTAAGCGCCCTGGCGATGCCCCCCCTGCTCGCTACCCTCGTCCTCGCGGGGTGCGGCGAGACTCCCAGCGAAGTTTCGCACGAAACGCTCCATGGCAACGTGGCCGCCGCCACCGCGGCCACCGCCGCCGCCCCGTCGGCGAGCGAAAGCGCCTTGGCGAAGTCGGTCCATGCAGTGACCTCCCGGTTCCACGCCACCGTTCAGGCGACCAAGGCGGGCTATGCCGTCGCCTCTCCGTGCGTGGCCGTCCCCGGCCTCGGCGCCATGGGCTACCATTGGGTCAACAGCGGGCTCGTCGATCCGACCTTCGATCCGTTGAACCCGGAAGCGGTCCTCTACATCCCGAACGCTCACGGCAACCTCAAGCTGGTCGCGGTCGAGTACCTGGTGATCAACGTCGGCCAGCCGGCCCCGACCTTCGCCGGGCATCCGTTCGACGTCGGCGGCTCGCCGATTCCGGTTCCCCATTGGTCGCTCCACCTCTGGGTGCACGAGGACAATCCGGCCGGGCTGTTCACGCCGTTCAACCCCGCGATCTCCTGTCCCTGACAGCCGAGTCGTGAGGCCGGGGATCACCATCGATTAGACAATGCGGCGTTCGCAAAGCGCCATCATCCGATGCTGGCTTCGAGATCCCGGAGCTGAGTTGGCCCTGGTATGCTGGGACCTAACACGTTATCCCGAAACGGCTTAGTCGCATAGCGCCGCTTTGGCGAGAAGCGGCTGGCGGGCGGGACTTGAAGAATACCGTAAATACCGTAATATTGTTTCCCATGAAAACATCACTTGACCTGCCAGACGACCTCTACCGCCGCGTCAAGTCAAAAAGCGCCTTAGAAGGTCGCGCCGTGCGCGAGGTGGCCACGGCGCTCTTCGCCGCCTGGGTGGATGGGCGGGTATCGGCGGACGCCGCCCCCGACTCGGCCGCCGCAGCGGGGCCCGACCCAGCCGACCACCGGCTGCAGTGGCTCGCCCGGTGGCGCGAACTCGCGGCCACCGTCACCAAGGCGACCGGCGGGACCGCGGGGCTGGTGGATCAACTCCACGACGATCGCCGGTGAACGTCACGCTCGACGCATCGGTCTGGCTCGCCGCGATGTCCGCCGGGGAGCGGGAGCACCCGCGCTGTGCGGCCTTGGTTGCGTCGCTCGTTGAGCGCCGCGTGCCGGTGCACCAACCGGGACTCTTCGTGATCGAGGTCGCTGCCGCCATCGCTCGCCGGACCCGGAACCGGGCCCTCGCCATAGCGGCCGGTGAGGCCGCGCTCGCGATGCCCTACCTGACGCTCCATTCGCTCGATCACGCGCTCGCGGCGGAGGCGGCCGAGGTGGCGGCGACCTGCGCGCTCCGAGGCGCAGACGCGGTGTACGTCGCGACCGCGCGTCACGCCGGCGCGACCTTGCTGACGCTCGACGCCGAAGTGCGAGACCGGACGGCCGGCGTCGCCACTGTCCGCACCCCCGCTGAGTGGTCAGCGGCCCTGTCATGAAGGAATCCGCCGCCCGATCGGTTCTCGAAAGATCGCTCTACGAGGGGCTGAGCCCAGAGGACGAAGCTGCCCTTCCACCTGAACTTCTGGCCAAAGCGCGGGACCACATCCGCCAACTGGCTGCTGGAACTGCTCGCCGAGGCTCCAGGCCCCAATGTGACCAAGGTGGACTACGAGCGAGTCCGGGGAGTCAACGCCAAGGGCGGGTTCGGGGCGTGGTCCTGGGACGTCGCGTTCGAAATGGCGGGGATCCAGGACATTCTTCACCGGTACGCTGAGTGAACCCCACTTTGAACCGACTCACGACGGCGCTCAGTGACCGCTATCGGATCGAACGGGAACTCGGCGCCGGCGGTATGGCCACGGTCTACCTCGCCGAGGATCTCAAACACCACCGCCAGGTGGCCATCAAGGTCCTCCGCCCCGACCTCGCCGCCGCCCTCGGCGCCGACCGCTTTACCCAGGAAATCGAGATCGCCGCCCGGCTCCAGCATCCCCACATTCTCGGGGTCTTCGACTCGGGCAGCGCCGACGGGTTCCTCTACTACGTCATGCCGTACGTGGAAGGGGAATCGCTGCGAGAGCGGCTGACCCGCCAGGGCGAGCTCCCGGTGCACGAAGCGGTCCGGCTGCTGGTCGAGATCGCCGACGCGCTCGGCCACGCGCACGCCCGGGGCGTGGTCCATCGCGACATCAAGCCCGAGAACGTGATGCTTTCGGGCCGCCATGCCCTGGTGATGGACTTCGGCGTGGCCAAAGCCGTGAACGAAGCGAGCGGGCGAAACCGGCTCACCACCGTCGGCGTGGCGTTAGGCACGCCGGCCTACATGGCGCCGGAGCAGGCGAGTGCCGACCCCCATCTCGATCACCGGGTCGACATCTACGCGCTTGGCGTCGTCGGATACGAGTTGCTGGCGGGGCGGCCGCCGTTCGTCGGGGCGTCGCCGCAGCAGGTCCTGGCCGCGCACGTTACCCAGGCGCCCGAGCCGGTGAGTACCCACCGCCCGTCGCTCTCGCCGGCGCTGGCGGGCGTCATCATGAAGGCGCTCGAGAAACGGCCCGCCGATCGGTGGCAGACGGCCGAGGAAATGGTCACTCAACTCGAGCCCTTGATGACGCCGAGCGGCGGCATGACGCCGACGGGCACCCGGCCGATCGAGGCAGTCGGCCGGCCCCGGCGCTGGCCGAGGCTCGTGACCGCCGCCGTAGTGTTAGGCGGGTGCGCCGGGGCTGTCGCCTGGTTTCTGAGTCGTCCTCCCGAGACCGCGGCTCTAACGTCGAACGGGCAGCTCACCCGGCTCGCGGGGAAAGAGGAGTTCCCGGCCATCTCGCCCGACGGGAAATCGGTGGCGTACCTCGCCTTTGGCCCGGCCGACAGCGTCGCGCACGTCGAACTCCGGCGCACCGACGGCGGCGATGCGGTCCAGATCGCCGGGGCATCACGGCCGGCCGGCTGGTCGCCCGCGGGGGACCGGTTGCTCGTGGCCGGTCCGGCCGGCCTCGAAAGTCGCCCCGCCCTCGGTGGCCAGGGAACCCTGATCGACCCGCGGGCCCATTCCGCCGGATGGTCTCCGGACGGGAAGCAGGTGGCCTACGTCGTCGGCGACTCGCTGTTCATCGGCGGGGTCAACCACGAAACGCCCCGCTTCGTGACCGGGGGGCTCCAGATCCATTCGCCCGCGTGGTCACCCGACGGCAAGTGGATCGCGTTCGTCTCCGGGAACCTGACCTACTTCGCCAGCTACAACATCGCGCCGAGCCAGATCTGGCTGGTGCCCGCCGCGGGCGGCACCGCCAGGCCGCTGACCTCGGCCGGCGCCGTGAGCATGAGCCCGACCTGGGCGCCCGACAGCCGGCGCCTGCTGATCGTCGCAGGCCTTGGTGGCGTCCGCGACGTCTACCAGCTCAACCTCACCAGCGGCGGGGAACTGCGGGGACCGCCGGTTCGCATCAGCACCGGTTTGAACCCGTCCTTGATCTCGCTGT
This sequence comes from Gemmatimonadota bacterium, assembly GCA_031375485.1. GTDB lineage: Bacteria > Gemmatimonadota > Gemmatimonadetes > Gemmatimonadales > GWC2-71-9 > SHZU01. The sequence continues at coordinate 28,150 of JANMHX010000291.1, read as the reverse complement.
CGGCGGATGGGAAGCAGTTGGCCTATTCGGTCGCGACGTACTATTCGAACCTCTGGAAGATCGAACTCCCCCGGACCGGCGTGGCCTCCACCAGGGGTGCGTTGCCGGTTACCAATGACCGCCAGGTCATCGAGGGCCTCGAGATCTCCCGCGACGGTCGCTGGCTGGTCTTCGATTCCGATCGCGAGGGCGTCGCCCAACTGTTCCGGATGCCGCTCGGTGGCGGCCCGGTCCAGCAGATCACTCGGGACTCGAATCCGTCGTTCAAGCCGTCGATCTCGCCGGACGGGCGCGAAGTGGTGTATCACACGATCGCGCAGGGTCTCCGGCGGGTGTTCGTGATCGGGATCGACGGGGGGGCGCCGAAACAGCTCTCGCCGGGAGCGGCGCCGGATGAACGGAACGGGGTCTGGTCTCCCGACGGCTCGAGCGTGGCGTGGCAGGTGATCGATCGGGGCGGGTCCGGGGTTCAGGTGGCGCGGCGCGACCCGGCCGGCCGGTGGGGCTCGCCGGTAACCGTACCCTTCGTGGGCCAGTTCTTGACCCTCGCCTGGGCGGACCAGGGCACGGCGTTGATCGGCATCGATTCCTCCTGGCGGGCGGTCGTTCAGCCGGTGGCCGGCGGGGCAGCGCGGCGGCTCAGCGCGGCCGACCCGTTGAACCTGGTGATCTCGGGCCGGAGCATCAGTGCCCCGATCACGACGGACGGTACCGTCGCACTACTCACCATTCGCGGGAACGACATCGTCACCCGCCGGGCGGGCATCCTGGCACTTCGCCTCGCGGACGGCGCCTCGCGTGAAGTCCTCCGCTTCGACGAGCCGGCCCGGCCGCACAGCTTCGCGTCGAACGGCATCGCGGAACACAACGGCTGGCTCTACTTCACCCTGAGCGATCCCCAGAGCGACATCTGGGTCGCCACGGTCACGGGGCTCGCGAAATGAACGAGCGCCTGGTAGCGGCGTTGGCCGAGCGCTACCGGATCGACCGCGAGCTCGGGCAAGGCGGGATGGCCACGGTCTATCTCGCCCATGACGTGAAGCATCGCCGGCCCGTGGCGGTCAAGGTGCTGCGGCCCGAGCTCTCGGCCGCGTTGGGCGCCGAGCGGTTCCTCCGGGAAATCGAGACCACCGCGAATCTCCGGCATCCCCATATCCTGCCACTCTACGACTCCGGCGAGTCCGACGGCTTCCTGTTCTACGTCATGCCGCTGGTCGAAGGGGAATCGCTCCGCGACAAGCTCAGCCGCCTGAAACAGCTTCCCGTCGACGAGGCCCTCCAGATTGCGCGCGAGGTCGCGGATGCGCTGAGCTACGCCCACGAGCGCGGCGTGGTCCACCGGGACATCAAGCCGGAGAACATTCTGCTGGAGAGCGGGCACGCGGTGGTAGCCGACTTCGGGATTGCCCGGGCGGTGAGCACCCTCGACGGCGGCCGCCTGACCCAGACCGGCCTCGCCGTCGGTACCCCGGCCTACATGAGCCCCGAGCAGGCGTTGGCGGACTCCGCGCTGGACGGCCGGAGCGATCTGTATAGCCTCGGGTGCGTGCTGTTCGAGATGCTGGCGGGGGAGGCCCCGTTCAGCGCCGCCACGCCGCAGCGCACCATTGCCCGCCGCCTGACGGAGCCGCCGCCGGCCGTGGCCGATCTCCGAACCGGCGTCAGCGCCGAGTTGAGCGGGTTGATTCAGCAGGTGCTCGCGGCCGATCCGGCCGATCGCCCCCAGACGACGGCCGCGTTCGCCGGACTGCTGGCGTCAGCCGGGAGCAATGGCCCGGCCTCAAACGACTCAGGCTCGGCGGGTGGGGACGAGGGCTTCCGGGTCGCGGTGCTGCCGTTCAAGTACGCCGGCGCCGACCCGTCGCTCACGGTTCTGGCGGAAGGATTGGCCGAGGAGATCGTGACCGGCCTGTCGCGCTTTTCCTACCTCAGGGTGATCTCGCGGAGCGGCAAACCCCTCGGGGCCCGGTATGTCATGGAAGGCAGCCTTCGCCAGGCGGGATCGAAGCTCCGACTCGCCGTGCAACTCGTCGACGCCGTCTCAGGCGCTCATCTCTGGGCCGAGAACTACGAACGCAGCTTCAGCCCGGACGCGGTATTCGAGCTTCAGGACGATCTCGTCCCCCGCATCGTCTCGACGGTGGCCGATCAGAACGGGGTCCTGACCCGCCGAATGAGCGAAGCGCTCCGCAGCAAGAGTGAGGACGACTTGACCCCGCATGAGGCCCTCCTCCGCGCCTTCAGCTATTTCCAGCGGGTTACTCCCGAGGAGCACGCCGTCGTCAGACGAACCCTGGAGCGGGCGACCCGCGAGGCGCCCGACTACGCCGACTGCTGGGCCATGCTGTCGCTGATGTATTCCGTCGAGTTCTCCGACGACTTCAACCTCGGACCCCAGCCTCTCGATCGTAGCTTGGCCGCGGCCCAGCGCGCCGTGCATCTCGCCGCAACTCATTCCCTCGGCCACTACGCGCTGGCCTTCGTCTACTTCCTCCGCAAGGAGACGGTGTCCTTCCGGGCCACGGCGGAAAAGGCCCTGGCACTGAATCCCATGGATGGGTCGGTCATGGGCATCCTCGGCCTGCTCATCGAGCACGCGGGCGAGTCGGAGCGAGGTTGTCGGATCGTGGCAACCGCGATGCAGCTCAATCCCAACCATTCGGCCTTGTTCCGCTGGCCCGCGTTCGTGAATGCGTATGACCAGGGCAAATACGCGGAAGCGCTCGAGCTGGCGGTTCGGATCGACCTGCCCAACTACTTCTACGCCTATGCCGCACGGGCAGCGGTGCTCGGCCAGTTGGGCCAGCGCGAAGCCGCGGACAAGGAGCTCCGGGAATTGCTTGCCCTCCGTCCCGACTTCGCCACCGCGGCGCGCCGGGAATTCGCCAAATGGTATGACTCCGGGCGGGTTGAGCACCTGATCGAAGGCCTCCGCAAGGCGGGGCTCGACGTGTCGGGGTCAAAGACAACCGACTCGCCCTCGTCGGTTGCGATCGCGGTGCTGCCGTTTGCCGACCTGAGCTCCGCCAAGGACCAGGACTACCTCTGCGAGGGCATGGCCGAGGAGATCATGCACGCGCTGGTCCGGATCGACGGGATTCGGGTGGCGTCGCGAACCTCGGCCTTCCGCGCCAAGCAGGACAACGCGGATCTGCCGGCGATCGCGCGGGCCCTGGCCGTCAACCACGTGCTCGAGGGCAGCGTCCGGACCGCGGGGAGCCGGCTTCGGGTGACCGCGCAGCTCACCGACGTCGCGAGCGGCTACCAACTTTGGTCGGAGCGATTCGACCGCGAAGCGTCCGACATCTTCGCCGTCCAGGACGAAATCGCGGCCGGCGTCGTCGACGCCGTGAAGCTGCGGCTCGCGCCGGGTCCGCATCCGGTGCCCGCCCGGCCACAGGTCCGGAACCTCGAGGCCTACCGCAGCTACCTCAAGGGCCGGCACCTCCGCTACGCCAAGGAAGATCACGCCGGGGCCATTCGCGCCTTCGAAGAGGCCATCCGTCTCGATCCAACCCATGCGCCGTCGTGGACCGGCCTGGCGGAGAGCCTGGCGCTGTCGGCCTCCTTCGCCGCGATCCCGGCCCACGAGGCCTGCGCTGCCGCGAGACGAGCGCTGGCCACCGCGGTCGGGCTCGAGGGCGAGACGGCGGACAGCCTTCATGTCGAGGGTTGGCTGGCCTTGATCGAGCGGCGTTGGCCGGCGATGGAAGTCGCCTGGCGCCGGGCCATCACAATCCAGCCGACCCACGCGCTGGCTCTGGGTTCGTTCGGGATCAGCCTCTGCATCGGCCCGAAGTTCGAGGAAGGACTTCGGTTCCTGGAGCGGGCCAGGGAGGTCGATCCCCTCGCCTCCTTCCCGTACATGCTCACTGGCTACGCGGTGCTGTGTGCCGGGAGGATCGCGGAAGCCTGCCGATATGCCGAGCAGGCGCTCTCCTTCGAGAAGGAGGACGCCTCGGCCCGCCTGCTCCTCTCCGTGGCGCAGGTCGCCCTGGGCCGATTCGACGAAGGGATCGCCACCGCGGAGCACCTGGTTGCGGTGACGCACCGGGCCCCGATCTTCGTCGGCCTGCTGGGGTGGGCGCTGGCCACGGCCGGGCGGAAGAACGAGGCGAGGCTTCTCCTCGAGGAGCTGCGGGCTCGGCCGGCCGCGGCGCCGACGATCGTCACGGAGGGCCAACTCCTCGGCGCGCTGGGCGACCTCGACGCCGCCTTCGAGGTGCTTGCCAAGGCGGAGAAGGAGGGCCAGGTCTTCCTCTACTTCCACGGCTGGCCCACCTTCGATCCGATGCGCGAGGACCCGAGGTTTGCGGCGCTGGTGCACCGACTCGGGCTATCAGGGGGACTCCGATGAACGACCGCCTCGCCGCCGCTCTGGCGGACCGCTACCGCCTCGAGCGCGAGTTGGGCGCCGGCGGCATGGCCACGGTCTATCTCGCCCATGACCTGAAGCATGACCGCAGCGTCGCCATCAAGGTGCTCCACCCCGAACTCGCCGCGGCCCTGGGAGCCGAGCGGTTCCTGGCCGAGATCCGGACCACCGCCAACCTCCAGCATCCCCACATCCTGCCGCTCCACGAGTCGGGCGAGGCCGCGGGGTTCCTGTTCTATGTGATGCCCTTCGTCGACGGCGAGACCCTCCGCACCCGGCTCACCCGCGACCGGCAACTCCCGATCGCCGAAGCGCTCCGGATTGCCCGCGAAGTGGCCGACGCGCTGGGGTACGCGCACGGACGCGGCGTGATTCACCGCGACATCAAGCCCGAGAACATCCTGCTCCAGGGCGGTCACGCCCTAGTCGCCGACTTCGGGATCGCCCTCGCCGTCCAGTCCGCCGGCGGACAGCGGATGACCCAGACCGGGCTCTCGCTCGGCACCCCGCAGTACATGTCGCCGGAACAGGCCATGGGCGAACGCGCCATCGACGCGCGCACCGACATCTACGCCCTAGGCGCAGTGACGTACGAAATGCTGACCGGCGACCCGCCGTTTACCGGAAGCACCGTGCAGGCGATCGTGGCAAAAGTGGTGACCGACCGGCCGGCGCCGATCCGGACGACCCGCGACACGGTGCCGGAGCACGTCGAGGCGGCGGTGATGACCGCACTCGCCAAGCTCCCGGCCGACCGTTTCGAGAACACCAAGGCATTCACCGACGCGCTGCAGGATGGGCGATTCACGAATACCACGGGCGCTCCCGTCACCCGCACGGCCCGAGTGTCCTCGACCCGGATTGCCGTCGTTGGCGCGGCGGTCGTCACCCTTGTGAGCCTCGCGTTCGCCGGCTGGTTCTGGCGGCGCGCCCGCCCCGGCGCACCGGAGCCGGTGGTTCAGTTGACGCTCGACGTGCCGAACGCCAGGCCGGACTTGGGCCGCTTCGCGGTGTCCGGCGACGGCACCCGGTTTGCCTTTGCCACGGATGAAGGGATCGCGCTTCGCGACGCAGGGCAGCGCGAGTACCGTCTCTTATCCGGCACCCAGGGCGCCGAGTCGCCGTCATTCTCGCCCGACGGCGAGTGGATCGTGTATCAGACCTCCGGCCATCTCCGGAAGGTGCCTGTGTCGGGCGGGGCCGCCCTGGCGGTCATTCCCGACGACTCCATTTCGGCGGGCCGGGTCAACTGGGGCGAGGATGGCGGCATCGTGTTCGAGACCGGTGGAAGTCTCGGCCTCCTCCCGATGGGAGGCCCGCTCCGCCTGGTCAAGAAGGCGACGAATGCCGCGGAGCCGCGTCTGACCCCGGACGGCCGCGGCGTGCTCTACGTGGACTTCCATCGCGGCGCGAAGCTCATGTACTTCGATCTCGCGGCGGACACGTCTTTTACTCTGATCGAGGAATCCGCCGAGGCGTACTACCTGCCGACGGGCCACATCCTCTATGCGTCCACGGCCGGCGGGCTCTACGCGGTCCGTTTCGACCAGAAGAGCCATGCGGTGACGGGGACTCCAATCCCGGTTCTGCTCGATCTCCAGCCAAACGGGGGGGTGGCCCCCTTCGTGGTTACCAGGAGCGGGATGTTGGTGTACCGCGCCGGGGTCGACGCCGAGCACCGAGTGTTGCTGCGGAACCCGCGAGGCAAGATCGACACGCTGCCGCTCGCGCCCAAGGTGCTGAGCTACGCCCGCTTCTCGCCGGATGGGAGCCGGCTCGCGTTGACGATCGGTGCCACCCGAGGCACCAACCGGCACACGGCGATCTACGACTTCGGCACCGGCACGCTCACCCGGATTACCGTCGACGGCGGCGGGCATTCGCCGGTGTGGTCGCCGGACGGCTCCCGCCTCGCCTTTACCGCCGAAGGGCCGGACACCGACGCCGAGGACATCTTCGTGCAACCGGTGGACCGGAGCACGCCCCCCATCCGAATGCCGCGCGAGCCGAACGACCAGCATGCCACCGATTGGCCGTCGGACACCATGCTCGTGTTCTCCAACAACATGGCCGCACGGACCCTGGGCGGCCGGGTCGGTGGCGGCAGCTCCAGCATCGTCAATCCGGTAACGGCCGCGCCGGCGCGCAAGTACTTGACGGCGCAGTGGGGCGAGTTCGGCGCCAGCGTTTCGCCGGATGGGCAGTGGGCCGCGTTCACGTCGTTTGAGTCCGGGAAGCTCGAAATCCACGTCCGTCCGTTCCCGGTGCCCGAGGCCGGCGGGCAGTGGAAGGTGTCGTCGGGTGGTGGGCAGCAGGCGCGGTGGTCCGGCGACGGCCGGACGATCTTCTATATGAATGGCGACAACACCGCGGTGCGGGCCGTGCATGTGACGCCGGGCCCGAAGTTTGGCGTGGGCGCCACCGAGGACGTGATGACCGGACGCACCTTCGGGGTGGCGTGGGACCTGGACCGGCGGTCGGGGCGGATGGTGGTGACCGAGCCGGTGACCTCGGCGGGGGTGCGGATCGTGGTGATGCAGCACTGGATGGAGGCGTTTGGCCGGAAGGTAGCGCGTCAGGACGGGACCCGATGAGCGGCCGGCCCGCGATGTGAGCTGCGCCCTACTTCATGATGGGGCAATCCGTGTCTGCGCTTCTCCCAGGCGGCGGTCGAGGGTCCACAGCAATACCCCCGAGAGCGTCGCTGAGGCCAAGAGGTGGACGTCGATCCAGCCCAATCCTAGCCCTTCCAGCTTGCGGGCGTGCAGGAAGTGGAGCACCTCGTCGTGGGACAGGACATTCACCGTCGGCAGCCCGGCAAGCATCGAAAGAATCTGGCGCCGCGCCCGGAGGTGGCCACAGGCCAACTCGCCGATCACAAAGGGATGGGTCGTGACTTCACCAACCTCGAGCGACGCCACCAGTCCGGCGTTGCCCCGGCGAAAGTGATCGACCCAAACTGACGTGTCGACCAGGATCACGCGGCCCCGCGGCGCGGCCCCCGGCGGCGCGGAGCGGGGCGAAGCTGCGGCTCAGTGCCACCGAGCCGGGCGAGGCGCCGAGCCTGTTCGCGGGCGATCAGAGCTTCCAGCCCGGCGCGAACCAAGGCGGTTTTCTCGGTGATGTTGGTTAACCGGCCGGCTTCGACCAGCAGGGAGTCGTCAATGTTGAGAGTAGTTTTCATATGTACCAGTATGTATGAATCATACATATTTGGCAAGGGTCGGATCAGCTTGATCTCCATCGCTCGATGAGTGTGCTCCCTGCTCCGCTCGACGCCCACCAGGAACCCGTCGGCCCGACGCGCTCAGAGAGGAGTTCGAGACAACCATGCGGGCCGCAACCGACCTCGACGCGGGCGCCGAGCCGTCATGTCGAGGGCTGGCTGGCCTTGATCGAGCGGCGTTGGCCGGCGATGGAAGTCGCCTGGCGCCGGGCCATCGCAATCCAGCCGACCCACGCGCTGGACCTTTGCGGTGACCCACCGCGCCCCCATCTTCGTCGGCCTGTTGGGGTGGGCGCTGGCAACGGGCGGGCGGAAGGACGAAGCAAGGCCTCTCCTCGAGGAGCTGCGGGCTCGGCCGGCCAACGCACCCACGATCGTCTCCGAGGCCTGGCTGCTCGGCGCGCTCGGCGACCTCGACACCGCGTTCACGGTGCTGGTCCGGGCGGAGGAGGAGGGGCAACTCTTCCTTTACTTCCACGGCTGGCCCACCTTCGATCCGATGCGCCAGGACCCGAGGTTTCCGGCACTGGTGGACCGGCTCGGGCTGTCAGGGGGACCCCGATGAACGGCCGCCTCGCCGCCGCTTTGGCCGACCGCTATCGCCTTGATCGCGCGTTGGACGCCAGCCGTCGTAGTACAGCGTAAAACGAACGTCTGACGTTAGATTTACGAGTTGCCGCCCTGGAGCGGAAACATCGGCAAGCGTCTCGTCCGTGCCCCCAAGGTGTACCTCCGCGACAGCGGGATTCTGCACGCCCTGCTCGGGCGTGGGTCGCTCGACGACGTCCTGTCGCATCCGGTCGTTGGTGCGAGCTGGGAGGGCTTCGTGCTCGAGCAGCTGATCGCCGCCGCCGGGCCCGAGCGGATCGCGATGTATTTCCGGACCGAGAAGGGGGCCGAGGCGGATCTCGTACTCGAGGGCGGTGGCCGGGTGGAGGCGGTGGTCGAAATCAAGCGCACAACCGCGCCCGTCGTGTCCAAGGGGTTCCGGATCGCGTGTGAGGACCTCAAGCCGCGGGCCGCCTACGTCGTCCATGGCGGCGAGGCGAGCTGGCCCATGGGGGGTGGCGTGACCGCCGTGGCGCTCCCCGATCTCCTGAAACGGCTGGCGGGGCGATGAGCGACGCCGTCCCACCACACCGCGCAACCGGGCTCAGTCGCCGCGGCTTCATGGCCACGAGCGCGGCGCTCTCGGCCGGCCTCGCGGGGCTCGAGTCACGGGCCTCGGGATCCGCCCCGCCGGTGCGCGTCACCGGGCTCGAGTTGTTGCCGGTGCGCGCTACCGAACGAACCGTGTGGCTTCTCGTCCGCCTCCGCACCAACGCAGGACTGACGGGACTGGGCGAAGCCTCGGACGCCTTCGGTTACGCCAATACGACGAGACCGGACGCCGCCCGGATGGAGTCGGAGTTGCAGGCGTTCTTTGGACTGATCGACGGCAAGTCGCCACTGGAGATCAACCGGTTTCGGGAACAGAGCGCACCCCGGGTGGTGGGGGGCGGCCTGGTGGCGGCGACCGCGTGCAGTGCCATCGAGCAGGCCTTGTGGGACCTGGCCGGGAAATCCCTCGAGGTGCCGACGCACACGCTGTTCGGCGGCAAGCTCCGGAGCGTGCTCCCGGTGTACGCCAACGTGAATCGGGCCACCAGGCAGCGGACTCCCGCGGGGTTTGCCGCCAGCGCCCGATCGGCGGTGGCGGACGGATTCCGGGCGGTCAAGGCGGCGCCCTTCGACGGCTTCCCGGCCCCGGGGTCGACGGCGTCGGCCGTCGAAGCGGCGGTTGAGGCCGGCATCGCGGCGGTGGCGGCAATGCGGGACGCCATCGGGCCGGAGGTCGACCTGATGGTGGACTGTCACAGCTTCTTCGATGTGGCGCTGGCCGTGCGGGTGGCGGCGCGGCTCGAGCCGTATCGTCTGGCGTGGTACGAAGAGCCGGTTGCGCCGGAACGCCTCGCCGAGACTCGGGAGATCCGCCGCCGGATTCAGCAGCCGATGGCCGGCGGGGAGATCCTGTTTGGAACTCGCGGCTTCGCCGGGCTGAGCCGGGACAAGACGGTCGACGTGATCATGCCCGACGTCAAGCACTGCGGCGGTCTTCTCGAGTTGACCCGGATCGCCGCAGCAGCGGACGGTGAGGGCGTGGCCGTCGCTCCCCACAACCCGAGCGGACCGGTCTCCACCGCGGCTAGCGTCCAAGTGTGCGCGGTGCTGCCCAACTTTCGGGTGCTGGAACTCCAGTGGGGCGAGGTCGCGTGGCGGACTGACATCGTGAGCCCGGCCGAGCGGTTCGTGCGGGGCACGATCGCGGTACCGGAGGGTCCGGGGTTCGGGGTCGATCTCAACGAGAGCGTCGTCCGGGCGCACCCGATATAGCCGACGGCGGCATGGGCGGTCCAAGCGGAGCCGCACTCAGTGCCTGACTTCGAAGGCTGGAAACGGGATCGACTACGCCTGCCCGGATCTTGGTGACGGTCTTTCCAAAGGGACTGAGCCGAAGACTCTAACAGGCATCCGACGAGTCAGGGTCGCGGAACCAGAATAAAGCCAGTGGCCAGATCACCCAGCGTTTCCGTGCGCTGACCCTCGTGCAACCAGTGCCAGTATCCGATCAGGGCGCAGAAGAAAGCGTCGGTTTGATCTTCGACATCCTTCGTCCACGGCATCCGAAGCAGACCGGCGAGATCGCGGCTGACCTGAAGCGCGGGGAAATGTTCCCGAAGGCAGGCGCGCAACTTCGTCTGCAACCTCTGAAACTCACGGCGCCGGACCTCGACAGCTCCGCGTTTGTAGGGAATCCGTTCAGAGAGCCCAAACAGCCGCACCATCGCTGGGTGGGGATAGACTTCCGCCACAACTCGCCGGCCCCTCGTGCCGATTCTGAATCCCTTGCGGACCAGCTTGCCCGCCAGCCGCGGCGGCCGCGGACAGAGGGTGAGGTTGGCGGGGTGACAACCCGACTTGAACCGGCCGAAATGAACGTGGGGTCAAACGATCCACTGGCCGCGCACCAGTCGGATTGGGGCACACCATCGGGGCATCTACCGCAAGGAATGCCGGGCCGCGGCCGACGGTGGCGTCAAGAAACGCCAGCAACTCATCGTCGCCCTGGGACAGGCCGAGGGCTCGGACCTGGGCCTGGCAACGATCCACCGCGAGCACGCAGCACCCGTCCGGCCGGCGCTCTCCCCAGGCCAGGTCGATGCCTACGATGTGGATCCGATCCGGGAAGGCACCCATTTGACATTCAGCCGAACCCGGCGAGCAGGGCCAACGCGATGACGGCCCGGGCCGACCAGGCCACAGTTCGGACCCAGTTCGTGTTTACCAGCCGGCGGTGGGTCGCGACATCGAAGCCCCCGTCAAGCCGGCGGTGGGCGGGTACCTGCCAAACCCCGGTGCTCACCCAGATCAGACCCAAGACGGCAAGGCCGCCCCAAGCAAGCACGCCTCCCATCCGCCAGGCGAGGAGGACCGCGCTCGCCAACTCGGCGAGCATCGCCGGCGCCACGACCCAGCCGGTGCGCCGGGTGTGCTGCCGCTCGTATCCCGCGAATCCGTTTTCGCCGACGTGCTGGAACAAAGGGTAGTGAACGATTTGCACGAACCAGATGACCCCCAGCATGAACAACGTCGTCGCGGTGTGGACGAGCACCAGCCAGTCGTTGCCCGAGGAAGGGGTTATTTGAGCCAAGGGTTCGCTCGACTTCGCCTACAACTGGTCGTCGTCGCGTCCGTCCCTGATCGCCGCCAACACCAGGCCGACGATGCAGACCCCCGCGGGAATCGAAACCACGACGCCCATCGCAAACAGCGCGAGGTCACTCACCGTGATCTCCGATCATGAGCAGCGCGACCGCCCCGAAGGCGAGGATGGACGGCACCCACAGGCCCACGAAGGCACCCTGCTCGCGACTCCCGGTAAACCAGAGCGTGATGGAGAGCAGGAATGAGACGAACGCGGCGCCAAGAATGCCCAGTCCCGCGCGGATCCGAAGCTTACGTCGCTGCATGTTGGGAACTCCCGATTATGGTCTGGACCCGCTGGGATCGGTTCATAGGAAGGCCACCACGCAGGACAGCGCGAGCAGGGCCAGCGCGGGCAACGATTTCCTGATTGGATCGCGAACCTTGAGGTGCATCGACACGGCGCCGAGCATCAGGACGGCGGTCCCGATTGCCGCCGGCCGAGAGACGGCCGGCCACCAGATCCCCGCCAACAGAACGATGGCCAAGGTGACCTTGGCGATCCCAACGGCGGCCACCGACCACGGAGGCAGTCCGTAGGTGGCGAACTCCTCGCGAAGAGTTTGAGCGCTCTGGCCCCGCCATGCCGTCGACTTCCCGGCTCGCACAAGCCAGACATTGAGGAGCCCGAGCGCGATGATCACGCTGCTTCCGATTACCAGAAACTTCATCGTTGATCCTTCCATTTTGCGGATAACCCCGTTCCCAGATCTACCATTGCGACTGGCCGGTGACCGAGCAGCAGGTTGCCGTACATGTATTGTACAGGTAACACTACCTGTTTGTACTGGTTTTGTCAAGCAAAATGAGGTGCCATGACTACTGAATCGACTGAGGCCGGCCTGGTGAGCAGTCCTATGCTGGGACGCAACCGCTTTTACAGCAGCAACTTAGTGCCTGACAGCTAACGGACGCCCACCTGTCCAGCCACGGCACGAATCAGAATTCCAGCGTCGTACCCAATCCCGTCCTTGAACACCAGCCGGACGTTTCGGATCTCGGCCGGTCGAGCAATGGGATCACCCTCGATCAGCACCAGGTCGGCCCGCTTGCCCGCTGCCACCGTGCCAAGGTCCCCGGCGCGGCCGAGGATCTTGGCGCCGTTCCAGGTCATGACCGTGATGGCCTCGAGCGGAGTGAGGCCCGCTTCGACCAAGAGTTCGAAGTTCCGTTGATCGCCGTACCCCTGCAGGACCCCGCCGACTCCCGTCGGATCAACCCCCGCGCCAAGCAGGCCACCGGCGCGGAAGAAGGCCACGTCGAAGTCCATGGCCCGGCGGAAGCCGGCGTTCATCGCGGGGCCATTGGACTGCCGGTCGATCTGCTCCTTGGCCGTGAGGTAAGCCGCGCGGATGTCCGGATTCATCGCGGTCGCGGAGCGCTCGTCGAGCCCGGGACGGCCCGGGATGAACATCTCGTAAACGGCAAGCGTCGACGTCATCGAGACGCCATGACTGATCATCACCTTGAAAGTCCGGGCCCATTGGTCCGTCGATTGGGTGGCGAACGTGGCGATGTCCCCGCTCCCCGCCAGGCATTGGTCCGGCACCTTCTCGGCGAAGTACTCCGTGTTGGCCAACAGGCCGTGCTCCAACGCATCGATGCCGGCCTCAACCGCCTCGACGTAGCCGACCGAGCACAGATGGCCGGTGACCTTGAGACCCCGCCGATGCGCGGCCGTGGTGATGGCTCGGAGATTTTCCCGGCTGATTTCGGTGTAGACCTTGAACCAGGAGGCACCCTCGTCGGCCCAGTAATTGACCACCCGGGCCGCCTCGGCCGGGGTCGTGATGTGGCGCCGTTCCATGACCTCGTCCGGACCGGTCAGGTACGGCCCACTGAGCACCATCCGGGGGCCGGGCAGTTCGCCGGCCTCGATCTTGGCCTTGAGCGAGATGTCGGCGTAGGGCGAGAAACTTCCGGTGGTGCGAGCGGTGGTCACCCCGGAGGCAAGGTAGAGCCGGGGGGCGGTGAAGCTGAGTTGCCGGCGGCCGCGGGAGGTGATGTGAAAGAAATGATTGTGCAGGCCGATCAAGCCCGGGATGACCGTGAAACCCGATCGCTCGAGGACCCTCGCGCCAGGGGGAATCGGGACCGAGGCCGATGGCCCAACTGTCCGAATCCGGCCCCGGGCGATCACGATCGTTTGACCGGGCCGACCCGGCGCGCCGGTTCCGTCGATCACGGTGACCCCAACCAGGGCCACGACCGAATCGGTCACCGTCGCGGATGAATCCCGCTGTTGAGCGAGCAACGAGAGCGCGGCGAGCAATGAAACCATCGGACCGCCTGAGATGAAGTTCACTCAAGTATACTCTCCGGGACGGCCAGGGTCGTCGAGGGCCGGTGGTTTACCCTTCCGTGTCGGTGGCGGCCCCGGCATCTTCCACTCAATGCGAAAAACCTTCGTGGGCATCGCGCTCGTCACCCTGCTGGTGGTGGCGGGCATTGCGTCGTTCTGGCCCGGCGTCCTCTGGTCCCTCGTCGTCATCGGACCACTGATCGTCCTCGGCGTCGTCGACATGACCCAAACCCGTCAAGCGGTGCGGCGGAACTTCCCGGTGATCGGTCATGGCCGCTATCTCCTCGAAAAGATTCGGCCCGAGATCAACCAGTACTTCGTCGAGTCCAACAACGACGGGAAGCCGTTCAGCCGAAATGACCGCTCGGTGGTGTACCAGCGGGCCAAGGGAGAACTCGACACGTTGCCGTTCGGTACCCAGCGCGATGTCTACGCGGCGGGCTATGAATGGATCAATCACTCCTTGGCGCCCACGATCCCCGACCACACGTCGGACCGGGTCCTGGTCGGCGGGCCGGGCTGTACCGCACCGTACTCCGCATCGGTCTTCAACGTCTCGGCCATGAGCTATGGGTCGCTCAGCAAGAATGCGGTGCTGGCCCTCAACACCGGAGCCAAGATGGGCGGCTTTGCCCATAACACGGGCGAAGGCGGTTTGAGCCCGTACCACCTCGGGCCCGGCGGCGACCTGATCTGGCAGATCGGCACCGGGTACTTCAGCTGCCGTGACAAACAGGGGCGGTTCAATCCGGAGGAATTCGCCAAGCGGGCGGCGCTCCCGAACGTCAAGATGATCGAGGTCAAACTCTCCCAGGGCGCCAAACCGGGCCACGGCGGGATCCTTCCGGCGAAGAAGCTGACGCCGGAGATCGTCGAGATCCGCGGTGTGGAGCCCGGGAAGGATGTGATCTCGCCTCCGGCCCACACGGCGTTCTCGACCCCGCGCGGCCTGATCGAGTTCATCCACCAGCTCCGGGAGGCCTCAGGCGGCAAGCCGGTCGGCTTCAAGCTCTGTGTCGGAAAGCGGCGGGAGTTTCTCGGCATCGTCAAGGCCATGCTCGAGACGGGGATTACCCCGGATTTTATCACGGTGGACGGCGGCGAAGGGGGTACCGGCGCGGCGCCGCTGGAGTTCTCCGATTCCGTCGGCACGCCGCTCAACGAAGGTCTCTCGTTCGTCCACAACGCGCTGATCGGCGCCCAGCTTCGGGACCGGATCCGGATCATCGCGTCGGCCAAGGTCAACACCGGTTTTCAAATCGCGACCAAGGTGGCCCTCGGCGCCGACATGTGCAACGCAGCCCGCGCCATGATGTTCGCGATCGGCTGCATCCAGGCCCTCCGCTGCAACAGCAACCACTGCCCGACCGGAGTGGCGACCCAGGACCCGGGACTCGTCGCCGGTCTCCACGTGGGCGATAAGTCGGTCCGAGTGGCTCGCTATCACAAGGAGACGGTGAAGAGCTTCTTCGAGGTGCTCGGCGCGGCGGGATTTACCCGGCCGTCGGACCTCAAACCCTGGTACATCATGCGGCGGGTGACGGCTACCGAGATTCGGAACTACAGCGAGATCTATCCGGCGATCGAACCGGGTTCGCTGCTGGCGTCCACGGTGACCGGGAGCCTCGCTCGGGCCTGGGATGCCGCCCGACCGGACCGATTCTAAGGAGGATCCTATCACCTGAAACCCTGGTCGAGACCGCGCCGTAGGCCGAGTATCCCAATGGATACTCTCCTTCGAGATTTCAAACTCGCGATCCGGAGCCTCCAGCATCACAAGGGCCTGGTGCTCGTGGCCTCGGTGTCGCTCGCGCTCGGCATCGCGGTCAACGTCACGATCTTCTCCGCCGTCAACACCCTGGTCTGGACGCCGCTCGCCTATCCGGAACCCGACCGTCTGGTCCATCTCTGGCAGAACAGCCGGGAGCGCGGGTGGGACCAGAGTTCGGTGTCGCTGCCGAACTTCCAAGACTGGCGGACCCAAAGCCGCACCATGAAGCTCGCGGCCTATACCTCGACCTCCTTCAACCTCTCGACCGGCGGCGAGCCCGAACGGATCGACGGAATCCGGGCCTCGGGCGCCCTCTTGTCGCTGCTGGGCGCCGGCTTCACGTTAGGCAAGGGCTTTGCCGCCCCCGATGAAACGCCCGGCCAGGCCCCGGTCGTGGTGCTGACCCATCGGATCTGGCTCCGCCGCTTCGACGCCGATTCGTCCCTGATCGGCCGCTCGATCCTGCTCGACGGCGAACCCCATACCGTGCTCGGCGTGTTGAGCCCCGCGTTCCGGTTTGATCTCGAGCCCGGCACCGATTTGATCGCCCCGCTGATCGCCAACCCGGCGCTGGGCCGCGGCAGCAGCTACCTCCGGGTCCTGGGACGGCTCGCACCGGGCGCCACGATCGGAAACGCCGACGCCGAGATCGGCCAGATCGCGGCCCGACTGGCCCGCGAGTATCCCGCCGAGAACGCCACCATGGGGGCCTACGCGATTCCGCTGATCGAGGAGGTCGTCGAGGAGCAGCCCCGCCGAGCCGCCACGATTTGCCTCGTGGCGGTGGCGTTCGTGCTGCTGATTGCCTGTGCCAACGTCGCCAACTTGCTCTTGGCCCGGGCCACCGGCCGCGACCGAGAGCTCGCGGTCCGGGCCGCGATCGGAGCCAGCCGGGGCCGGCTGATCCGGGAAATGCTCACGGAGAGCATGGTGCTCGCCTTGGTCGGCGGGGCCGGCGGGCTCGCCCTGTCGTTCGTCGGCATCGGGTGGTTCCGCTCAATCGTGCCGGCGGATTTTCCCCGGCTCGACCTCCTTGGCATGGACTGGCAGGCCTTCAGCTACGCGGCCGTGGTCACCGTGCTCACCGGCCTGATTTTCGGCATCGCCCCGGCGCTCCGCTCCAGTCGCCCCGACCTGGTAACGTCGCTCCGGGACGGGGGGCGGGCCATGACCGGACTCCGGCACGGAAAATTGCTGGCGGTCCTGACCGGCGCCGAAGTCGCCCTGGCGCTGGTGCTGCTGATCTCGGCGGGGTTGCTGATCAAGGGATCCCGGGCACTAGCGGCGGTCGACCCCGGATTCGAGCCCACCAACGCGCTGTCGTTTCGGACCTCGCTTTCGGAACGCGAATATCCGGACAGCGCCAGCGTGCTCCGGTTCCAGGACCAACTGCTCGAGCGGCTTCGAGGCCTGGACGGAGCGGTCGCGGCCGGGGCGGTCACCCAGCTTCCGTTGACCGGGGGCTCCGGAACGACCTACCTCGTCGAGGGGGAACCGGAACCGGAGGCCGGGCGGAAACCGATCGCGCAATGGCGGGGGATTTCACCGTCGTACCTGACGGCCATCGGCATCCGGTTGGTAAAAGGCCGAGATATCCTCGCCACCGACCGGGCCGCCACGCCGCTGGTGGTGCTGGTGAACGAGACGATGGCCAAACGGCACTGGCCCGCCGGCGACCCGATCGGCCGGCGGATCAAAATCGGCGAGACCTGGCGGGAAGTCGTGGGCGTCGTCCAAGACACCCGTGAATTCGGACTCGACGATGAGGCGCCCCCCACGATGTTCTTGCCTGCCGGGCAGGGGAACTACCGCCGGATGAGCTATGTGGTCCGGACCAGTCGGGCACCCACCACGTTGAGCGGACCGGTCCGAACCGCCGTGAAAGCCCTCGCGCCGAACCAGCCGGTGTATCAACTCCAGTCGCTCGAGGCCCACCTCGAGGGGTCGGTCAGGCAGCAACAGATCATGCCGAATCTGCTGAGCGTCTTCGGCATCCTGGCCCTGCTCCTGGCCGTGATCGGGGTTTACGGCGTGATGTCGTATTCAGTGGCCCAACGGACCCAGGAGATCGGGATCCGCCGGACGTTAGGAGCCGGGCGGCGGTCGATCATCGGAATGGTGGTGCGGCACGCGATGAAGGTCTGTGGCGCCGGGGCGGTCGTCGGGCTGGTCCTGGCTTCACTGGTCACCCGGACCCTCGCCACCTTCCTGATCGGCGTGAGTCCCTTTGACCCCGCGGTGTTCGCAGGGGTGACCTTTGCCCTGCTCGGCGCCGCCCTGATCGCCAGCCTGATTCCAGCGGGGCGGGCCGCCGGCATCGAATTCCGCGGCTAGCGCTGCCGCGGTCCGGGCTGATAGGTCCGCTCCGCGTGTTTCTCGACGTCTTCGCGATAGAACAAAACGTCCTTGAACCGGCCCGTGGAGTACATCTCGGCCTGGTCGTAGAAATGGGGTGACTTGGGATCGCCACTCACCCCGCCGGCCAAGACGCTCTTGGCCCGAACCCGGGGACCGAACTCGACCGCCGCCACGAAGCTGTTGCCGGAGGTGCCGTACATTTTCTTGGTCCCGTAGAACCGGCTCCCGAACGACGCCAACGACCCCCACTGGGCCGACGCGAAACCCACCGGCAAGCTGGGCAACGAATCGTTGAACGGCTGCACGATGTCACCCGAGACCCGCTGGAACCGGTTCACCTCGCCCCACCCGGTCTTCCAGGTGCCGAAATCGGTTTCCAATTTCGTTACCGCCACGACCAACGCCTCGAGACGCGCGGCCGGCGCCGCCTTCTTCGCGATGTAGTCGAACACCGACCCCGCCTCGGTGTCGTCGGCCGCCCGGGCCACCCGGACCATTTCCTGCCCCCAATACACCGCCACCGTGGTCGGCACAGAGGTCACGGAGAACCGGAGGTTCCACCGCCGAAGTGAGTCGATCGGCTCCTTCAACCGGGCCTTGAGCGGCGACGACGCCGCCAGTTGATCGTAGGCCTTGAAGAGCCCCGGCAAAATCGGCTCGAACCCAGTGAGGTATGAATCGTACGCGGCTTCGATCAACGACTCGACCGTGAAGCCTTTCCGGTTCTCCAGCACCCGCACCGCGTGGATCCCGCGGGCATTCTCCTCGTCCGGCGCCATATAGGCCGGATAGTCCGTCCGCCGAGGGCTGGCCGACCCGGAGACCGTGAATGGGGTCGAGTTGCAGTTCTGAATCCACCCGGTGGCGGGATTTCGGACCTGGATCATCTCGGCGAAGGCGTGGAGGCCCTGCCACTCGGTGGCGGGGTCACTGCCGTCCACCACACCGGCCCAGTTGAACTTGGGATCGCGCTTCGGCATGAAGTTGCCGTGAAAGTAGGCAATGGTGCCCGACCCATCGGCAAAGACGGTGTTGTTCGAGGAATTGGTCTTGAGTTCCATGACCGTCTTGAACTCATCGTAGCCCCGGGCTTTGGTCCTGAGAAACGATTGCACCAGCGCTTTTTCGTGCTCAACCATCAGCTTGACCGTGATCCACTTGCCGTTCTCTTCCCGGATCACAGGCCCGTGGTGACTGAAGTAGGCCGTGAATTCCCGCGCCGCCGTGGAATCGCCTTGGCGGGAGAGCAGGCGGATCTTCTTCTCGGTAAACGGGCGGACGTCGGTGCCATAGCGGTAACCGGTGGCTCCGTCGGACTTGACCACGGTTTCGGCATATTCATCGATGACGTCGGCGGCGCTCGAGGTGTGCATCCAGCCGCTGTGTTCGTTGAAACCCTGGTAGATGAAGAACTGGCCCCAGGTGACCGCACCGTAGGCGCGGAGGCCCGCCTCACTCACCATTTGGACTTCGGGCCGAAAATAGAACGAAGTATGGGGGTTGATCATCAGCAGGGCATGGCCGGTGGCGCTGTTGGCCGGAGCAATCGCAAACCCATTGGACCCGCGCGGCTCGAGATCCGCTACCGGCTCCACCGCTGCAACCGGTGTCGGGGTCGTGGTGACGCCATAGAACGCCTCCAACCCGGCGAGCGGAACACTCTCGATATCACCGCCGATACTGCCCTCGCTGAACGTGAGTGCCATCCAGGGCTCGAACCGGGTCAACAGCTTTGGCTTCACCTCGGGATGGGTGTAGAGGTAGTAGTTGACCCCGTCGGCAAAGGCATCCATCAGGGCCTTGAGCCACCCCGGGCTCTTCTCGTATTCCTTCTTCACCTCGACCGTATCGATGAAGAGCCGCATCCGGAGATCCGAGGAGAGCGCGGAGGGTCCGACCACTTCGGCCAGCCGCCCCTGCGCCACGATATAGTTGGTCTCGACCCGGTTGAAGTCGTCTTCCGATTGGGCATACAGCAGGCCGAACACCGCATCGGCGTCGGTCTTGCCGTAGACATGGGGAATCCCCCAGTTGTCCCGAATGATCGTCACGTTCTTGGCGCGAGCCTCCCACCGGCCCAGGTCCGGATGGGCGGGTGCGGCGGGCGAGCAGGCGGCCAAGAGGGCGAGGCAAAGGAGGCGTGTTTTCATCCGCATACGTTACCGCCACCCAGGGGCGGAGCGTAACCCCGGCGGGGCCGGGGCTGGGGTTTACCGGCACCGGGGCATCCGGAAAGCGCCGATTCGGGTCGAGTAGTTGGTGCTGTCCTTCTTGAGGTAGTCGCCGACGTACCAGATCGTGCAGTCGTCGGTCGGGTCCATGGCGGTCTGAGTGTAGTCTTCCCATCGCATCGTGTTGGTTTGCGCGGCTTCCCCGGTCGCCAGGATCGTCTCCCGCAGAGTCAGACGCCCCTTGGGATCACCGGCCATCCGCCCCGCAAACCGCTGGCCCGCAAAGTGTGGCGTGCCGCCGAACGAGTAGCCGATCCCGATGTTGCCCTTTCGGTCCATGGCCGGACTCGCCATCCACCGATAGAACCGGTCCGGCGCATAGGTGCCTTGCTGATAGAGTCGCACCTGGCGGGCCCGATCGAGGCGAAACTCATACCACCGGACCCCGCCGCCGCCCGCCTTCGTGTTGACCGAATGGACGGCCACGATCGACTCCTGATTGCCGATCCGCCGATAGACCACCCGAGCCATGAGTTTGTCACCCTGGGCATCGAGCCGCCGGTCGGTCCCGGGTTGCGGTACGCAGTCGGTGAGTTGGCCATCACAGAGATAGTGATACCGAGCAACTGGAATCCTGGTGGGACTGGTCACCTTCGTCTTGGTCGAGTCCTCCCAGTCAACGTGGAACGTCGACGCGTAGATCCCGTCGTCCTCCATGATTTTGCGCAACTGGGCACCACCGGCGGCCAACATGATATTCGGCGCCCCGGGCGGCGGAAGTTCTGGGCCGTCGAGATCGGCGTTGTTGAGGAAATTGACGCCGTCAATGACCACGCACTGTTCCCGAGCGTCACCGCCAACCAGCATCTTGGCCCGCTCCACCACACACGCATGCTTCTGAATCACCTCGTCGCCGGTGCTGGTCGGCACATAGTATCCGTCCGGCCAGACCGCCGGCCGCGGATAGTCCGGAAAGAGCGCCCGCGAAAACTCGTACCGATAGTACGGCCCCATCGGATCGGACCCCGTACTGATCGCATAACACATCGCATAACTCGGCACTCGGCCCTCGGCGCTCGGCATTCGAGTGCCGAGTGCCGAGTCCCGAGTGCCGAGCGGAGAGTCCCGAGTGCCGAGCGGAGAGTCCCGAGTGCCGAGCCGAACGGCTGGGCCGGGTTGGGGGGCGGATCGGAGGAGGTGCTTGGAGAAGACCGGCATCACGATCAGCCAGCGGGCGGCCAGTTGGTCGTAGCGCACCACGGCATCGCCGTTGTTTTGGGTTTCGCAGGGGCCGCCGAAGTTTTGGAAGACGGTTCTGGTTTCGACCGGCCCCAAGACGGCGGTGCCGGTTTTCGTAAAGATCGCGAGCCGGCTATTGATGATCTGGATTACGTGATCGGGACCGACGGCCAGGCTATTGTCGGACGGATTCCGCTGGGTGGAACTGCCCTCCGGACCGACGAAGCCGGCTCCCAGGCCATCGAAACTCGCGATCAGCGCGGGTGGCGGCTTGGTGCCGGGCGTGGTCTGCTCCATCGCCACGGCCGTGATACCGAGGGCGACCAGGACGAACGTGCTGAGGATGCGAGTCATCGCTGAGGATAGGTCCCGCGCCGGGTTGGCGCGAGGGGACCGGGATGCTATTTCGCCCGGGTATTATTGACATGACAATAATATCCGGGTACAATGTGTCATGCCTGAGCTATCGCACCCGTTGGCCATCGCGTTCGAGGGTCCCCGTTGCGTCGCGGACGGGCCGTTGCCCGACGTGGCGTTGGCCGTCAAGAAGATCTTCGCCCGGGGTGCCCGGGGCGAGGTTCTGGTCTTCGACCGAGTCACCAGTTCGCCGATCGATCTCGATCTGAGCGGCACCGACGCCGAGGTCCTGAGCCGACTCGAACTGCCGAAGCGGAGCCCTGGTCGCCCCAAACTCGGGGTGGTGCCGCGGGAGGTCACCCTGTTGCCGAGGCATTGGGACTGGCTCCACGACCAGCCGGGAGGCGCGTCGGTGACCCTCAGGAAATTGGTGGACCAGGCCCGCCAAACCACCGTGGATGCCGAACGAATTCGGAAAGCCCGCGAATCCGCCTACCGGTTCCTGACCGACATGGCCGGCGACCGGCCCGGCTTTGAAGAAGCGCTTCGGGCGCTCTTTGCCGGCAACCGGGCCCGGTTCGAACAGCTGGTCGACCGGTGGCCTAACGATATCAAAGCCCACGCGAAGGCGCTCGGGGCGGAGGCCATGCCATGCACGACTTGACCGAAGGCCCGGTCTCGGGCCACCTGATCCGCCTGGCGGTGCCGCTCGCTGCTGGGATGCTGTTTCAGACCTTGTACTACTTGGTCGATCTCTACTTCGTCTCGAAGCTCGGGGATGCCGCCATTGCCGGGGTCAGCGCGGCCGGCAACGTCCAGTTCATCGTGATGGCGCTGACCCAGATTCTCGGCGTCGGAACGATGGCCTTGATCGCTCACGCCATCGGCCGGAAGGACCGGGCCGACGCGAACCTGATCTTCAATCAGAGTCTGGTGCTGGCGGCGGTGGCCTCGGCCGCCACGGTGGTGGGTGGGTACGCGCTGGCCGGCTTCTACATGACGCAACTTGGCGCCAATGCCGCCACGGCGGCCGCCGGCACCGAATACCTCCATTGGTTTCTGCCGGGCCTGGCGCTCCAATTCGCGATGGTGACCATGGGCTCCGCGCTCCGCGGCACCGGAATCGTCAAGCCGGCCATGGTGGTCCAGATGCTGACGGTGCTGATCAATGCCGTGTTGGCCCCGATCCTGATTGCCGGCTGGCTCACCGGCATACCGCTCGGGGTGGCCGGGGCGGGGCTTGCCACGTCGATTGCCATCGCCATCGGCGTCCTCATGATGTGGTTCTACTTCGTTCGGCTCGAGAAGGCCGTGGCCTTCGACGCCGGCATGTTCCGGCCCCGGCTCGAGGCCTGGAAGCGCATTCTCCGGATCGGCCTCCCGCCGGGTGGCGAATTCGCCCTGATGTTCGTGTTCATGGGCGTGGTCTACTGGATCATCCGGAACTTCGGGCCCGAAGCCCAGGCGGGTTACGGTCTGGGATCGCGCGTCATGCAGGCCATCTTCCTCCCTGCTATGGCGATTGCGTTCGCCACCGCGCCATTGGCCGGCCAGAACTTCGGCGCGGGCAAGTTCGAGCGGGTCAAGGAAACCTTCCGCGCCTCGATGATCCTGGGCTCGGTGATCATGGCCGGGCTGACCTTGCTCTGTCAGTGGCAGCCCGAGTGGTTCTTTCACGGATTCACCACCGAGACCGCCGTTATCAGCGTCGGCGCGCAGTTTCTGCGGTACGTGTCGTGGAACTTCGTGGCGTCTGGTTTGATCTTCACGTGCTCGGGGATGTTCCAAGCCCTGGGAAACACCCTGCCGGCGTTGCTGAGCAGTGCGTCGCGACTGTTCATGTTCGCCATCCCGGCGGTCTGGATGTCCGGCCGCCCGGGATTCGAATTGCGGCACTTGTGGATTCTCTCGGTGTCGACGACGGCGGTGCAGGCCCTGGTCAGCTACGGGCTCCTCCGCCGGGAATTGCGGCACCGGCTCACGATCGGCTAGCGGCGGACTATATTGGGGTTGGCCCCCATGACCGCTTCCCAGCCACCCGTCGATCTCGCCTTCCGGCCCACCAGTTATTGGGACCCGGCCAGCGCCGACAGCGCCATCCTGCTCAATGTGAAGGGTGACCTCCGGCGGCAGATGATCCGCGATTTCATCACCGGCCAGACCGGGCACTTGGGCGAGCTCGACCCCGAGTTGCTCGAGGCCGAGCTCGACGATGAGACCCGGAACAACCTCGGCGCCAACGATCCGCGCTGGCTCGGCGGCGAGTACCTTCCGGATTATTTGCCCGGCGAAGTCGAGATCGCGCGGTTGGTGCTTGAGTCGACCACCCGGGACGTCTATTCGGTCCGGGCCCGCCGGCGGACTCGCGGGATCAAATACCGGGTCGTCGACGAGTACGATACCGGGTTCACCCTGACCCGCCGCTCTTCGGTGCGGCCGCTTCGGCTCGGCGAATTGATCGAGTTGATCGAATCAGCGGCGATCGATGGCGCGGAGCGGACCGAGAGCTTCACCGACGAGTTCCGGGATGCAGCCGCGGAGGACAACGAGTCACTGGAAGAATCGGCCGACTTCATTCATGTCGAATCGGATCTCTATCCCGAGTTGGCGCGGTGGTCGGCGTGGAAGGCGGCCGATTGGATCGACCGGCGGATTGCCGTTGACGACGTCACGGGCTGACCATCGGCGCGGGTGAACCCTCTCGAACAGCGCTGGCGCCGGACCTGGGCCGATCTGGGCCTGCCGCAACCGGCCCCGGCCCTTCTCGAACAACTCCTGGCCCGCTATCGCGAACCCCACCGCGCCTATCACACCATCCAGCATTTGGAAGAGTGCTTTGCCCTCCTCGACGAACTCCGGGGGTCGGCCAACGAACCGGCCGCCATCGAATTCGCGCTTTGGTATCATGACGCCGTCTACTGGCCGCGCCGTTCGGACAACGAATCGGCCAGCGCCGCCCTGGCTCGGACCGACCTCGAAGCGGTCGGCGCCCCGGACGCCTTGATCGAGGCCGTCACCGCCATGATTCTGGCCACCGCCCACCAGACCACCCCGCCCCCCGGCGATACCGAAATCCTGATCGATATCGACCTCGCCATTCTCGGCGCCGAACCGGCCCGGTTTGCCGAGTATGAACGGCAGATCCGGACGGAATACGCCTGGGTCCCCGGATTCGTGTTTCGGAACCAACGGGCCGCGGTGCTCGCGGGGTTCTTGGCCCGCCCAAGGATCTACCGGACGCCGGTGCTGCAGGCCCGGCTCGAAGAGCGGGCTCGGCGGAATCTTGGCGCCGCAATCGCCTGATCAGCCGCCGGGAAGCGGCAGTCCGAGGACCCGGTACAGGATCCCGATCGGAAGCCCGATATTGCCGATGAAGTGGGCGATGATCCCGGGCCAGGTGCTCCGGGTTCGCTCCGCGACGTACGCCAGCGGGAGGGTCATCGGGAGATAGGCGACCACACTGCCCAGGTTGGTGTGGTAGAAGAAGTGAAACAGGTTCCACAAGAGCCCGTTGACGAGCCATGCCCAGCGTCCGAACACCAATTCCTGCCGCGGGAGGATGAATCCCCGCCACCACAACTCTTCGCCGCCGATATTGAAGAGCAAGCTTCCGAACACGAAGAACAGCCAGACGTCCCAGCGGCCTTTCAGGTCGAAACCGAAGTCGGCCTGGCGCATGCCGACCATGAAATCACCGAATTCCTTGGGGGCGTCGTAGAACCGGACCCCCTCGACCCAGCCGGCAACCGGGCCGATGGCGTATTGCAGAGCATAGGTTCCGAGCACCAGGCCTACCGTCCAAGCCCAGTCGGTCCGGGTCATCGAGCGGAGCCGGAGCCGGTCGCGGAACGGGGCCCAACTCCACGGCCGGCCCTCGAGCCGGTAGGCGGCCAGCGCGGCGCCGAGCATGAGAACGAGCGGACCGACGAAGGTGACGACAAAGACCAGAAACGGCGGCGAGCCGTTCCGCACCATCACCGGCAGGAGCCCGAGAATAGCGGCGGCGAAGATGGCCCCCGGAATGCCGAAATAGAGCAGCGAGCCCAGGGCACCGATTGGCTTGAGTGGGATCTGGTCAGGCATGAGGGGCTCTTTCTCCCGTGGGAGACTCGGGCGCAACGGGGACCGGGACGGTCCTAGGGTCCGGGGCGAGTCGCCGCCGTGGTCCGCTAATCTCGACCGGGAGGCAAGCCGCGGAGTCCGCCCACGGAATCGCCCGATGACGGATTCGGATTGCCAGAGGCGGCTCGACAGGGGATGCGCTTCGGCCGATCGCGGCCCAACAACGTGTCCAGCTGAGTCCGGAGGGCGTCCGACCG
This sequence comes from Gemmatimonadota bacterium, assembly GCA_031375485.1. Taxonomy (GTDB): domain Bacteria; phylum Gemmatimonadota; class Gemmatimonadetes; order Gemmatimonadales; family GWC2-71-9; genus SHZU01. The sequence goes on along the minus strand of JANMHX010000291.1, from coordinate 2,288 downwards.
ACCGGAGTCGGCCAGGGTGCTCCGAAGGTCCTTGAGTTCAAGCGGATCGTCCGCCACGTCGTAGAGAAACTCGCACCCGTAGCCGTCGCGAATATAGTGATACCGGCCAACCAGCAAGCTGTAGCCGGGGGCCAATGCTCTGTCGTAGTACTTGAGATAGGACATCGCCGGGCTCGCGGTTGCCCCCGAGTCGCTCAGCAGCGGGACGAGGGATTGCCCCGGCATTCCCAACCCATTCGAGATGCCGGCGAGTTCGGCGATCGTCGCCGGCAGGTCACGAAGGGATACCGGCTGGGGCACCCTCGAGCCGGCGGGGATTTTTTCCGGATAGCGGATCATGAGCGGTACTCGGCCATCGGACGTATTGAGGTCCTCGCCGTGGATGAATCGGTTGGCCTCGCCCAGGCCTTCGCCATGATCGGCGGTCACGACGACGATGGTGTTGTCGGTCAGGTGCTGCCGGTCGAGTTCCGAGAGCAGGGCGCCGATCTGACTGTCGAGGTAGGCCAGCGCCCCGTCGTAGGCATCGCGTTGGGCCTGCCTGGCCGCCGGGGTCAGTTGCTTCCGAAAGCCAGGAAAAAGAAGAACCGCACGGAACGCGTGATTCGTCCGCGAATCGGGACTGAGAGGACCGCTTCCGAACTTGCGGTCCCACGGCCCGGGTGGCCGATACGGCTCATGAGCATCGAAGTAGTTCAGGAACGCGAAAAAGGGGCGCCGCGGCTGGGCCGAGATCCAGCTGAGCAGCTGGGTATTGATCTGATCGGCGCTTACCCGGGTAAGAATGTCATAGTCGCCGAGGAGCCGTCGCACCGAGAACCGATCCGTGATCCAGCGGATCGCCGACGAGCTGACCGCGATCTCTCGCACGGTGGCCGGAAACGCTTCGAAGTGGATGAAGCCTCGGGCCACGCCGAATTCGGGGGTCACATAGCTCTGATTCGCGGCAAAGCCGGCGGTCGCGTACCCGATTTTCGCCAGTTGTTCGGCCAGAGTTGGGTAGGCACCGTCGAGCGGGGTAAGGAAAGTGGTGGAAAGCTCGTGGGCGTATCGCCCCGTGAAAACGCTGGCATGCGAGGGCAGGGTCCACGTACTGGTGGCCATCGCCCAGTCGAACTGAGCGCCTGATCTGGCGAACTGGTCCAGATGAGGTGTTGTCGTCCGCTCGTAGCCGTAGCCGCTGAACCAACTGGCCCCGGCCGTATCGAGGATAATAAGCAGGATGTTCGGCGCTCCCTTTGCTGCATCGGGAAGCGCGTCAATCCGGCGCTGTTCGAGCCAAGCCCGCCCGCCCAGCGTACCAAGGGCCAGGACCAGTACGACACCGGTCAAAGGCGCGAGCGTTCGGCGGACCAAGCTCTCGAAACCCACTCGGCGCTCAGAGATCAGGCGTGAGGAGGCCACCGCAATCCCCAGGGCAAGGATGAGGCCGGCCTTCGGCGCAATCCAAGGAAGGTTGAGCAACACACTCAGCGCGGCGAAGAAGAGAAGCACCCCGATGACAAATCGAAAGCCGCGGCGGGGAGCAAGGCGGACCACGGGAAGCATGAGGAGCGTCCCCACAACGGCCAGGGTCGCATCCGCGAGAGGGGTCATCCAGACGACGCCGATTCCGAGCTGGATCCAGGACGCCGAAAACAGCGCGCGGATACCGAGCGAGGTCAACTCACCGAGCGCCGTCAGAAGCCCGATCCACAAGCCTGCAGCGAGCATGGTCAGCGGAACAGCGACCTCCAACTGGCGTAGGGTTGGCAACTACCTAGCGGGCCAATATACCGGCGGTCCCGAGTGGGTTCCAACCCTCGGCTTGGAGTGAGGAGCTTGAATGGTTCGAAACCAGTCGGGTCGAGTCCAGGCAGCAGGCCGAGCCATGCTGCCGTCTTCGGGGGCGTTACCGCGTTGGGGCCTTGCGGCGTCGGGAGAACAACCAGTCCGGAAGCGTCGGCTCCGTAAACGCCCACTCCCACACGTTGTGGCCCACTCCAGGGTACTCCGTTGAAAAAGGGTGTCCGCCGGCGGTCCGGAGCGCCGCGATCCGATCGCGGGAGACGGCGGGGGGCACGGTCGAGTCCGCGTCGCCATGGAAATTCCAGAGGGGTGTGCCAACGGAGGCCGCGGGGTCATCGCCGGTGGCACTGCCGCAGCACGCCACCGCAGCGGCAAAGAATCGCGGACGCTGCGCGATCAGGTGCCAGAGGCCCGCGCCGCCCATCGATTGCCCGGCGAGGTAGATCCGGCGGTCATCGATCGCGAGTTCGCGGCGGAGCGCATCGACGAGCTCGAGGGCC
>JANMHX010000271.1:0-13334 GCA_031375485.1 Gemmatimonadota bacterium | reverse complement strand
CGATCAGCCATGGGCGAGTGCGCATGATGGGCATGCATTGGGTAGGCGCATCACCCGCGCAGGGACGTTCCGGTTCCAGCACCCGGCCCAACACCGTCACCCCGTAGGGCGCCGCTACGCCTCATGGTAGGCCCGCTCTAGGGCCGCGACATCAAACTTCACCATCGTCATCATGGCCTCCATGACGGCCTTCACTTTCCTGGCATCCCGGTCGCGGATCAGCTCGATGAATCGCCGCGGGACAATCTGCCACGAGAGGCCGAAGGGATCTTTGATCCAGCCGCACTGGGTAGGCTTCGCCCCGGCCTTGACCAGTTTGTCCCAATACTCGTCGACTTCGGCCTGATCCTCGCAGTCAACGTAGAGCGAGAACCCTTCCGTGAACGTAAAGTAGGGGCCCCCGTTGTAGCCCATGAAGACTTGACCACCGACGAGGAACGTGGCGGAGGTGATCGGCCCGTCCTTCCCGGTGCGGGCGACGTTCCTGATTTCTGAGTCCGGGAAGGTGGCGGTGTAAAACTCCATGGCCGCCTCGAGCTGATCGTTGAACATCAGGAACGGTGTCACCTTGGTCATCGGAGATCCTCCTTCGTCGCAGATGGTAACCCGCCGCGCAGGTACTGGTTCGGGACGTTCAGCTCCGTCGGGATTGGGCGCCCGGCGGCGGTAAGCATTGCCCGCACGTTGGCGGCCAGGTCGGCCTCATCGCGCTGGAACTGCGGCAGCGCGCCCAGTTGCGCATACCCGATCGGGGTGACATCGAAGCAGGTCGTCGCCCAGGGAAAGCTACGCCCCCACGTCACGCCGCGAAGCATCACGTCGGTGCCCGCACCATGGGCCAGGAGCAGTGCCATCACGGGGGCCGCGCGGTTCCGGTTCGAATTGACCGTGTGAAAGAGCGGCGGGTGTCCGTTCAATCCGTCACGGTCGACGGCGGCGCGGGCCTCCACGTCAGCGCCGTGCCCCAAGAGCACCTCCGCCACGCTGTGATGGCCGTACTCGGCGGCCACGTGCAAAAGCGTGACGCCTTCGAGCGGCGTAAAGGCGCACCGGAGCGAGGTGCGATGGTGCACCAAGCCGCGATCGGCCGCCAGGGCGGCGCGGAGGCCGTCCGGGTCGTTCAGGAGCACCGGCGCCAGTTGCGGATCCTCGAGCGTGCCGCCGGCCTCGAGGAGGACGGCGAGACAGGCGGGGAAGGCGTCCGACCGAGAGTACATCTCGACCAGCGCCGTGACGGGGCGAACGCCATCGACCGGCGCGTGGACGTCAAAGCCCGCGTCCAGTACGGCGCGTAGTCGCGCTACGGAATGCACCTCACACGCGACCAGAAACTCCTGGGCGAGCGGGTCGATCGGGGGCACGTCCGAGCCATGTTTGATCATCGCGTGGGGCCTAACCGGTTCAGCGGCGGGCCGCGGAGTGGACCGGGCGCTCTGACCGGTCGCTATCCGGCCGCCTGGAGACGTTGCTACCGCGCCCGAACATATCGGCACACCTGCGCGCCGGTGCTGGCCTTGACGGTTGACTCGAGCGTAAACGGGAGTGCCTTGCCGTTACCGGCAAAGATTGTTTTCCCCCCACCGAGGATGATCGGCTCGATGGTGAGCAACAGTTCGTCGACCAAGTCCGCCACAAGCAACGACTGGACCATCGTCGCGCTGCCGTACACGTAGATGTAGCCCCCCGGCCGCGCGCGTAGGGCGGAAACGGTCCCGATGAAATCGTCACCACGAATGATTGTGGTGGGTGCCCAGGTCGCGTCTTTGTCGGTCATCGTATTCGACACCACGTACTTCGGCACGCGGTTGATCCAATCGGTGAATGGATCGCCGGAGCGGCTGGGCCACGCTGCTGCCGAGACCTGATAGGTCCGGCGTCCTTGGAGAAGCGCGTCGCTTTGCGCCGCGAGCTCGGCATACATACCGCCCATAGCGACCGGGTCGAAATACTTCATCGACCATCCGCCGTGACGAAACCCGCCGTCGGTGTCCTCGTTCGCCCCCCCGGGGGCTTGGACGACGCCGTCGAGGCTGATGAATTCGGTGATCAGCGTTTTCATGGTTCCTCCCCAACTTGTGGTCGCCAGTGATACCAATAGGAGGGCCGGCTAACGAGCAGTGAACGGCACTGGCAAGCTACCCACCACCAGCCCCCCCGCAAGATCCCACGCTCCTTACCCCGCACCATTGCATATTAGTCATGGCTAATATAATATCCCTCACCGAACCAGTTTGCTCCGACCCAACCCGTACCGGTGCACCGATGACCACCGACCCTGCCGACCTGATCGGCGCCGCAGAGCGCGAAGTCGCTACCCGCACTCACGACGGCCACGAGGCCCGCGCCGTCATCGCCACCCGGACCTACCCCACCGATCCCGCCGACCTCTGGGACGCGCTCACCAACCCTGAGCGGCTGCCCCGATGGTTCCTCCCGATCCGTGGCGACCTTCGGCTCGGCGGTCGCTATCAGTTTCAGGGCAATGCCGGCGGCACCATCACCGCCTGCGAGCCGCCGCGGCGGGTGGCCGTCACGTGGGAGTTCGGCGGCGGCGTGACCTGGCTCGAGGTGACATTGACCGCTCTGGGGAGTGGCACCCGACTCCGGCTCGAACACCTGGCCCACGTCGATCCGCGCTGGGGGCAGTTCGGGCCGGGCGCCGTTGGCATCGGCTGGGACCTGGGCCTGATGGGACTGACCCGTCACCTCGCCTCAGGCGGTGCGGCGGTGGATCCCGCCGCCGTCATGGCGTGGATGGCGTCGGCCGAGGGGAAGGCCTTCATTCGGACGAGCAGTGAGGTGTGGAGTCAGGCCGCCGTCGTCGCGGGGGACGATCCCAGAGAGGCCCAGGCAGCGGCCGCCCGCACCACGGCGTTCTACCTGGGCGAACCCGATCCGACCGCCGGATGACCCACCCCTTCGTGATCCTCGGCGATCCGGTCCGCCGCCGGATTGTCGAGGTCCTCGGCTCCGGCGAACGGACCTCCGGTGCGCTCGTGACGGTGATCCGCCGAGAATTCGGCATCACCCAGTCGGCGGTGTCGCAGCATCTCCGGGTCCTCCGCGAGGGTGGACTGGCCACGGCGCGCGTGGATGGCCCCCGCCGGCTCTATTCGCTCGAGATGGCGCCACTCAAGGCCATCAACACCTGGCTCGACCAATTCCGGCCCGACTGGGATCGGCACCTGGACGCCCTGGCGACCGAAGTGGCCCGCGGTAAGCGGGAACGGCGCACCACGCCAACCGCCGGGGGCGCGCGCCGAACTCGGGCCGCCTGATCGCCCACCCCGGTCCTTCACTGCTCAACGAAGGGAGCTACCGCGTCACCCGCCCCGCCGGGTCGGTGCTCGGCCCGAAACCCGCGGGGCGACCTGCCGGTCCGGGTGCGGAAGAAGCGGGAGAAATAGCTGGGATCCTTGAAACCCAGTGCCGAGGCGATCCGGCCGGCCGGCTCATCAGTGTAGAGCAGGAGGCGCCGGGCCTCGAGCACGAGGCGATCGGCGATCAGTGCTTTGGCGCTCCGTCCCCATTGGCGCTGGCAGAGAGTATTGAGATAGCCCGGACTGACGGCGAGTTCACGAGCATAGGCTCCCACCGAACGACGCTGAGATCCACCTCCCTCGATCATTCCGAGATACCGCAGGGTCACCCGATTCGGCCGTCCCTTAGGATCACGGCCGCGCGCCGGCGACGATGCGCGGGCCAAGGTAATCAGGATCTCGTACGCTCGGGCTCGGAGGAGGTGGACGCTGTCGGGGCGGAGCCGTTTCAGTTCGCGCCGCATGGCCGAGAGGCTGGCCCGGAGCCGAGAGGCTCGTCGGGGCGGAAGAGAAACGGCGGCGCCGCCGCCGGGAACCCGAAAGTATCCCAGCCGATCGAGAAAGAGTGGGTCGTTGAAAAACTCCTCCAGGAAAAGCGCGGGAAAGAAAAGACAGATCCCGTCCAGGTCGTGAACGTCCCATTCCCGGACTTGGCCGGGCGCCGTGAACAGGACGGCACCCGGCTTGACCCGGTAGCGACAGCCGTCGAGCGCGAACCATCCCCGGCCCGCCGTCACCAACATGATGTCGTAGAAGGCGAGGGTATGGGGGCGGTCGAGGATGAAGGCCGGCATCTCGCTGACGGCCGCGACATCGACCAGCAACTCGGGCCCGTATTTCCGAGTCGCGAACGGTACCGGCCTGGTGGCGAATCGGTGGAGAGTGCCCATGTGTCGAAAAGTACCAAAACTCGGCTGTTTTTGGCGTCTCCACCGGGTCGGCTCTCTCGTAGGGTGGGGAAAGAAAGAGGCTGTGATGTCGCCAATGTTGCTGCCGGCCCTTCGAGCCGCGTTCGGGCTCGCGGTCGCGATGTCGGTTCCCGCCGCCCGTGCATCGGCTCAGGACGTCGTCGACCTCGCGAACCCGGGCGGGGCGCCTTGGCACTTGGTCAACCGGAGCCCCGTGCTCGTCGCCGACGGGGGCCGCCCGGTGCTCCGGTTCGACGAACGGGCGGGCGGTGGCCTGGCCTGGAGTCCGGCGTTGGCGCTTGCCGATGGCGACATCGAGGTTGAGGTGCTCGGCCGCGACGTCCTTCAGAAGAGTTTTGTCGGGATCGCCTTTCACATCGCCTCCGATACCGCATTCGAGGTCGTGTGGCTTCGGCCGTTCAACTATGAGTCCGCGGATTCGTCCCGGCGCGCCCACAGCGTCCAGTACGCCTCCTACCCCGCCTTTGGCTGGCAGGTCCTCCGCGCGGAGCAACCAGGCGGGTACGAAGCGGCTGTCCCGCCCGGCGACTTCGCGAATCTTCGGATCACCCCGGCGTCGAGCCGGTAACCCCGCTCCTTTTCCCAAACTCCTGGTGTACCAATGACGCTTCGTTTCCTCGGCTACCTCATGCTCGCCCCGGTTTCGCTCTCGGCGCAGGAACGGTATGGATTCGTCGCCCTGTTGGGGCGCGATACCATCTCAGTGGAACGGATCACCCGAACAGCCAACCGATTAGTCAGCGATCAAGTCGAGCGATTCAGCCAGGTCCTTACCCGTCATACCGAGCTGACGCTCGCCCCGGACGGCACCTTTCGTCGGTTGACGATGGACATTGTCGCACCCAATGCCACCACCGCCGTTGGGCGCGGACGGCACCTCACGGCCGTTTTCGGGACCGACTCCCTCTGGATCACCGATCGGACCAGCGACACCACCAAGCGGGTTGCCCTGGCCACCAAGGGCCTCCTCACGGTGCCGTGGGTCTCGCAGCTGTACAGTTTCACCGAGCAATACTTTGCGGCGGCCCTGTCTCATGGTGGCGACACGGTCGCGGTCCAGCTGTTCTTTCCGGAGGAGGAAATCGAACGCCAGCAGTTCTATCCCGGTTCCGCCCGCCGCCTCTCGGACGGAAGAATGGAGGTGATTGCCCGGGCCGCCTTGGCGGGCATTGGCGAAGGGAGGTTGGACGCCCGCCGGCGGATGGTATCGTACTCGGGGGCGCGGACCACCTACCGGATGGAGGTTGCCCGAGTCGCCGCGTCGCCCGACATCGAGGCCATCGTGGCGAGGTTTGCCGCCACAGAGCGGGCCCAGGGCATCATGCCGGAACTCAGCAACCGCGACACCACCCGGGCCGACATCGGCACTACCACGTTGCTCGTGGACTACGGCCGTCCGCTCGCTCGCGGACGTGAATTGCTTGGCAACGTCGTTCCCTACGGCACGGTGTGGCGTACCGGCGCCAATGCGGCCACCCAGTTCACGACCTCGGCGGCCATTACCCTGGCCGGCCTGGACCTGGCCCCGGGCACCTACACGCTCTGGACTCTACCGAGCCCAAGTGGGTCCGTCCTGATCGTGAACCGGCAGATCAAACAATGGGGGACCCAATACGACCCGACCAAAGATCTCGGCCGGGCACCGCTCACGGTCGGGACCACGGCCACGCCGGCCGAGAGATTCACCATCTCGGTGGCGGCGACCGGTGCCACGACCGGAACCCTGGTGATGGAATGGGGCTCGTTTCGGTGGACGGCACCGATCGCGGTGAAGTAAACCGCGATAATACCCGTTGGTGCGGCCGATGGTGGGCATGCGCTTCGTCAATGTCACGAGGGTACGCTTGATCCTAGACTGACGAGAAGCTCGTCCAGTTGGTCGAGCGTCTCGGGCAAGGCGCCCGCCGATCCGGAGTCCATCGCTTCTGCCGAGGGATAGAGATCGTGCACGACCAACAACGTCTTGCCGGCGTGTTCCTCGAAGGTCACCGTGGTGACAGTATTGCCGCCGTCTCCTTCCTCATTGGTCCACACGAGGCGGGAGTGCGGGATCACTTCCAGATACGTGCCGAAGAACGCCATCGTCGACTCTTCGTGGCGAAACACCAAGCGATATTGCCCCCCAACGCGAACATCCATATCGCAGGAAAGCAGGGTCAGCCCAAACGACTGTGGTACCCACCACCTCCTGAATAGGTCTGCCTTGGTCCACGCCTCAAACACCAGGCGCGCCGGACCGTTTACGGTTCGGGTAACGACGAGTTCGCGCTCGGACTTCCGTTCCACCGTGGTGGGGTTCTTCGCGGGGGTGGCGTCACTTTCGCTTCTTTCGTTCATCGACTCGCTCCTTCCGGGTTAGTTCCTCGACCACGTGGTCCAACTCGTCGAAGCGGGCGCCCCAGAGCTGGCGGTACCGCTCGATCCATGCCGCCTCTGCTTCCAATCCCCGCAGCCCGAGCTTGCAGGTCCGCACCCGCCCAACCTTCTCCGTGCGGACGAGCCCCGCTTGCTCCAAGACGCCCACATGCTTCCTCATGCCCGTCAGGGTCATGTGGAACCGCTCGGCAAGGGCGGTGATCGAAGCGTCCGCCCGCCCGAGTTGCTCCAGAACGCCGCGTCGGGTGGGGTCCGACAGCGCGCCGAACGAGGCATCGAAGTGGACTTGAGAATACTGCACCATATGGTTCAGTATAGCGATACGGGTGGCGCCGTGCAATGGGGTCGTGCCCTAGAATCCGCTCGGTCGCTCCCCCGTTACCCCGGCCTGCCGCTCCAGCGCCAGCCCCACCCGGGCCACGGTGCCCTCGTCGAATAACCGGCCCAACACCGTCACCCCATGGGGGACCCGGCGAGGCGGCGCGAACGTCGGGAGCGGCCGGGCCGGATCGGGGGCCCAGTCACTCCGGGCTTGGGCAATCTCGACGAACCCCGTCCGAACCGTGAGCGACGGATGCCCGGTGAAGTTCCCGATCGTCAACATCTCATCCCGGAGTGACGGCACCAACAAGACATCCACCTCGGCGAAGATCCGCGCCATCTCGCCGGCCACCTTCCGCCGGAGCCGGTCGGCCTGGACGAAATCAACCGCCGAGAGAAACCGGGCCTGCCGGAACAGGTTGGGCCAGGCATCGGGTACCTGGGCCGTGAGGGTATCGGCCTGGCCGCTCAGCACCAACTCCTCGAAGGCCGCGGCACCTTCGCCGAACAGAATGACGTTGAGTGAGCTGTAGGGCCAATCCGGGAGCCGGACCTCGACCGGCGTCATACCTAACGTCGTGACGGCCGCGAGCGCCGCCCGGTCCACGTCGGTGGCCGGCGCTTCCTTCATCCAGCCGGGGAGGTAGCCCACCTTGAGGCCGGCCACCGGCTGAACCGCGTCGAAATCGAGCCGGCTCGGCACCGAGGCCACGTCGCCGGCGTCGGGCCCGGTGATGGCCTGGAGCACCAGCATCGCGTCTTCGACGCTCCGGGTCATCGGCCCCAGTTTGTCGAGCGACCAGCAGAGGGTCATCGCGCCGGTGCGAGGCACTCGCCCGTAGGTCGGCCGGAGCCCGGTGACTCCGCACCGCATGCTCGGACTGATGATGCTGCCGCCGGTTTCGCTCCCGATCGAGAACCCGACCAAACCGGCCGCCGTCGCCGCGCCGGGCCCGGCGCTCGACCCCGAGGCGCCTTCCTCGAGCACCCACGGATTCATCGTCTGGCCTCCGAACCAGATGTCGTTGAGCGCCAGCGCACCGAGACTCAACTTAGCGATCAACACGGCCCCGGCTTCATGGAGCCGCCTAACAACGGCGGCATCCGCCGCCGGGATCCGGTTTCGATACGGCTCGGCGCCGTAGGTGGTCGGAATCCCGGCGGTGTCGACCAAATCCTTCCCGCCCCACGGAATCCCGTGGAGCGCTCCCCGGTACCGGCCCGCCGCGATCTCGCGGTCGGCCGCTTTCGCTTGGGTCAGCGCCAACTCTCGGGTCACCGTAATGACCGAGCGGATCTTCGGATCGAGCCGGGCAATCCGGTCGAGGTAGATCGTCGTCAGCCGTTCCGACGTCAGGACCCGCCGCTCGATCCAGCGGGAGAGCTTGGTGACCGGAGCGTGGGCAATGTCTTCGTCCGACGCCGGGAGCGGGCCGGCGGTGTCGGGACTCCGGACGAACCGGTCCCGCACGGGGCCGGATGAACCGGCGATGGCAGCCGGATGCCATTGGCTCGCCGGCGCCAGCTCCGGCTCCAGCGCCAACCGTCGAGGGCCGGTGCGGCGCTCGAGATACGGCGCCATGGCCCGGCGCCAACTCGCCGCCGCCATGGTCCGATCGGCCTCCTGCATCTCGATCTGCATCAGCTTCCCGGCCTCGGCGAACGTGGCCGGGGTCACCTCCGGGCCAACCGGCGGCGCGGTGGCGAAGGCCGGCGGCGCCCCGGGAGCGGGGGTTCCGGTCGCGGCCGGTTGCTCCGCGCGGCAGGCCGCGGCGGCGCCGAGCAAGAGCGGCGCATGGGCAATGAATTGGCGACGAGTGGTCATGATGGGGCTCCAGTGTGGGCTTCGGAATCTACCTCCCCAGCGGATATCTTTTGACCACGACAATCGAACCGCCCCCCCCATGTAAGGCCCCTCGGTGACCCCAGAGCTCCGCGACTTCGCCGCCCGCTACACCGCCGCGTGGTGCAGCCAGCACGCCGCCAGCGTCGCCGCCTTCTTCTCGCCCAAGGGCTCGCTCGCCATCAACGGCGCCGCCCCCGCCGTTGGACGGGCGGCCATCACGGCCTCCGCCCAAGGGTTCATGACCGCCTTCCCTGATCTGATCGTGATCATGGATGACCTGATCGAAGACGGCGGCCGGCTCCGCTACCACTGGACCCTCACCGGCACCAACACCGGGCCGGGCGGCACCGGGCACCGGGTCCGGATCAGCGGAGTTGAACGCTGGCGGATCGGGGCCGACGGCTTGGTGGCCGAGTCGGAGGGGAGTTTCGACGCCGCGGAGTACCAACGGCAAATCGAGCGCGGCGTGGGAGGCGGCTGACCGGGACGACACGTCCCCTCCTGTTGACGGTCGACACAAGCGCTGATATCCTTGTTTCGACCGCCGACAGGAAGCCCCATGGCTGCTGAATCCCGGCTCGACGTGCTCCAGGGCACCCTCGACCTCCTCGTCCTCAAGATCCTCCATCTCGGCCCAATGCACGGCTGGGGTATTGCCGACCGGCTCCGCTGGGGGTCCGAGGAGGTGCTCCAAATCGGCCAAGGCTCGCTCTATCCGGCGCTCTACCGGTTGGAGCGGCAGGGTCTGGTTCGTTCCGGCTGGGAGACCAGCGACAACAACCGGCGGGCCCGGTACTACAGCCTGACCGCCAAGGGCAAGCAGCGGCTCACCGCGGAGCGGGAGGCCTGGCAGCGGATGTCCCGGGCGGTGGACTTGGTCCTCCGGATGTCGGTATGAAGCGGCTCATTGGCCTGTTCCGCCGCCGCGCCACCAGTCACCGCCTCACCGAAGAGTTCGAGGCGCACATCGCGATGGAGGCGGAGCACCTCCGCCGGTCGGGCATGGACCCCGTCGAGGCCGACCGGATCGCGCGGGTTCGGTTCGGCGGCCGGGCCGGTTTCCGCGCCGAGGCCCTGGACGAAGCCCGAAGCCGCCCGGTCGAGGACCTGGCCCAGGATATCCGCTACGGGGTTCGAACCCTGCTCCGCACCCCTCGGTTCACCGCGGTGGCCATCGCGACCCTCGCCCTCGGGATCGGCTCGGCGACGGTGTTCTTTTCCGTGGCCGACCACGTCGTCATCCGGGCGCTGCCCTACCCCGACGCCGGCCGGCTGGTGGTGATCCGGGAGGTCATCGAGGAGTTCACCGACAAGTATCCGGTGCTCCCGGCCAACGCCGGTCATTTTCTCGAGTGGCGGCGCCGCTGCGCCTCCTGTGGCGAACTCGGCGCCTTCCGCCACCTCTCGGTCACGATGACCGGCACCGCCGACCCGGAACAGCTGCGGTTGGTCCGAGTGTCCGCGAACCTGTTGCCGATGCTCGGGGCCCGGGCCGCCCTGGGGCGTTTGTTCCTGGCGGACGAGGACCGCACCGGAGCCGACGACCGCGGTGTGGTGTTAGGCGATCGTTTTTGGCGCCGGCTGGGAGCCGACCCCGCCATCGTGGGCCGGACGCTCACGCTCGACGGCGCCCCATGGCTCGTGGTGGGGGTCCTGGCGGGAGACTTCGTGTTTCCGAACACCAGGGCGCTGGGCGAGCCCGTCGGGTCGGGCCCCGATCTGTTCCGGCCGCTGGCCTTCAAGGACTGGGAGACCACCACGGCCGGCGAATTCAGCTACAGCGTCATCGGTCGCCTGGCTCCAGGCGCCGCCACGGCGCGAGCCGAGTCCGAACTCGCCGGCATCGCCCGGGAACTGACCCGCACCGGGGGCGGCCGGCTCACCTTCAAAGCAACCGTCTCCCGCCTTCAACATCAGGTCGTCGGGAGCGCCGGCAAGCCGCTGCTCCTCTTGTTAGGCGCCGTCGCTGTCGTCCTGCTGATCGTCGCGATCAACTTGGCGCACCTCTTGTTGGCCCAGAATCTGGCCCGCGGGCGCGAGTGGGCGGTTCGGGTCGCGGTGGGCGCGGCCCGGGGCCGCCTGGTGCGCCAAACCCTGACCGAGAGCCTGCTCCTGGCCGCCGCGGGCGGCGCCGGAGGCATTCTGCTGGCTACGTGGGGGCTCCGCGCACTGCTTCGGGCTGCCCCCGCTGACCTGCCTCGCCAAACGGAGATCCATCTCGATCTCCGGGTCCTGGTGGTCTCGCTCTTGGTCACGATGCTGGTCGGACTCGGTTTCGGCGCGTTGCCCGCCTACCGGTCGAGCGCCGTCGACCCAGCGGACGCGTTGAGGGGTGGCCCTGGCGGCGGCCGGCCCGGCAGAACGCGTTCCGGCCGGTCGCTCTTCGTCAGCGTTCAATCCGCACTGACGGTCGTGCTGCTCTCGGCCACCGGCCTCTTGATCACCAGTTTCGTACGCCTGACCAACCTCGAACTGGGATTCGTGGCGGGTCCGGTCCTGGCCCTCGATCTACCCTTCGCCACCGGAGATCAGAGCCACGCGCAACGAGCCACGCTGTTCGATGACATGCTCGGCCGGCTCAGGGCCATTCCGGGAGTGACGGACGCGGCCCTGACGTCGGCCCTGCCCCTCGAAGGCGAGTCTCAACTCGACTTCATGGCCCGGGAGCACGACCCGCGCCGCCTGGGCGAGTTGCCGCTGGCCAACATTCTCTACGCCAGCCCCGGGTACTTCACGACGACCGGAACCCCGCTCCGCCGGGGCCGGCCGTTCGACGCGGCCGACCGCGGCAAGCGGGTCGTGGTGCTGTCGGAGCAAGCCGCCGCCACGTTGTGGCCTAACGAGGAACCCCTGGGCAAGCGGATGATGCCCGGAAGTAACGACTCCCTCGCCGAGGTGATCGGGATCGCCGCCGATGTCCGGATGGCGGGGATCGAGCAGCCGGCAAGCACGGTGGTCTACCTCCCCTACTGGTCCCGGCCGCCCCAGAACGTCACGCTCGTGATCAAGAGCGGCGGTCGCCCGGAGGCCATGCTGCCGGCCGTTCGGGCCGTGCTCCGGTCCGCGACACCCACGGTGCCGGTGACCCGGGTCAGGACGCTCCCGGGCGTGGTCGCCACCGCTACCGCCGGCCGGAGATTCCAACTCCTGGTGTTTCTGGCCTTTGGCGGGAGTGCCATCGTCATCGCCGCCGTCGGGATCTACGGGATCGTCGCCCACTCGCTGGCGGAGCGCCGGAAGGAGATCGGCCTTCGGCTGGCGCTCGGCGCGAGCCCGGTCTCCCTCCAGCGGACGATCACGGTGGAAGCGTTGACACCGGTGATGATCGGGCTCGTGGCCGGGTTGGCCGGAGCCCTGGCCATGGGCAAGGTCCTGGCGAGCATGCTGTTCGAGGTCTCACCGGGAGACCCGGTGACCCTGATGACAGTCGCGGCGGTGGTGTTGCTGGTTGGATTGGCGGCCTGCTGGATGCCGGCTCATCGGGCCACCCGGGGTGCGCTCCTGCCGATTCTCCGCGGGGACTAGACCGGGCGCCCGGTCCGGGACAGGTTAGATGTCCTATGCTACCTGCCCGATGGACGCTCCCGCTGGCCCTGGCCGCCGGCTGCCAAGCCGGATCCGACACCGCCCTGCCCGCCCCCGTAGTCGAACCGCTCGCCAACCCCGCGCCCGCCGGCAGTGCCCAACCCGGCCTAACGGCAGGCCCTGCGGGCGGACTGATCCTCTCCTGGCAGGTCCGCCACTCGGACTCTTCGCTCACGCTTCACTTCGCCCGGCTCGATCCCGCCGCCGGCGGATGGTCCCCGGTTGCCTCCGTCGAAACCGGCCCCAACATGCTCGCGAGCGCCGGGGACGTGCCGAGCGTGATCCAATTGCCGAGCGGCGCGCTCGTGGCCGCGTGGCGGGGCCGGCAGGCGCCGCGGGGATACGACATCCTGCTCGCCCACTCCGCCGACAGCGGCAAGACCTGGAGCCCGCCCCGCTCGCCGCACCGGGACAGCACCCTCACCGAACACGGATTCGTTTCCTGGCTCCAGTTAGGCGACACCACCGGGCTGGTCTGGGTCGACGGCCGCGGCAACGCCGACGCCGACACCGCCCACCACGCCACCCGCTTGGCCCATGCCTCGCTCGATGCCGACGGCGCCTCGCTGCCGGAGACCTTCGTCGACGCCAAGATCTGCGACTGTTGCCACACCGCGGCGGCCGCGGTCCCGGGTGGCGCGGTGGTGGTCTATCGGGATCGGACCGACGGCGAGATCCGCGACATCAGCGCGGTCCGGTGGGCGAACGGCACCTGGCGGGAGCCGGTGGCGGTGCATAACGATGGGTGGTACATCCGGGCCTGCCCGGTCAACGGGCCTTCCGTTGCCGCAATCGGCGCCCGAGTGGCCGTGGCCTGGTTCACAATGGCGAACGACACCGCCCGGGTCCGCCTGGCCTTCTCCACCGACACCGCGACGACCTTCGGGCCGCCGATCGAAATCAATGAAGGACGGGCCGACGGCAAGGTCGGGCTCGTGATGACGCCGGCCGGCGGCG
>JANMHX010000245.1:0-11210 GCA_031375485.1 Gemmatimonadota bacterium | reverse complement strand
ACTACACCTGGACCGCCTCGGTCACGGACCGCGCCGGCAACAACACTGCGGCCACCAGCCCGATCGTTGCTGCTGTCGACCGTACCGCCCCGGCCATCCAGGCCGTCGCACCCCAGCCGCTCTACCGGGCTGGTCAGAACGCCACGATGCTCGTCTTCGCGACTGACTCGACCGATCTGGCCGGTGTCCGTCTCGACGTCCGGTATCAGGCGACCGCCAGCGCCCTAACCTCGCCGGTCGATCTTCGCTACAACATCACCAGCGGCTTCGGCACGGTGTGGGATAACGTCCTGACCACCCTCACCACCCCGGCCACCGGCTTCCCGGCGATCATCCCCGGCGGCCAAGTGTTCGGTTCCTTCGTGATCGATACGACGGTTGCGTTGGGTGGGCCGGACTCGGCCTTCACGCAGGTCCAGACCACCGCCTTCGACTTCAACACCGTCTTTCCGAATCTCTCGGCGACGACGTTGACGCCGATTCCGGCGGTGTACAAGAACAACGCGTTCTTCCCGGCGACGGGCGCCACCAATCCGTGGGCGACGACCGGCATCTATGCCGGCGCGACGTTCAGCGGGTCGGGCGCGTGCACCTACAAGTACAGCACGCCGACCAACGGGCCGACCATTCCGGTGCAGGTGTTGGTTGCCAACCAGCTCACGGCCGTAGCGCCGCTCCAGCTGTTCCAGATCTTGGCCGCCATCACCACGACGGGCAACGGTCTGGGTTCGAGCGACAATCCGAAGATCATCTCGGACAACGGTACCACCCGTGTCTATCAGTACTCGATCAGCTCGGGCACCTGCGTCGCCCTCCAGGGCACTGGCACCCTCCGGTTGATCGCGGTCAAGAACGACGGCGCCGGGTTGCCTTCGGCCTACCTCGTTCCGTAATCTGATCGGAAGCTCGATCGCAGTAAACGAAGCCCCGTCCCGAAAGGGACGGGGCTTTCGTTTATGGGTGTCGGCGAGACGATGCGATTGGCTTGCACCAATGGGTCGGCGGGTCCGGGCAGAGCGGGGATGTGCCAAGCGCCCGACGAGGCGGCGGGGCCTTGCCGGAGCCTCGTCGATTGGGCGAGTTGCGGGTTTGGATCCGGCCGGATTGGCCGTTCGCGTTAGCTGTTGAGCACCGGCAGAGGCGGCCCGTTCGGGGCCCAGTCGGCATACAACCGCTGGAACGTTTCGGTGTATTCGGTGAGGGCCTCCTGGCGTTGCTCGGGGCTCCACTGCCCTGACGCCGCCAGTCTGAAGATCTCATCCCGGCCGTACGGGTAGGCCGCGGCGGCGGTCCACACGGGACTCTGGTTGTTGTCTTGGTGCGCCCCCGACTTGATCGCGTACACCAGATCGGCGGCTTGCATCCAGCCGCAGAAGTCGGGTCGGTCCGTTCGCGGCCCAGCCCCGGAGCTGTTGTATTGGAGATAACGGGCGTAGCCCGCTTGGTCATCGGTAAAGAACCCGCGGGCCACCCCGGCTTCGAATCGTTCGAAGTTTGCCCCCGCCGTGTGGCCGCTGGCCAAGGCCTCATAGCGAGCCACGGACGCCATGTCGGGTGCGAGAAGCCCCCCGTGATCGGGCATCGACGACCCCCGGAGGCTCCTCCAGGTGGTGCTCGCCGCCGGCGGCAAGATGGTCGGTCCGTTGCCGTCTCGTTGATCCAGAATCAGCGACTCGAGGGTGTCGCGGGTCTCAATGTGCAGCGTGTCGATCGGAAGATCGGGAACCGGGCCCGGAGGCACCCCGCCGCCAAGCGGACCCAGGCTGTCCTCAGGGGCTTCCGGCACTATGATCGGTCTGGGCTGAGGCGTCGGGACGATGGTGCCTTGGCGGGGCAGCTGGACGCCAAAGGCGGCGATCGCGGAGTCCTCGCCGAGGGCTGCCTCGCGCAGGGTCTGGGCAAAGGTTCGACTCCCGGCCGAGACTTCCTTTGCCGGAAGGGGCGGTCGGGAACGAATTGCCGGGGTCGAGTCCGGTGCCAGAATCGCGTGAAGTGTCCGCAGGACGTCCATGTCGTTGTCTCCCATCGATTTACGAACGAGGTCGAAGCCGTGGCAGAGTGCCGGGCCCGATTTCCCATCAAGCCTTTGGGCAACCTGCGGGCCACGGACGTCCCCGTGACTCAGCTCGATCGACTGGGTTTCTGGCGGGTTTTTCTGCTCCGTTTTGCGGGGTCGTTGGCGCCACCCTGAAGAGGTCGGGAGGGTGGCGTTCCGAAGAGGCGGGGTCGCCACCGATCGACCAATCGGGGGAGCGTCTCCGGCTCGAGGAAGAGGACGTAGGAGCTGATCATCGCGGCCGAGAAAACGTATATGGTCATCGTGAAGGCAATGGTCAGGTGGAATCCGATGCCAAAGAGCATGGCGGCCGGGCGGATCCGCGGGATCCAGAGCGCCACCGGCAGGGCGAGCTCGAGCAAGACCGTGATCCACGCGGGGGCGATCCAGAACCGGGGATTCTCGATGGCAAGTCGGACCGCCTCCAAGGTGCCGCTCGACACCGCGCCGTGAAGGATCTTGAGCAGGCTCGGATCGATGACCTCGGCCAGCACGTTCCCGCCGAGGTACCAGGCCGTCATCTTGTGGAGCGCCGCGAACACGTACACGATCGATACCTGGACCTGGATCATCCGCTGGATCGTCAGGGGTGCGATCGGCCCGTCCTGGGATCGGTGACGGCGCCAGAGGGCCGGAATCGAGAACGAGGTGCCGGCGTGGCGAGACAGGGTCAACAACAACAGCAGCAACAGGAAGAAGTACGGATGGTTTCTGAAGTTCAGGCGGTCAGCGAAGAAGAGGTAGCCCTGAAGCCCGAGCAGCGTCCCGGCGGAAAGCCGGGGGAAGATCCCGAGCGCCAGCAACCCGGCGAACGGATACTGCAGATTGTGCATCGCGTGGTAGAAAAAGTCCGGTGCGGGCTTGATGAGCGACAGGTACGGGAAGTGAAATCCGCCCTCGATCGCGAACAAGCTCTTGGCTCGGCTGGTCTCGACTTCCGCGAGGAGTGAGAGGCCGAACAAGAACCGGAAAATCCCGAAGCTGAGCGGATGACCGCTCGCATGCCAGAATCGGTTCCACCGGGTGACGCCCTGCGGGTCGGTGGCGGCGGCCTCGGTCAATGGACCGGCCTACTGGGCGGCCACGCCGTAATTGGGGGCGCGGCAAATGTCCCCGGTGTCGACGATGAGGCTCCGGGCTTGCCCGTCGTTGACCGAGCATGCGCAGCGGGCGGTGAGTCGGCCGCCGGTGTTGGCGAGCGCCAGTTCGGCGCAGAGGAACTTATGAAACACCGGCAGGGCATCCCGATGGTAGGTGTTCGCGGCCAAGCTGGTCCCGCGGGTCAGGTATGGTCGGATGTCGACGGGCCGAATCGTCCCCGCGTCGTCGACGACTTGATACCGGGCCCGGCATTTGTAAGTCGAGGCATACATGTTCCAGGTAAATCGGCCCCAGGTATCGAACCGGTCCGCGATGAAGCCGCGAATTGGGTAAAGCACCTGAATGACAAGGTACCCAGCGATCAGGGGGTTGACGAACCACGGCGGGCGCATGCCGGGAAGATGCCAGGGGCGACCGGCCGGAGGAAGGGGCTTTCGGCCCGGCCCTGGGCTAGGCTCGGAGGAGCTTGATGCCGGCATAGGATCGGAAGACCGGGTCGCGGGTGACGAGGGTGAGGTGGTCGGTCCGGGCTTGGGCAATCAGGAGGCGGTCGAAGGGGTCGCGATGGTGCCAGGGCAGGTGAGCCACTTCGGCGGCGTGGCGGAGGTGGATCGGGAGTTCTTCGAAGTGGTTTTCGAGGAGGGCGTCGGCCACGGTGCGTTTGGTGACCAAGCGGCCGAGCGAGGTCTTGATGGCGATTTCCCAGCCGGTGGCCGAGCTGACGAAGACTTGATCGGCGTCCCGGATGGCCCGGGAGGCCTCGGGTTTGAGGCGGGCCCCCTCGTCCCACCAGATCAGGACGTGGGTATCGAGGAGGAGCCTCACTCGGGTTCGAAGCCGGCCTGGATTTCGGGCGGCAGGGGGTCGTCGAAGTCGTCCCCGACGATCCAGGCGCCGTGGCCGCGCCCCGGCTTCCGGACCGGGCGGGCCGGCATGCCAACCAGGCGGGCCATCGGCTTACCGGATTTCATGATCACGATCTCCTCGCCGGCCGAGGCCAACTCCACCAACTCGGACAGGTGGGTCTTGGCCTCGTAGAGGCTCATCGGTTCGCGGACGTACCAGACTTTGGCTTCCAGAGGATCCTTCTTCATGGAACGAATCTATGTCGGTTGACCAATCTGGTCAAGCTCTCAGGCGAGGTCCGGCGGCAGGCCGGCCCCAGCGGCCATCGAGCCCTCCTTGGCAAATCCCGGCCGCCCCATGGCGGCAAAGGTGAGGCGTTTGCCCAGCTCGACCCCGGGCTGGTCAAAGGGGTTGACGCCGTACCAGGCACCGGCGAACCCGGTGGCGAGCTGCATGAACATGATCAGCTCGCCGAGGACTTCGGCGTCGAGGCGGGGCACCTCGATGGTGGCGTTCATCCGGCCCATCCGGGCCAGGGCGGCCGAGGTGGCCTCCTGTTCGGCATGCAGGAGGTCGCCGAGGGAATGGCCCTGCAAATAGGCCATCTCTTCGGGCAAGTCAGGACGATGGGGAATCCGAATGTCCTCGCCGGGGGCCTCGACTCTGACAAAAGTGACGACTTTGTCGAACGGGCCCTCCATAAAGAGCTGGACCTGGCTGTGCTGGTCCGAGGCGCCGACCGCGCCTAACGGGGTCGGCCCGGCAAAGATCGGCTGGCCCCGCCGGTCGACCCGTTTCCCAAGGCTCTCGGCCCAGAGCTGGACGAACCAGGCGGCAAAGTCGCGGAGCCGGTCGCTGTAGGGCATCAGGACGTGAATCTTGGCGCCGAGCCAGGCGTCGGCGGCCCAGAGCAGGCCGGCGTACAAAGCCGCCGGGTTCTTGAGGAGATCGGTCTCGGCGCCCTTCTCGAGGGCCCGGTTGGCGCCTCGAATCAGCCCCTCGATGTCGATCCCGACCAACGCGGCCGGCAACAGCCCGACCGCCGTCAAGACGCTGAACCGACCCCCGATCTCCGGTGGCACTTCGAGCGCCGCGATTCCCTCGCGCGTGGCGAGTTCCCGGAGCGGCCCCTTGGTCGGATCCGTCGTGAACGCCAAGTGCCGAACCGCCGCGTCCGGCCCGAGCGCCTGATCGAGCCAGCCCCGCACCACGAGGTACTGCGCCAGGGTCTCGGCCGTCCCCCCCGACTTACTGATCACGTTGACAAACACCCGCCGCGGATCAATCCGCCGGAGCGCCGCCGCCATCGACGTTGGATCGACATTCTCGAGCACCGTAATCCGCGGAAAGTACTCCCGCGCCTCATCATCCAACTCATTCCAAGCCGGCGCCCGGAGCGCCGTCACCAACGCCCGAGTGCCGAGTGCCGAGCCCCCAATGCCGAGCACCAAGACATGGTCGTAGGCCTGACCCACGCCCTCGGCGAATCGCCGGATGCCGGCGACCACCTCGGCTTGTTGGCCCAAGCCATAGAAGCCGTATTCGCCCTGGCTTCGTCGGGTCTCGACCTCGGCGAGCACCCCGCCAAACCGCTGCGTCAACTCCGCCACCCGGTTTCGGCCCAGCCCGTGTTGTCCGTCGAGTTTGTCGCTCAAGATCCGGCCGTAGTGCAGCTTCATTCTGCGATCTCCAAAGTGAGCCCGTCATAACCTGGCGCCATCCCTGCCGGCAGGGAAGCGGCCAGCTCGGCGTGGCCGGTCTCATGGGTCAGGTGGGTCAGGAAGGTGCGGGTGGCGCCGATGGCTTGCGCGGCCTCGATGGCCTCGGGGATGCTCTGATGGGTCGGGTGATCTCGCCACCAGAGGGCGTTCAGCACCAGCACATCGAGACCGGCCAGGGCGGCCCGAGCCGCCGCCGGTACGGATTTGACGTCGGTGATGTACGCCATCCGGCCGACCCGGAATCCGAGGACTTCGACCCGGCCGTGGGCAAACGCCAGCGGCAGGACCGGAACCCCGGCGGCCGGAAACGTCCGGCCCGGGGTGATCGTTTCGAGCGTGAGCCGCGGTTTCGAGGTACCGGGAATCGGCACCATGCCGTCGTCGAAGATGTAGCGGTAGGAGTCCCGGAGAAATGCCGCCGTGGCGGCGTTGGCGTACACCGGCAACGGGCTCCGGTGCTGGAGCGAAAAGATCCGGAGATCGTCGATCCCGGCCACGTGGTCGGCGTGTTCGTGGGTGAACAGCACGGCCGCCACGTCGGTCACGCCGGCGCCTAACAACTCGGTCCGGATTTCCGGGGGCGTGTCGATCAGAATATTGCCGCCGGCCGTCTCGATCAGGGCGGCGGTCCGATGGCGGCGGTCGCGCGGATCGGTTGAGCGGCAGACGGCGCACCGGCAGCCGATCTGCGGAACGCCAAAGGAAGTGCCCGTCCCGAGAAGCGTGAGCCGCATCGAAACCCGGTTACACCGTCTCGATGCGGAGGAGGTTGGTGGTGCCCGCCAGGTCGAACGGCACGCCGGCGGTCACGACGAACCGGTCGCCGGGCCAGGCCAGGCCCTTCTTGACGATGATCTCCCGGGTCACCGCGAGCATGGCTTCGTAGTCGGGGCGGCGTGCGACGACCGCCGGAATGACGCCCCAGATCAGAGCCAGCCGGCGGTAGGTATCGGCTTCGGGGGTGACGGCCAGGATCGGCGTCAGCGGCCGGTACGACGCGATGGTCCGGGCGGTGAAGCCGCTGCTCGTCAGGCAGACGATCAACGGCACCTTCAGCAACTCGGCCGCGGCGCAGACCGCCACGGCGATGGCGTCTTCGGTTCGGGCGGTCACGTGGGGCTGGTTCAGCTGGGCGACCGAGGCTTGCCAGACCGAGGCGTGGTCGTCGCCGTCGTTCCGGTGCGACTCGACCTCACGGGCGATCTGGTCCATGGCCAGGACGGACTCCAGCGGATAGCTACCCACGGCGGTCTCGGCCGAGAGCATGACCGCGTCGGTGCCGTCGAGAATGGCGTTGGCCACGTCGGACACCTCGGCCCGGGTGGGCCGCGGGGCCTTGATCATCGACTCGAGCATTTGGGTGGCTGTGATCACGGGCTTGCCGTGCCGGTTGGCCTCCCGGATCAGTTTCTTTTGGACCAGCGGGACCTGTTCGAACGGGAGCTCGACGCCGAGATCGCCCCGGGCCACCATAATGCCGTCAGCGGCGTCGAGAATGGCGGTCAGGTGCTGGAGCGCGGTGTCCTTCTCGATTTTGGCGATCAGTTTGACGTGTTTCGGCACCAGGCGACGGAGTCCTTCGATATCCTGGGGCCGGCGGACGAAACTCATGCCGAGGTAATCGGCGCCGAGTTCGGTGGCGCGGATCGCATCCTCGCGGTCTTTGTCCGTCAGCGCCGGCGCCGACACTTCGACGCCCGGAAGGTTCATGCCCTTGTTCGATTTGAGCATGCCGCCGTACCGCACCGAGGCGTGGACTTTGTCGCCGATGACACTGGTGACATCGAGGGCGAGCAGGCCGTCATCGAGAAGGATCCGGGTTCCCGACCGGACGTCGGCGGCCAACTCGCGGTAGGTCGTCGGAATCTCGTTCGGTGCCGCGACGTCTTCGGGAGCGAACACCACCGATTGCCCGAAGGTCAGTTGAATCGGCTCCGCGAGGTCGCCGATCCGGATTCGGGGACCTTGGAGGTCGACCAAGATGGCCGACGCTTTGTCCCGCTGGCGCTGGACTTCTTTGAGGTCGGTCATCCAGCGACCGCGGATCTCCGGGGTTCCGTGCGATGAGTTGACCCGCACCACATCGACCCCGGTATCGAGCATGGCCCGCATCTGGTCGGGTTGCTCCCAGGCGGGTCCGAGGGTGGCGACGATCTTGGTTCGACGGCTTTCTCTAGACATATCTCGGCACTCGGCGCTCGGGACTCGGCGCTCGGCTGTGGTGGAGGGCTTGTCGGTCGGGATGTGGAAACCACGGATCGACCAGCGTGTTGATTGTAAGCGCTTATATCATAGTGACATAAGCTTTTGAATCAAACTGGCTATCCACAAAGTGTGGCGGTGGATTTTGGTCCGGTTGTGAGGGATAATATCCCTGTACAGTTATGTGGAATTCCCTGGTTCTCCACATCGGGGTCTTTCGCGGGTTCGATCGGGTGAGGTTCAAAGTGTTCGCTGGTAACGGGATCGGGCCGGTCGGGGCAATCCACAGAATTGGGTTTCTTTTGACCGGCGCTCCACAATCCATGCACATAACGACGTTATGTGGACAAATGAGCGGGGCTTGACTTTTTTGGGCTCTTGAAATGCTACCTGACCGTTGCGTGACGATGGGTTCGGGCCCGGTCGGCCGGGCCGGGCTTACCTGGCTCGTTTCGGCAGGCTAAATTGTTGATCAGACAACTACTTACGGATTCTCGGCATGACCATCGAACAGCGGCAGCAGGTGGCGGCAGGCTACGGACCGGCGGTCCGGGTAACGGCGACCGGTGTGACGGTGACCGATCCGGCCGCGTTGCGGTCGTCGGCGACCGACCAAGTCGTGTGGTTGGCGGTGTTTGGGACCCCCGCGGAACAGGAAGCGGCTCGCTGGCTGCTCTGGGAGATCGGCCAGGCGGTTGGCGTGATGCCGGCATCGATTCAGGATCTCTATACCGCTCGGGGCCGCGGCGAGTGCGGCGGGTTCACCGTCCCGGCCATCAACGTGCGGATGATGGCGTACGATACGGCCCGGGCGGTGTTCCGCGCGGCGATCAAAGCCAACGGCGGCGCCATTCTGCTCGAGATCGCTCGATCGGAAATCGCCTACACCGAGCAGCGGCCGGCCGAGTATGTGGCGGTGATGATCGGCGCGGCGCTTCGGGAGGGCTACCGGCTCCCGCTGTTCATCCAGGGCGACCATTGTCAGGTCAACGCCAAGAAATACCAATCCGATCCGGAGGGCGAGGTCGGCGAGGTCAAGAAGCTGATTGCCGAAGAGGTCGGCGCCGGTTTCTTCAACATCGACGTCGACACGTCGACGTTGGTTGATCTGTCCCGTCCGACCCTCGATGAACAGCAGCGCGACAACTACCAGCGGGCCGTCGAGATCACGGCGTTCATTCGCGGGCTCGAGCCCCAGGGTGTGACGGTCTCGGTCGGGGCGGAAATCGGCGAAGTCGGGCATAAGAACAGCACGGTGGAAGAACTCCATGCGTTCATGCAGGGATACAACCGGGCGCTGGCCGCCCGCGGCAAAGGGTTGACCGGCATCAGCAAGATCTCGGTCCAAACCGGGACCTCGCACGGCGGCGTGGTGTTGCCGGACGGCTCGATGGCCGACGTGAAGCTCGATCTGGCGGCGTTGGAGGCGCTTTCGACCGCGGCCAGGGCGTACGGGATGGCCGGCGCGGTGCAGCACGGCGCCAGTACGCTCCCGCAGGACGCGTTCGGGAATTTTCCGCGGATCGAGACCGCCGAGATCCACTTGGCCACCAATTTCCAGAGTATGGTGTTCGACCATCCGGCGCTCCCGGGCGAGCTTCGGCACCGGGCCTACGCGTGGCTCGACCAGCATGCCACGAGCGAGAAGAAAGCGGACGATACCCCGGAGCAGTTTTACTATCGGGCCCGGAAGCGGGCGATCGG
This sequence comes from Gemmatimonadota bacterium, assembly GCA_031375485.1. GTDB lineage: Bacteria > Gemmatimonadota > Gemmatimonadetes > Gemmatimonadales > GWC2-71-9 > SHZU01. Next base: position 1,580 of record JANMHX010000245.1, on the reverse strand, counting down.
GCCGTTCAAGAAGGAGTGTTGGTCCTTGCCCGAGGCCGTCCGGTCCGCGATCGCCGCCGACCTGGAGAAGATGTTCAGCTTCTTGTTCACCCAGCTCGGGGTGACGGGTACGGCCGACGTAGTTCGGAAATTCGTGACACCGGTCCGGCTCGGCCATGCCGACTTGACCAAGCCGACGGTGCGAGCCGTCGACGACGCCGACGCGGGGGAATGAACGATGGGGCGAGACGAGCGGGATGTGATCGTGGTGGAACGGGAGGGCTCGGGCGGACTCAAGTGGCTGGTGCTGGGTGCGGCGTTAGGCGCCGGACTGGCGCTCCTGTTCGCGCCGAAGACCGGGAAGGAGCTCCGCCGGGAGATCGGCAAGGGGATCCGGGGCGCGAGGGACCTGGCGGACGAAACCCTCGAGGAATTGAAGCTGGAGTTCGGGGCCGAGGACACCGAGCGGCGCTCGATGGCCGATGACGGCGGCGTGCACGAGGACGACGATGACGCGGTGCCGGCCCGGCCGAGCCGGCCCCGGATGGTCGGGGCCCGGGAGGAGCTGGAGCGGCGGCTCGAGGCCGCCCGAGCCCGGCGGCGCCCGACGGGGCCCGAGACCGAGGAGCCGGTCGCCTGATCGAAGCTCGGTTGCACGGGTGGTACCGCTCGTTCGGCGGTTTTCTCCGCCGAACGCTCGAGGCCGCCGACGAGAACAAGATCCCGTTTCTCGCGAGCGCGTTGACGTTCGACGCCTTGCTCGCCGCCATCCCGCTGTTCCTGCTGGTGCTGGCCGGGGTGTCGTTGTTGGTCGATTGGGCCGGGGCGTTGCCGGTCAATGCGGCCGATTTCGTCGAGCGGTTCTTTCCGCCCCACGATACCACACCCGGCCAAGACCCTTTTGCCGCGGTCGAGGATTTCCTGGGCCGGCTCGTGGTCACGGCGCGCGGGGTCTCGGCCGTCGCCATTCCCGCCTTTCTTTGGTTCAGTACCCGGCTGTTTGCTTCAGCCAGGACCGCCCTCAACGAGATTTACGACGTTCACGTCCGCCCCACCCGTCGCCACTTCGTGGTGGCCTATCTCCTCGGAAAGGTCCGCGACTTGGGGATGGTCGGGTTGGTGCTGTTGCTCTTCCTGGCCAATACCACGTTGACCACCGGACTGGCGTTGCTCCAGGCCCGGGGGGCGGCTTTGGCTCCGGGTTTCGAGTTCCTGCTCTCGACGGCCGGCCGGTGGGTGGGTGAACTGCTGGCGTTCGCGTTTCTGGTGAGCCTGTTCTTTGCCGTCTACCACTTCGCGTCGATCCGGCGGCCGCCCTGGCGGGCCGCGTTGGTCGCGTCGCTCTTCTCGGCCGTCCTGTTCGAAGCGGCCAAGCGGCTGTTCGGCCTCTACATCCGGAACCGCCTGTACCAGAGCGTCACGGTCGATGTGGACGTTGGGTCGGCGATCCTGTTCGTGCTCTGGATGTACTACTCGTCGCTGGTGTTCCTGCTCGGCGGAGTCGTGGCGGAGACCTGGGAGCTCCGGGAAATGCAGCGCTCAACGCTCGGCACTCGGCACTCGGCGCTCGGCACTCGGCGGGGGGAGGGTGGCGGGTGAGG
>JANMHX010000197.1:0-20892 GCA_031375485.1 Gemmatimonadota bacterium | reverse complement strand
CAACGCTTAGGTTAATCTCTCCACGCCGACGGTCCTTCGAGTGAACGGCTTCCGGTCCATGGTCTATGGGCCTCCCCGCGAGCATCCGCCGCCCCACGTTTCACGTGGGGTTCGGGGCGGCTGGGCTCGTCGTGATAAGACTGCCGATGGGAACCCTCCCCGCCAGAGTGTGGGCTGCCTACGGGATGAAGGACGGGGATGTGGCGACGGCGTTTCGGCTGGCCGAGCATCGTCATGATCTACTCCTTCGGGCTTGGAGGTCCGTGCATGGGCAAGAGGGTGAGTGACACCGAACTCCTGCGACAGATCGCCGCCGCACGGCGTCGGACGGCGCGACTCCGGCGGACGGTGCCGCACGCCTGTGCCGTCCGTTTTGACCGCCGGCATGGGCATGTCGCCATTGCGCTGACCAACGGAGCGCTGTTGGGAATTCCAGTTGATTTGGTCGATGCGCTCCGCGGCGCGGACGCCCGGGCCCTCGCCGATGTGCGCGTCGGCCCGGGTGGAGTTGGGATTCATTGGGAGGCCCTCGACGTGCAGGTCTCGGTCTCGAGCCTGGCCCGTCTCGCGCTCGGTTCCGGCGTTCTGCTTCGGGCCGCCGGGGCCGCCGGGGGATCGGCTCGGTCGGCCGCCAAGAGCGCAGCGGCCAGGCGCAACGGCCGACGCGGTGGCCGTCCGCGGAAACGTGCCGATCAGAACGCCTGACCGCCCGCCGGCGGCCTCGCGATCAATCCGGGTTTTCCGGTTCTCGCTATTGCTTCTTCGGCGCCCTCAGCCCAATCGCGGTTTTCTGGTTATGTGACCGTCGGTCGCCCGTCCTAAGTTGACCGAGGCCTCTCAGGATGACCGACGATGGCACCAATGTACGCTGTTGACGTATGACGCCACTGACGTATATGTTGTTGGTCGAGTTCCGCGAGTCGCGGGCGTTCTCCAAACGAGTCGACCGCGTCCTTTCGGGTGAGGAATACCGCGCGCTCCAACTCCACCTCGTCGCGAGGCCGGACGCCGGTCGGGTCATCCCGGGCACCGGCGGCCTTCGAAAACTCCGTTGGTCAACAGTAGCCCGAGGTCAGGGCAAGCGCGGCGGGGCCCGAGTCATCTACTTCAGGTCCGTCGCCAAAGCTCGGATCTACTTGCTCGCAATTTATGGCAAGGACGAACACGACGACCTGTCGGCGGCGGAAAAGCGAGTGCTTCGTGCTTTGGTCGAAGCCGATTGAGAGGGAGGGGCGGAATGCGGAGAGCACTGTTCGACGAACTGGTGGCCAGCATCAAGGAAATGAAGGCCGTTGAACGAGGGGCCCTGAAGCCGGCTCGAGTCACCCGGTCGGATGACCTCCTGGCAACCGACGTGCCGGCCCTCCGAGCCCATTTCGGTCTCTCCCAACCTAAGTTCGCCGCCCTGCTCGGGATCAGCGTTGACACCCTCCAGAACTGGGAGCAGGGACGACGGGAACCCGACGGCCCGGCCAAGGTGCTCCTCCGGGTAGCCGCCAAACATCCGGAGGCTCTGCTTTCCATCGCGAACGCACCCATCCGGAGGGGCCGGAAAAAGATCGCCTGACTCGGCACTCGGCACTCGGCGCTCGGCACTCGGTCGCCGAGGCTTCCAGGACCACTACGATCCCTGGCCCTGGCTTGGTAGGTTGGGAGGGCGAAGCAGGTCGTTCGATCTCTCCTCCCGAGAAAGCCATGTCGATCCGACGTCCCCACGCCGACATTAGTCGTCGCGCCCTGCTCCGGTACCTGGCCGCGAGCCCGCTGCTCTCCGCGCTCGGCTGTGCCGCGCCGGGGCCCAAGAAGGACACTGAGCTCGTCGTCGACCGGTTCGGCACCATCGGTGAACCCGACCAGGAACTCGGGGAGCAGGTCGCGCGCGCCGAGGACGCGCTCGACGTCTTCGACCTGCGGTTCACCGCAGAGCGGCGGTTACCGCCGGCGCACTACGGCTACATCGCCACAGGGGTCGACGGCGATGCGACGCTCCGGGCCAATCGTTCGGTGTTTGACCGTTGGCAGATCCGCAATCAGCGCCTGGCCGGTTTCACTGACGTCGATCCGAGCACTTCGGTCCTCGGCACCGCGATGGAGACCCCGATCGTGGTCATGCCGGCCGGAAGCCAGAAGGCGTTCCACCCCGACGGCGAACTCGCCACGGCGCGGGCGGCACGGGCCCAGAACCACCTCATGATGCTCTCGACGGTCACCACGACGTCGGTCGAGGCCGTCATTGAGGCCCGCGGCGCGCCGGTCTGGTACCAGCTCTATGCGACGGCCCAGTGGGAGATCACCGAGAAGCTGTTGCGCCGCGCCGAGGGGGCGGGGTGCCCGGTCGTCGTCCTCACGGTCGATCTCTCGGTCGCAAGCAACCGCACCAGCCTGAAGCGCTTCATCAAGCGCGACCGCCGGGACTGCACCCAATGCCACGTGCCCGGCGACGGCGGCCCGCGCACCCAGTACGCGCGGAAGCCGATGTTCGACGGGCTCGCGATGAAGGATGAGTACATGGACACGCCGATGCAGACCTGGGAGTTCGTCGAGCGACTCAAGGCGGCGACGCCGATGAAGGTCGTCGTGAAAGGGATCGTGACCGCGGAGGACGCGGAGCGCTGCATCCGGCATGGTGCCGACGGGATCGTGGTCTCGAACCATGGGGGGCGGTCGGAGGAGAGTGGCCGCGGGACCCTCGATTCGCTGCCGGAGATCGCCGCCGTGGTGCGGAAGCGGATCCCGGTCATCCTCGATTCCGGCGTCCGCCGCGGCACCGACGTTTTCAAGGCGATCGCGCTCGGCGCCGACGCGGTGGGGATCGGGCGGCCGTACCTCTGGGGGCTTGGTGCGTTCGGACAGCCGGGCGTCGAGCGGGTCCTGGAACTGCTGCGGGCCGAGTTGCGGACGGTGATGACGCTCGCGGGGACCGGCTCCCTCGCCGACGTGGGCAGCGCGACGGTGGTCCGGGCGAACTGAGGGTGGCGGATCCGGCTTAAGCCGAAACTAGGACGCGCGGGTCGGACCGGCCCGGAGCGGCACGGGGGTTGGCCGGGGGCGCTTGGGGATTAGCGGGCGGGCTGGCGCGAGGCGTTGGGATCTCTGGTGGATGGGGCCCGCCCAAAGATCCCTGGCGCGCCCCCGGTCAACCCCCGTGCCGCTCCTTCAGCGGCTGCCCGGAGCTGCCCCGGCCCGCTCAGCCGTCAGTCTCGCCGCGGTGGCCATCCGATCGAGTAGTTCCCGCTCGGAGGGACTGAGATGGGTGGGGCCGAGCTCCCGGGCGCGGTGGAGCAGCACCTCCACCCCCTCGCGGTTCGCCTCGTGGAGCGCGTCGAGGTCGATCACGTCCCACGGGGTCGTCAACTGCACCTCGTGGTGCACCCCTGGCGGGTTGTAGTGCGAGTTCGGAAGCTCGATCCGCCGCTCGACGGCCGGGCTCTTCTTCGACCGGCCCATCACCAGGGTCGCGAGCAGCCCGGCGATCAGGGCCCCCCGGATGGTGCTGTCCGGGTACGGAGTCACTCCCGGCAGCAGGGCGGCCACGGCGAGCGCGGTGCCGAGCCAGCGGCCCCGGGTGCCAAGGGGCGAGACCGCCGCGTCAACACGCTCGGACGCCAAGCCCAGCGCCACGCCGAGCAGGGCGGGGCCGCTGCCGACCAACGGGGCCGCCGGTTGGAGCAGCGCGAGCGCGGTGCCTGCCAGGGTCCCGGCGCCGAACCACACCAGCAGCCGGAGGCCGCCCGAGCCCCGTTCGAGCCCCGTGGCCAACAGCGCCAAGGCCGCCAGGTTGAGCACCAGCGGGAGCGGGCCGGTCTGGACGAATGGATAGCTGAGTGCGGTCCACGGGCGGGCGGTCAGGTCGGATAGGGTCAGCGCGAGTCGGTCGCCGGTTGCGGGGACGGCGGTTACCACGATGAATCCAATCACGGTCGCCAGCACGAGCAGGCCGGCCCCCGGTACGGCGGGAAGGGTGACGGGCCAGGATCGACGGAGTGGGGTCCCCATGATTGGAATAGGACGTTGAAACCCGCGAAATCGTTGCAACCTGAGACCGCCGAGGTGCTGTTGGCGCCGATTGTGGCGAAGGGAGCGGGACGGGGGTCAGCCGGGGGCGCTTGGGGATTCGCGGGCGGGCTGGCGCACGGCGTCAGGATCTCTGGTGGGCTGGGCCCGCCCAAGATCCCTGGCGCGCCCCCGACTGACCCCCGTCCCGCTCCAACCGTTGTTCTTCCCGCCGCCCGTTCGCCGGAGATTCGCTATCTTCTCTCCTCCCTTTTTCGGAGTCACCATGGTCCTCACCAAAGCGGAGTTGATCGCCGCGCTCCAGAACGAAGTTCGGATTCTCCTCCACTTAGCCGACAAGATCGACCCGGCCAAACTCGACTACCGGCCCACCCCGAAGCAGCGCAGTACGATCGAGCTGCTCCGGTACTTGACGATGATGGGACCGCATCTGGTGAGCGCGGCGGCGGCGGGCAAGTTCGACGAGGCCGCATGGGGCGCCGCCGAGGAAGCGGCCAAGACGATGACGCTCGAGCAGACCAAAGCGGCCATTGCGGGCCAGGCCGCCGGCTACGCTGCGGCGCTCGGCGGCCTTTCCGATGCTGATTTCCGGGCCGAGGTCAACCTGTTCGGCGCTCCGACGAGCCGCGGGGCGTGGCTGGTTTCCTGGGTGCTGAGCGGGTGCGCGGCATACCGGACCCAGATCTTCCTCTATCTCAAGGCCTGCGGCCGGGACGAGTTGGGCACGATGAACCTCTGGGCCGGGACCGACGCCTAAGCGTTCCAGATGGTACTCTCGAAGTCGAAATTCGTCGCCGGGTGCCAGTGTCCCAAGTTGCTGTGGTGGTCCGTTCACGAGCCGCTGGCCGAGGAACTGCAGCCTGACAAGGTGCTCCTCGACCGCTTCGACCATGGCCGGCTCGTGGGCGAACTCGCCCGCGAGCGGTTTCCGGGCGGGCTCCAGATCGGCCGCTCAGCCGACCACCAGCTCGAGCACACTCAAGCAGCCCTCGCCACGGACGCGCCGGCCATCTTCGAGGCTTCGTTCGAATCCGGCGGCGTCACAGTGGCGGCCGACATCCTCCTCCGTGCGGCCGACGGATTCACTCTGATCGAAGCGAAGTCCACCACCTCGGCCAAAGACGAGCATACGCCGGATGCCGCGGTCCAAGCGTGGGTGCTCCGGGGGTCGGGCCTGTCGGTCGATCGGATCGAGGTGATGCACCTCAACAAGGAGTACCGCCACCCCGGGGTCGGCGATCTCCTGGTCCGCACCGACGTGACCGAGGCGGTCGAGGCGTTCCTGCCCCAGGTCGCCGGCCTGGTCGCCGGGTTTGCCGAGATCCTCGAGGGAAGTGTTCCGGCCACGCCGATCGGTGCCCACTGCTTCGAGCCCCGCGAGTGTCCGTTCAAGAAGCGGTGCTGGCCCGACGATCCGGAACACATCTCGACCCTCTACAACACCGGGCCCAAGGGCACGGTGGCCTACATGGCCCAGGGCGTCCACCGGATCTCGGACATTCCCGCGGGCAAGAAGCTCCCGCCGGCCGCGGCCCGGCAGCTCCGGGCCCTTCGGGAAAACCGGCTGATCGTCGAGCCCGGGTTGGCCCAGGCCCTCGAACCGTTCGAGCGGCCGTTAGGCTTTCTCGATTTCGAGACCGTAGCCCGCGCCGTGCCGGTGTGGGACGGCCTGGCACCCTGGGGCCAGGCCACCGCCCAGTTCAGCTATCACGAGGAGCAGCCCGACGGGACCTATTCGCACGTCGGCTGGCTGGCTGAAGGCCCGGGCGATCCCCGGCGAGAGCTCGCGGAGCGGATGATCGAGGCCACCCGGGGCGCCAAACGGATCGTGACCTATTCGGCGTTCGAAAAGACCCGGATCGCCGAACTGCAGGCCTTGGTGCCCGAGTTGGCCGAACCGCTCGGGGAGTTGTTAGGCAAGTTGGTCGATCTCTTGCCGGTGGTGCGGAACCATGTCTATCACCCCGGTTTCAAGGGCAGCTTCAGCATCAAGGCCGTGCTCAACCCGTTGGTGCCCGATCTGACGTACAGCGACCTCGTGATCGTCGACGGCCTGGTGGCCAGCGTGGAAATCGCCCGGTTGTTGTTCGTGGCGCACAAGATTCCGGTCGAGGAACGGGACCGGATTCGCCGGGATCTCCTCGACTATTGCGAGCGGGATACCTGGGCCATGGTCCGGCTGCTGGAGCGTCTCCGGACTCTCTGCTAGGCGCGCGGTAACGCCGGCCGGCTCAAGGGCTCGGCTGAAGGCTCGCGTCCAGCTTCGGATACCCGGGCTCGCACTTGAGCTGGGGAAAGTCGGTGACCCGGAGTGGCGCAAACCCCGGTTGGCTGAAGGCGACCGACAGCCCGACACAGTCCGCCGCCGCTGGGAGCGAAAGCCCCGTCGTCACATAGTGGCCGTTCGCGTCGGTTAGGACGGAATCGCTCCATCCGCGCGCTGGGGCCTCGATCCGAACGGTCGCGCCCACGAGCGGCCGGCCGGTCGAGGCGGATGTCACCGATCCGTTGAAGCTGAGTTGGGTATTGACGTACCCCCCCCCAAGCCCACCACCCCGGCCTCCGCATCCCTCCGAGTGCAGGCAACTTCCGAGGCCGGTGAGGTCGCCACAGGCGGTACTGGCGAGCAACCCGAGCGCGAGGGGTAGGGCAGCGTAACGAGACCGAGACATAAACACCCGCTAGGAAGGAGTGCCGGTATGATGCTCCAAGGCGGTCAAGTCGCAGTCAAGGGGCTGCACTCGGCACTCGGACTCGGCACTCGGCACTCGGCGCTCGGCACTCGGCGGCTTGATGGCGGCTTGACGGGGCGGGGCGACCGTTCCGTCGCACATCCCGCAGTCCTGTCATGCCACGGGGGTCTTATGATGCCGCGCTATTGGTTCGCTCCACTTGGACTGTTCGTTCTCCAGACGGCTCCGATCGCCGTCGTGCCCGACTCAAATGGACGGTATCGGGTCGCCTTCGGTGCCGAGTTGGGCAGCTATCAGGAGCGGATCGTCAGTTGCGCCGGCGACGTCCTGGATCGGGAACAAGTTCACTTCCGAACGGTCGGCGGCGAAGTCGAGGCCTGGGTCTCGCCCAGGATTCGAATCACCGGCCATGCGGGTCAGATGTCCGCTACCGCTGATGAGGGAGGCCGGGTCGCTCATCCGCTCGAGGGCTTCTTCGGCGGGGCTATGGTCGCGGCCGAGGGTGGCAAGGTCGGGGTCGGCGTCGGGTTGGCGGCCGTGCCTGGAGGCGCGCCCAGTCTCGGCGGCAGGGGTAGCCGTGCGGCAGCGCTCGGCTACTTGCGACTCGGCCGGCTCGACAACACCCACTTCCGGCTCGGCGTCGGCGGGCCTGCGGCGCCCGGGGCCCCGCCGGATCTCTTCCGGATTGGGATTGGGCGGGGTTTGGGGCGAGTTCGGCAAGTCGGTTGGGAGCTCTATCTCGGGGCGGCCGAATTTCCTCGCAACGGCGAGGCCAACGTCGCCGGTGGCCAGGTCGTCATTCCGATCGGATCAGCATTCGACCTGGGCCTGACGGCGGCCTACCGGGCGCCGAGCGGGGGTAGTGTCGGGGTCGTGGGGCGGGTCCAGCTAGGGGCTCGGCGCTCGGCGGCGGCGCCACCCTGAGGCATCCGGGTAGCGGAGCCCGGCCGCCAAGCGGTACACTACACCCGGCCCCCGCTCATCAGGAGACTCTTCATGCTCGCACCTTGGCGACTTGGCGCGGTTGCGCTCGCGGTCGCATCAACGTTCGCAGCGGCCCAGAAACCGCCCGCGCGGCCCTCGGGCGTCGGGCTCGATGGGTACGTCGCCAAAGCCCTGGCCGACTGGGAAGCCCCGGGCCTCGCCATCGCCGTCGTCCGAAACGACTCCGTCATTTTCGCCAAAGGCTTCGGGGTTCGGGAAATCGGCAAGCCCGACCCGGTCACGCCGAACACCGTTTTCGCCATCGGTTCCACCTCCAAGGCCTTCACCGTCGGGCTGCTCGGCATGCTGGTGGACGAGAAGCGGATTGCCTGGGACGATCGGGTCACCAAGTACCTCCCGAGCTTCGAACTCTTCGACAGCTACGCCACCCGCGACCTCACGATCCGCGACCTCCTTACCCATCGGAGCGGCCTCCCGCGCGGCGACCGGGTCTGGTCCAACTCGGGGTACAGCCGCGCCGAGGTGCTCAGACGGGTTCGGTTCCTGGAGCCGAGTTGGCCGTTCCGGTCACGATATGGATACCAGAACATCATGTTCCTGGCCGCTGGGACCGTGGCCGAGTCGGTGGAATCCAAATCGTGGGACGACCTGGTCTCCGAGCGAATCTTCCGGCCCCTCGGCATGAGGCGGTCGGTCACCAGTACGATCCTCCTTCCATCAATGACCGACGTCGCCACGCCGCACGAGAAGCTCGGCGGGAAGACCACGGCGGTCGAATGGCAGAACATCGACAACATCGGACCGGCCGGCTCGATCAATTCCAGCGTCACCGACATGGCCCAGTGGATTCGGTTGCAGTTGGGGCAGGGCACCTACCAGGGCAAGAAGCTGCTCGAGCCGACTACGGTCAAGGAAATGCACACCGCCCAGATGCACCAGCGGCTCAGTGAAGAGGACGAAAAGAACTATCCTGAAACCCACCTCCTGTCGAACGGGCTCGGCTGGGCCATTCGGGACTACCGCGGGATGAAGGTGGTGTCCCACGGCGGGTCCATTCGGGGAATGCGGGCGCAGGTCGTCCTGGTGCCGGAACGGAAGCTCGGCGTCGTGGTCCTGACCAACGTGGCCGAGTCGAGCCTGCCCACGGCCGTTGGGTACAAGGTGGTCGACCTTTACACCGCCGGGCCGGCCAAGGATTGGAGCGGCCTGCTGCTCGCGAGCACCAAAGCGGCCCGCGACAAGGCGGCCGGGGAGCGGCGGAAAGTCGAAGCGGCGCGGGTGATGGGCACCAAGCCCACGCTCGAGTTGAGCCGGTATCCCGGCGTCTATGCCGACAGCATGTACGGCGACATCAAGATCACGGCAGAAGGCGACCGGCTCGTGGCCACCTTCGGTCCCCAGTACACCGGCGACTTGGCTCATTGGAACTACGACACCTTCGAGGTCACTTGGCGGAACCCGATTTTCGGGAAGACCCTAGTGACGTTCCAGCTCGACGCCAATGGCCGGACCAAATCGCTCGAGTATCCGGATGTTGCGACTTTTGGCAGGAGGAATTGATGTTCGGCACTCGGCACTCGGCACTCGGCGCTCGGCTGGGACTTGTGGTGGCGGCGCTGGCGGCAGGGCCGCTGGCGGGGCAATTCAAACCGGCTTCTGATCCGCTGGCGGGGCTCGATCAGTATATCGAGCAGGTTCGGCTCGGCTGGAGGCTTCCCGGGGTGGCGGTGGGGATCGTCCGCAATGATTCGCTGATCTATGCCCGCGGGTTCGGGGTCAAAGTGCTCGGGCAAGGTGACTCGATTACGCCGCGCACGCTGTTTGCGATCGGGTCGAATACCAAGTCGTTTACGTCGACGGCGGCCGCGATGATGGTGGACGACGGGAAGCTGACCTGGAACGACAGGGCCACCAAGTGGCTGCCGGGGTTTCAGTTGTACGATCAGTATGTCACCCGCGAGCTGACCCTCCGCGACGTAATGTCTCACCGGGCCGGACTCGGCCGGCGCGGGGACGCGCTCTGGTACGGCACCGACTACTCGCGGGCGGATATCCTGGAACGGATTCGGTACCTCAAGCCTAACGCCGGATTCCGGACCGAGATGGGCTATCAGAACATCATGTTCCTGGCGGCTGGTGAGATCGTGGGCCGGGCCTCCGGCGCCGGATATGACGAAACGATCCGGAAGCGGATCTTCGCTCCGCTCGGCATGACGACCAGCAATCTCAGCCCGAAGGACCTTCCGTCGCAGGGCGACGTGTCGATGCCGCACAGCATCAGCCAAGGGATCGTGAAACGGATTCCGTGGCGGAACCTCGACAACGTCGCGCCCGCCGGGTCGATCAATTCCAACATCGTCGAAATGGCGCAGTACCTCCGGATGCACCTCGGCAACGGCACCTATCAGGGAGCGCGCCTGGTATCCGCCGCGAACCTCAATGTCACCAAGACCCCGCACATCAACACCGGCGGTGTCGGCGATAGTCTCAGTCATTTCGCCGGGTACGGACTCGGCTGGGTGGTCCAGGACTACCGGGGTCGGCGGATCGCCTGGCACAATGGCGGCATCGACGGGATGCTTTCCGAGATGTGGACGATTCCGGAAGCCGGACTCGGCATCGTGGTCCTCACCAACGGCTCGCCGCATTCCGCGGGCCCGGCCATCGTCTGGAACATCATCGACCGGTTTCTGCTCGGGCAGCCGAGTAAGGACTACTTGGCTGAAGGCCTCAAGCGGTTCGAGGCAGCGACGGCGGCGCAGGAAGCCCGGGAGAAGCAGACCGAGGCCGAGCGGGCCAAGGACAGCAAGCCGTCGCTGGCGCTGGGGCAGTATGCCGGCGCCTATGTCGACGGCATGTACGGGGAGATTACCGTCGCGACGTCGGGGGATGGCTTGGAGTTCCGGTGGCAGTCGAGCCGGGCGCCGCTGGTTCACTGGCAATACAACTCGTTCCGGGCCGCGTTGCCTAACGGCGCGGAGACCTTCGTGACGTTCCAGGTCGGCCGGGATGGCCGGGTGGCGCGGGTGGATATTGACGGCCTGGGGTCGTTTACGCCGAGGCGCTGAAACAGGCGACCAAGTCCCTGTTTAAGGGTCGTCGGGACTGTGGATTCTGATTTCCAGTCGGACCTCGGGTTGACCGACCGGAAAAGCCCCCGGAATTCACCCTTGCTTCAGGCATTGGCAATCGGGTGGGGATCGATTCAACTTGCGGATCTCTGCTCCGAGGTGCAGTATCTCGGTTGCCGACGTCCGGCTAAGGCTACTCATCGGGTTTTCCGGTGTTCCTGGTCGGTGAATCGATACGGTCCGAAGTATTCACGCAGTCCTGGAGAGTTGGTAGACCGCAACCCGCGAATTTAGGGAGGACCGATGTCAAAACGGTTATTGGTTGGCGGATCGTTGACAGTCGTTGTCGTGGTCACCTTGCTCTCAGGTGCCCACTGGGCAGATTCTCGAACGCCGTACATTACCACCGCCTTTGGTAGCGATTGTGAAGATTTTATCGGCCAAGATGCGGGTCCAGGCTGGGGCCCGGTGGTTTTGGACACTAATGGGGTTCCAAACGCGCGTATTCAGCTAGCTCGGCGAGTACATTTCGAAGACAAATTGAACAAAAGATGGATCGGCGCCGTCCAACTGGTTGACACGAAGGAAGTTTCGCCGACGTACGACGAGTTGGTGAAGTTTGGGGACATCGTTTGTTTTCGGTTCACGAAGAAGGATAGCGACCCCGAGCACTCGACCGCGAAGCGGATGAAGAAGCAGGGTGGCGGTGGTCGCGACATGGTAGGGATGTTCTGCTCACACCTTGGCTTGCCTCACTCCCCTGAGGTCCAGGCGGAGTGGACCTGGATACCTGAGACCTGTCCAAGGTTTTACGTGACTGTGCGGGTGCCGAGCGGACGCCTCGTAACGGCGGTAGCCTCCCTCAAAGGACTCGACCGGGAGGCCCGCCGAGGCGCAATTGTCGAAGCGATACGAGTCAACGCGAATAAGGACGGGCCGCCGGTTAGTGACGAATTTGTGAAGGGTATCATGGACCGCATCGGCAAAGATGGCCCCTGGTTCCCGTGTCAGTCTGCCGGATGTTGTCGACCCTACTAGTGGCGAAGGAGCTCGATCAGAGCTAGGCCCTGGCCGACCGCACCTGCCTGCGGGACCTGGTTGAGCATCTCGACGTCGAGGGCCGACCAGTCGCCGAGAAGTCGCTGGAGGTGGTCCCGCGCCGCCGTGGTGTCTTTGATCATGAGCAACAAGCGGGTCTCGAGGACGGCGAGATCGAGGGTCACATCGCCGGGGTTCTGGTGCTGCCGCCCGGCGACCAGCGATGCCGCGACCTTGCGCATGGCCTCGCGATCGCCGCTGGCGATTGCGGTTTCGAGTTGCCCGGCCAGGAGGCCGGACGTGCTGCCAGGTCCAAGAATCGGAAAGGAGAGCAGGCTCGGCCTGAACAACACCGCCGCAAGGGTCGCCGGTCGCGAGCCTTCGGGGACTTCAAGCTGAATCCGTCTCCGAAGCCGATCGGCGACGGCCGTGATACTGTCGCGGGGCCTTCCAACCGATGCGAACGCCAACAGGCGATTGGCCTCCTCTGCAATGGCGCCGCTGGGCGTCACCTGAATCCCATCGCCCGTCGAAAAAGAGGTTCCGCCGAACCGTCCGAGGAGGTTGGCGGCGGTGTTGGCATCCCCGACGAATGCCGCTAACGCGGCCAGCACTTGGCCGTCTCCCTCGCCTTTCGGGGAAAGACGCAGGATCCGCCTCGCCGTGTCCTGAGCCTCCGCAAACCGTCTGAGCTTGACCAGCAGCCGGATTTCCGAGATTGCAAGCTGGATCTCATTCCGTCCGTCCGGGGACTGGCGAAGGCGCCGAACACTTGCCAGCGCTGATGGTCGCCCACCTGGAGAATCATCCAGTTGACCGGTCAACTCGAGGGCATGTCCATGGGCTCGGGTTGCGGCCGAGCTGGCCGGGTATCGGGCCAGCCATTCGGCGGTGATCGAGCGGAGGGTTCGTCGATTCATCGCCAGGGCCTGACTGTGGGTGGTCGGGGTACGGCGGTCGGCGAGCACTTGGTCGATCGGATAGGGAATCAGGGCGAGGGTGTCGTGCTGAAGTTCCGGGAACGCGGCCAGAACACGGGTGGAGTCGTTTCCGATGACCGCAATTCGGAAGCTCCCCGGTTGCGTCATGAGACGCTGTGCTAAGCGGGCCAAGAGTGGCCCGCCGAAGGCTTGATCCGCAAGCGGAAGGCGACGCATTCCTTCCTCGAAGGCGGACTGGGCCGCTCGGGTGCTACTTCGAAAGCGATAACCCGAGGGTGAGGCCGGATCCGCGATTGCCACGGAGTCTTGGAAGAGGCACTCGCCCAATCCGAGCCAGCCCGCGTACGCTGCGGAGTCCTGTTCGATGACGGTCCGGAACCGGGCGCATGCGGTCGGGTATTCGCCCAACCCCAAGGCGGTAAGCCCCGCGACCTCTTCTCGTTCGGCCGGTGTCAACATGGCGGCGGCGGCTTGGGCTGCCTTCGCCACGGGGATCCAATCTGCCGGCGGATCACCATCCCATATCGAGGCCCTGACGTACTTAAGCTTCGCGGCGGCATAGGCAGGGTCGGTCGTGAAAGCGGCGAGGTATCGATCCTTGGCGAGCGCGAGTTGCCAATTCACGAGTGCGGAATCGCCGGTCAGGCTCTGTGCCAGGGCTCGGTAGAACTTGGTGGTGCCAACCATTGACAGCGACGTCGTGTCTGCCAAGGTCGTAACCAGGAGCGCCCGCGTGACCCGGCGAAGACCACTTTCCAGGCGACGGTCCAAGGTGGAATCGGTCGCCGCGACGGCTAGTGCCAGGGTGGCCCGGCTTTCCGGACGGGTGGGGCGTGACGTCGAAAGCAGTTGGACCTCGACCCGCAAGGTATCGGCCGATGCCTTCATTCGGGCCTGGACCACCCATTCGGCATCGGCGCTGCGGCCCAGCGCTCGGGCACGGGTTCGCCAATCGCGGGAGGCGCCAACTGGTTCCAACCGGGCGCCACCTTCGGCTGGGCTGACAATCTCTAGATCTCGCCATTCCCGAAATACTTGATCGAGTAGCTGGCTGCACCGGTCCCCATTTGGCTCGCCCAGAGTTGGCGCCGAATCGGCAGCGCAATGCGAAATCAGAAACCGATTCCGATTCGGAGCGGTTCCGAGCCAACGCATGGCAGACCAGCCGACGACCCCAACGAGGATGGCGGCGGCCACCATCACTGGGCGCCATTTGGTCGCTGGGCGGAACGGAGGGCCACTCGCTTTCGACAAAGCCTCGGCCAACTCGCCGGCGTGTTGGAACCGATCCGCCGGGACTTTGGCTAGACATCGCTGCGCGACAGCCTCGAGCGCGGCCGGAATCGTCGGACGAACCACCCGGATGGGCGGAGCCGGTTCGTGCTGGTGACGGGCCACGATCGCGTGCGGCGTAGCGCCACCGAACGGGGGGGCCCCGGTCAGTAGTTCGAAGAGCAGGCAGCCGAGGCTATAGATGTCACTCCGCCCATCCAGTGGTCCGGCACCGATGCTTTGCTCGGGGCTCATGTATGCGGGGGTCCCGATCGCGAGGCCAGCTGACGACAAGGTCGACGCCGGTAAGTCGCCAGCCGCGAAAACCCGGGCGATGCCGAAATCCGCGAGGACCGGTTTGTTCCCCTGAAGCAGGATGTTCTCGGGTTTGATGTCGCGGTGCACCACACCGGATCGATGAGCGTAGTCAAGGGCGACCGCAATCGTCGAGACTATGGAGACAACCTCGTCGATCGGGAGCTGGATCTCCCGCCGGAGCCGATCCCGGAGCGTGCCCTCGGGAACGTAGGGCATGACGTAGTAGGGCGTGTCCCGCTCGGTTCCGGAGTCAAGGAGCGGAAGGATGCTCGGATGCACGAGCTCGCGGGCGATCGAGATTTCACGAAGGAATCGGTCGGTGCCGAGTACCCGGGCGAGTTCGGGCCGGAGGAACTTGATTGCGACGTATTGGTCGGAGTTGAGATCCTTCGCCAGGTAGACGCTGGCCATTCCGCCTGAGCCCAGGAGGCGGTCGATCTGGTACCTGTTCCCGACCCGAGCTGGAACGGTCGTACCTGGGTCGGTCAAGAGGGCCTCTGGTCTGCTGAGATCGGAAGGTTACGCGACAAGTGCTCCGCACGCCACTCTTCAGCCATCGCCTTGCGGCAGCGTGACGTGGTGAACGTCGACATGGCCGGACGATGGCTACCAGACGGCGCCCCGTCGAGCGTGACTGCTCGGTAACCGGTGGCCATCCCGCCCTCAGCAACGTGCCGGTCGGCCCTGTAACGGTCTCTGACCGCGGACCACAACTGTTCAAGTTGGACGGGCTCCGGCACATCGTCTCAGGGTCGGTCTCGGTTCCAAGATTCGAGACGTCCGTCCCGGGGCGCAAGGGGCTGGCTACGGCTTGGCCCGTGCCAGGAGACCCACCCGCTCCGCGGCGTTGGCCGCCAGCCAGCCGGTCGCATACATCCACTTGGTGATCCGGGTCAGCTTGGGATAATTGATCCGGGCCGGCTCGTCGAGTTGGGTGTGATACAACGGGTGCGGCAAGGAGCTGAAGTAGAGCGACGGGATCCCGGCGTTCGCATACGGGACGTGATCGCTTCGGAAGTACCAACCCTCCGGATGGGCCGGGCGGTCCCATGACGAATCGATGACGAACCCGGCCACCATCGTGTTGGCCCGGAGCCCGAGCGCCACCAAATCGGGCGAATTGAGATGCGGCGGTTGGACGCCGAGGAGCGCCGCGGTGTCCGGGTGATTCGATCCAATCATGTCGGCGTTGAGCACCGCCACGATCGAATCCTTCGGCACCATCGGGTGGAGTACGTGGTACCGCGAGCCGATCAAGCCCTTCTCCTCCGCGCCGTGCCAGACGAACAACGCCGACCGCTTGGCGGGCTGCCTGACGAACGCCCGCCCGATCGCCAGAATCCCGACGCTCACGCTGGCGTTGTCATCGGCCCCATTCCAAATCGAGTCGCCGGCCACCGGCGCCTTCACGCCGTCATGGTCCTGGTGGGCGCTGAACAGGATGTACTGACCCCGAAGGGCGGGGTCCGTCCCCGGCACCTTGGCCACGACGTTGACCGAGGGATAGGTGAACCGATCGAACATCAGCGAGGCCGATAGACGCTGGTCCGGCCCGGTGGCGGGCCGGGCCTCTTTGAGCCAGATGATCGGCGTGCTCGATGAGGGCCCGATCACGGTCTCGCCCGCTGGCAGCCCGTAGCTGCCGTTCCGATACCAAGTCGACACGAACTGCCAGGCCGAGTCGGCGACGGCGTCGGAGACGAGAATGATGGCGGCGGGCCGGGACGAGGCGAGCGCCGCCCCCACTTCGCTGGCAACCGCCCAGACGTAGCGGGCGCTCCGGACCGAGATGTCTTTGGGTAACACCATCCGGGGCTTGGCGATTTGAACGACCACGGCCTTGCCCGTCAGATCGGCGGTGACGAGTGACCCGACCGTGCCTCCGTCAACGAGTGGCGCATCGATGACGGCGGAGCCAGTCGAAAGCACGACGGCCTCGGTGTTGACGGCAAAGCTCCGGCTACCCAACCTGATCGTAGTACTCGGCGAGACCCGACTCCGGGCCATCGGCCAGAATTGGAAATAGGTCCCATCGTCACCCGCCGGTGCGAGGCCGGCTTGGCGAGCCCGATCGGCAATCCAGGCCGAGGCCCGAAGCTCGTTAAGGGTGCCGGCCTCGCGGCCCAAAAACCCGTCGCCGGCCAGGGTGTAGAGGTCGGCCTTGAGTTCATCCTCCCGAATTGCGGCAAGCTGAGGGGGCTGGTCGGCCAGCGGGGCCGGGTCACTCGTGGGCCGCCCCCGGCCGCAGCCGACCAGAACGAGGCAGAGAAACGACAGGGAACGACATGACATGAATCAGCTCCGAGGTGGTTTGCTGGTCGCCGTCAACCTAACATCGCTGGTCGGCGGCGTGTTGCTGCTGGTGACCGTCCCGTCCGCCTTGAGGTACCGGCATTCGTGGGGTCCGAACACGACCGAGATCTGGAACCGGCCCTGGTTGGCGTGAAATTCCTTCCACCCGAGCTCAACCAAGGCCTCGCGAATCAGGTTCTGGGGGAGCGGCTTGATCCGGTACACTGCCGGAATGATCCGGACGACCAAGTAGGGATAGCGGATGGGACGGGACGGTTGGTGAGGAGAGTGACGCGACATCGGAACCCCATTTCGGCGGACGATCTACCGCGCATGGCTCCCGCCGAAACTGGCGGGCTGGCGTTGCCACCGTGTCACGCGACGGCGTGAGGGCTACGGTTTGGCGGACGGGTCAACGAGCCAGAACTCTCGCCGTCCTCTTCATGCAGCTCCCGGGATTTCCGGGAGCGTCTTCAACATACGAGTGCCGGCCGACCAATGCCAGGAGTCCGACCCTCAGTAGGCCGCTTTCTTGTCTACCACCGACAACAACGGCTCGCCGTTGACGAACCGGCGGAGATTCTCGCGGAAGAGGAGCCAGGTGCGCTCCCGTTCCGAATCCGACGTCGATCCGACGTGCGGCGTGATGATGACGTTCGGCACCAACCAGAGCCGGTGCTCCGCCGGCAACGGCTCCGGCCGGGTCACGTCGAGTCCGGCCCCGGCCAGCCGCTTTTCTTCGAGCGCTTGGGTCAGCGCTTCGGTGTCGACCGTGCCGCCCCGCCCGATGTTGATGAAGTACGCGGTCGGCTTCATGGCCCGGAACAATGCGGCGTCGAACACGTTCTGGGTGGCGGGAGTGAACGGGAGACAATTCACGACCACATCGGCCTCCGCGGCGAGCGTGGCCAACTCGGACGAGGAACCGACGTAGTCGACAATATCGGTGGGCGGCGTCTTGTTGTTGCGGGTGGCGATGACCCGCATTCCCATCGCGTGGCCCAGCGCGGCCACCTCGGTGCCGATCCCGCCGAGACCCGCCACCAACAGGGTCTTCCCGCGGAGCTCCGGCATTTGCGTGGGCGGAAAGGCGGTGGTGTTGTCACTCCAGTTCCGCGCCAGCATCAGCGGCACCGCCACTTGGAGGCGCCGGGTCAGGCCCAGGAGCAATCCGAACACGTGTTCGACCAACGGCGGGGCGTAGATCCGGGCGGCGTTGGTGAGCACGATCGGACTTTCGACCATCCCGGGCACCGCGAGAAATCCTTCGACTCCGGCCGACTGACTCTGGATCCAGCGGAGCCCGGTGCCTTGCCGCAGAATGGCCGGGCTGAACCAGGCCATGGTGGCGTCCGCGCCGACCACCATGGCGGCCGCCTCCTCGGGGTTCTTGGCCACCCGGATGTCCACACCGGGAGCGAGATAGCTGAGTTCGGTCAAGCGGCCCGGTTTGTCGGGCCAAATGTCCTGGATCACGACCGCCTTCGGCCGGGTCCATCCGGGAGTCTTGGCGGTAGGGGAGGGCCCGGGCCGGAGTTCGAGCTCGTCGATCATCGGCGGCGGCACCAGGCCCACCATCTCCCGAAAGACCTGCCGCGTGAGCGCGGGGTTCGGGGTACCGCTCGCGATCTGGTCGCCGGTCAGCCGCTGATCGACCCCCCGGCGGACGGCGGCCCGCGCGGCCACGAGCGCCGATCGGGTGCGATCGATCAACTCGGGCCCGCCTACGGCGCCGCGTCCAGGCACGACGACTTTGGGGTCGAGCCGCCGGAGCCGGTCAAGGACCCGGATCCAGGCTTCGGTCCGCGCGGAATCGAGTACCGCACCATCGCCGACCAAGTCGCCGGC
The DNA here is from genome assembly GCA_031375485.1 of Gemmatimonadota bacterium. GTDB lineage: Bacteria > Gemmatimonadota > Gemmatimonadetes > Gemmatimonadales > GWC2-71-9 > SHZU01. Next base: position 2,460 of record JANMHX010000197.1, on the reverse strand, counting down.
AAACAGGACCCGGGCATCCGGCAGGTACACCACCCCATTGCCCGCGCTTACCGCTCGCTCGAGTTCCCGGACCTCGACTCGACGGGCCCCGAGGGTCATGGTGCCCCGGAATCCGAGACCGGCTCCGGAACCCCGCGACTGGGGGACGAGTTCAGGCACGCCCCCGGATGCCCGGCCGCCACCGTTAGGCGCGAACACGGCCCGGATCGGCTTGCCGGCCAAGCGCTTGATGGCCGCGATCTCGGGCCCCGTCGGGCCGGCCACGATGGCGAGCACGTCGGACCCGAGATCGACCCAGCCGGCGGTCGGTCCACCGCGGCCGGGCACCAGGAATACCCCCTCCGCGATCGGCTTCGTCTGCGTCGAGCCGAGGGTCGGGGCCAGGAGGCACGCAACGGCGAAGGCGCTTGCGGCACGCTTTGGGAAACCGATCGATCTCGGGGGCACGATGTCAGTCATGGTCTTTGGGTGGCAGGGGGAGCGGTGTCCGAACGACGAGCCAAAGTTATATGATTCCCGGCATCGTTGCTGCCCCCACCGACCAGAAAGCGAGGCGCGGTGCCAACCCCGTACCAATACCGGCCGGGCCGACGGTGTTGTATGCCGTGATCGCGGTGGTCCTCATCAGTCGTGACCGCGCTGGGTTCAGCGCCGGCCCGCTCAATGCCCTGACGCCCGTCTCGCCGTCATGACGGTAGGTCTTGCGCGAACTCGGTCGATTCAGTATAGTTGCGACTGCCAACTATGATCACTGCCTCCCGAACGGCCGCGGCCGACGCCGCTGAGTTGTACGCCGCGCTCTCCGCCCTGGTCCGGGTCTATCAGTTCCGCGACCGGGACCGGATCTGTTGCCACGACGTCTCGGTCACCCAGTGCTACGCCATGGAGGCCCTGCTCAAGATCGGGCCGTGCAGCCTGAACGCCTTGGCCGCCGAACTCTATCTCGACAAGAGCACGGCCAGCCGGGTGGTGACGGTGTTGGAGCGAAAAGGGTATGTCAGCCGGCGGCCCGATCCGGATGACGCCCGGGCGATGCGCTTGGAGATCACGCCGGCGGGACGCCGGCTCCATGATCGGATTCGGAACGAACTGGTGGCGGAGCAGGCTGCCATGATCGAAGACCTGGGGCCCGAGGTCCGGCACGGTGCCGTCGTGTTGCTCCAGCGGCTCTCGGCGAGCGCCGCCCGGCGGTCGGGTCTCGAGCCCGGAGTGGGCTGCGCGCCCGGTCACTGCGGGTAGCACACCTTTTTTTGAGGCGATAGTTGCATGTCCCAACCATTTGAAATCACGATCCGGGACGCCCGGCCAACGGACGCCGATGCGATCGTCGCGATCTACAACCAGGGCATCGAAGACCGGATAGCCACCTTCGAGACTCGGCTCCGCACCGTCGAGGAAATGCGGGAGCAGCTCCGGGCCCTGGCCGACGAGTTGGCGATGGTCGTGGCCGTCGGCGGCCATGGCGTGGTCGGATGGGCCGGGTACGGTGCTTATCGGCCCCGCGAATGCTATCACGGCGTCGGCGACTACTCGGTGTACGTTGATCGGGCCGCCCGGGGTCATGGGGTGGGCCGCCAACTAGTCGAGGCTTTGGTGGCGGCGGCCGCGGCGAAAGGCTGCTGGAAGCTGGTCGGCCGGATCTTCACCGGGAACGAACCCAGCCTGACGGTGGCCGACCGGGCCGGGTTCCGCCGGATCGGGACCTACGAGAAGCATGCCCGGCTCGACGGCGCGTGGGTCGATGTCGCGGTGGTCGAGCGGCTGATTCCGGAGAACCAACGATGACCCGCCCGGTCCCTCGGCCCGCGACGCCGGCCGATCTCCCGGCGCTCGCCTCCTTGCTCGCGGAGGCGAAGCTTCCGCTGGAGGGCGTCGCCGAGCATCTCGACACCTTCGTGGTGGCCGACGACGGCGCCGGTGTCGTGGCCTCGGCCGGGTTGGAGGTGTACGACCGCGATGCGTTGCTTCGGTCGGTGGCCGTCGCCCCGGCGCGGCGGGGAGCCGGCCTGGGCCACACAATGATCGAGGCCGCCCTCGACCTGGCGCGGGCCCGCGGCGCCGATACGGTTACGCTGCTGACGACCACCGCGGCCGGCTACTTCACCCGATTTGGCTTCGATCCGATCGACCAAGCGAACGCCCCGGCCGCGGTGCGCCGGTCCACCCAATTCAACGGCATCTGCCCGGCGTCCGCCGTGGCGATGCACCTCGTCTTCAAACCAACCCAGGTGATTTCATGACGACCCAGAGTGTCAAATCCATCGTGCAGGAGAAGTACGGCCAGGCGGCCACCCGGGCCGCAGCCGGCAAATCGAACTCGTGTTGTGGCGGAGCGGAGTGCGGGCCCGGCACGGTCGACCCGATCACCTCGGGCCTCTACGACGAGGCGGAGCAGCGGGGCGTGCCGGTCGAGGCCATGCTGGCCTCGTTAGGCTGCGGCAATCCCACGGCGCTGGCCGA
>JANMHX010000162.1:0-46257 GCA_031375485.1 Gemmatimonadota bacterium | reverse complement strand
GGCCGCCTGATGCTTGCGGATCGCCTCGAGGCCCGTCGGTCCCCGCTCGGCTTTCCCGATCATGGCGATCAGGCCGGTCTTCGCGAGCATCATCTCGGTGAACTTGTCCATCCGGGTGGCCGTGGTCGGCCCGGCCGGTCCCACCGCCTCGTCCCGCACCGGATCGACCGGCCCGACGTAGTAGATCACCCGGTTGGTGAAGTCCACGCCTTCCGGGAGACCCTGGCCGCTCGCCAGCAGGTCGGCGATCCGCTTGTGGGCGGCGTCCCGCCCAGTCAGGAGTTTGCCGTTGAGCAACAGCCGGTCGCCCGCCTGCCAGGTCCGCACCACCTCCGGTGTGAGGGTGTCGAGGTCCACCCGTTTGGCGTTGGCGTCCGGGCGCCAGGTTACGGCCGGCCAGTCGGACAGCTTCGGGGTCGGCAGAGTCGCCACGCCCGAGCCGTCAAGGGTGAAATGGGCGTGGCGGGTCGCGGCACAGTTGGGGATCATCGCGATCGGCTTCGAGGCGGCGTGCGTCGGGTAGTCGGCGATCTTGACGTCGAGCACCGTGGCGAGCCCCCCAAGGCCCTGAGCCCCGATGCCGAGGGCGTTGACCTTGTCGTAGAGCTCGATCCGGAGCTCCTCGATCCGGGTGGTGGGGCCGCGCTGCTTGAGCGCTGCCATGTCGATCGGCTCCATCAGCGACTCTTTCGCCATCAGCATCGCCTTCTCGGCCGATCCGCCGATGCCGATGCCCAGCATGCCCGGCGGGCACCAGCCCGCGCCCATCAGCGGCACCGTTTTCATGACCCAGTCCACGATCGAATCGCTGGGATTGAGCATCGCGAACTTGGACTTGTTTTCGGATCCGCCGCCTTTGGCCGCCACCTTCACCTCGACCGTGTCGCCCGGTACGATCTCGGTGTGGACCACCGCCGGCGTGTTGTCACGGGTGTTCCGGCGGGTAAACGCCGGGTCCAGGACGATCGAGGCGCGTAGAACGTTCTCGGGAAGCAGGTAGGCCCGGCGAACGCCCTCGTCCACCATGGCCTGGAGCGAGAGCGTGGCGTCCCATCGGACCTGCATCCCCACTTTGAGAAACACCACCACGATGCCGGTGTCTTGGCAGATCGGCCGATGCCCCTCGGCGCACATCCGGGAGTTGGTGAGGATCTGGGCGATGGCGTCCTTGGCCGCCGGGCCCTGTTCCTGTTCGTACGCCTCGCCCAGCGCCCGGATGTAGTCGAGCGGGTGGTAGTAGGAAATATGCTGGAGCGCGTCAGCGATCGACTGGATGAAATCGTCTTGCCGGATAGTCGCCATTCCGGAAAGATAGTGACCTCCTCCCGCGCGCCGTCAACCTCAGCCGCCGGCCTCGAAGCCCGGGTACAACGTCATCCCGCCGTCCACGAACGTCGATGTTCCGGTGATGTAGTCGGCCTCGTCCGAGGCCAGCCACACGGCGGTTCGCGCGATATCCTCGGGCTCGCCGATTCGTTTGGCCGGGATCAGCCGGAGGAGGCGTTGGTACGCCTCGGGAGACTCCCAGGCGTCCCGATTGATCGGCGTCCGAATCGCGCCGGGCGCGATACTCATGACTCGAATGCCCGCGGGCGCCACCTCCTGCGCAATGCTCTTCATCATCAACATGACGCCGCCCTTCGACGCCGCGTAGTTCACGTGCCCGGCCCACGGGATCACCTCATGCACGGAACTCATGCAGATGATCTTGCCCAACGACCGCGATACCTGGTGGAGTCCGCGTCGCTTGAACTCCTTCACGGCCTCCCGGGCGCACAGGAACTGGCCGGTCAGGTTGACGCCGATCACGCGATTCCATTGGTCGAGGGTCATGTCTTCGAAGCGGGCGTCACGCTGGATCCCCGCATTGGCGACCACGATATCGACGGTGCCCATCTCCCGGCGGATCCGATCGAACATCGCCACGACCTCGGCCTCATTCGATACGTCGCATTGGTGCGCCCAGGCGTGACCGCCGTGGGCTCGGATTTCCTCGACCTCTTCGATCGCTTTGGCCATCTCGGCCTCGACCGGGTAATTGACGCAGACGTCGGCGCCGGCTGAGGCCATGGCCATCGCGATCGATTTCCCGATCCCCGAGCTCGCCCCGGTGACCAAGACCTTCTGGCCGATGAGGAGCTTGGGAGCGGGTCGTTCCATGAAGGGAGACATCGTCGTCTCCATCGGGCGGGTTGCGGTCATACAGCCTCCTTGGCGGGCCGGGCCCGGCGCCGCGGCTTGGCGTGATGAAGATCGTCGTCGGCGGTGTCGACCCGATGGATCGAACGCGGCATCAAGAGCTTGGCCACCAGCCCGGTCCATCCGGTCTGGTGCGATGCGCCAACCCCTCGGCCGGTGTCGCCGTGGAAGTATTCGTGAAACAACACATGGTCCCGGAAATGCGGATCGCCCTGAAGCTTCGGATGGTACCCGAGCACCGGACGTTTTCCGTCCGGACCCGAGAGAAAGAGCCGCGTCAGGCGCGCGGAGAGGTCGGCGGCCGCGTGATCGATCGTCACCCGACGGCCCGAGCCCCGGGGACACTCGACCATCAACTGGTCGTGGTAGTAGTAGTGAAATTTCTGGAGCGACTCGATCAAGAGGTAGTTCACCGGCATCCAGATCGGGCCCCGCCAATTGGAGTTTCCTCCGAACAGGCCCGAATCGGACTCACCCGGTTGGTAACGGACCGCGAGGCTTTGTCCGCCCACCTCGACTTGGTACGGCCGATCGTGGTGGAACCGGGAGACGGCCCGGACGCCATAGTCGGACAGAAACTCGGTTTCGTCGAGCAGCCGCTCGAGGATCGGCTGGATCCGGTTGCCGGGTACCAGCGACAGCAGGCGTCGTTCGCCGTGCCCCGGCACATCCCACTTGGCCACCAGCGCCGCCAACTCGGGCCGGTTGTCCAGAAGCCAGGCGAGCCGCCCGGCAAACTCCGGGAGCGCGTCGAGCATCGCCTGGTCGATCGTCTCGACGGCGAAGAGCGGAATCAACCCCACCATCGACCGGATCTTGAGCGGAATCTGTTGGTTGTCCGAGGTGTTGAGGACGTCGTAGTAGAACTGGTCGTCCTCGTTCCACAAGCCCGCCGTGTCCCCGCCGATCTTGGTCATCGCCTCGGCGATGTGAAGGAAATGCTCGAAGAACTTGGTGGCAATGTCCTCGTACACCCGGTTGTGCATGGCCAGTTCCAGCGCGATCCGCATCAGGTTGAGCGAATACATCGCCATCCAGGCGGTGCCGTCGGCCTGGTTCAAGAACCCGCCCCCGGGGAGCGGGGCGCCCCGGTCGAACACGCCGATGTTGTCGAGGCCGAGGAAGCCGCCTTGGAAGACGTTCCGGCCCTGAGCGTCCTTACGGTTGACCCACCAGGTGAAGTTGAGCATCAGCTTGTGGAACACCCGCTCGAGGAAGGCGATGTCCTCGCGGCCGGTCTTCTTGCGGTCGAGTTGAAACACCCGCCAGGCCGCCCAGGCGTGAACCGGCGGATTGACATCGCCGAACGCCCACTCGTACGCCGGAAGCTGGCCGTTCGGGTGCATGTACCACTCCCGCGTCAGCAGGACCAGTTGCTGTTTGGCGAACTCCGGATCGATCAGCGCCAAGGGAATGCAATGAAACGCGAGATCCCACGCCGCGAACCAGGGATACTCCCACGCATCGGGCATCGACAGAATGTCGGCGTTGTTGAGGTGCTCCCATTCCCGGTTCCGGCCCTGGCGCCGGGCCGCCGGCGGAGCCGGTTGCCCCGGATCGCCTTCGAGCCACTGCGGCACATCGTAGTAGTAGAGCTGCTTGCTCCAGATCATCCCGGCAAAGGCCTGGCGCTGGACCAGCCGGGCGTCGGGGTCGTCCATGCCCCGCTGAATGTCGGCGTAGAACGCGTCGGCCTCCGCGATCCGGGTCTGGAAGGTGGAGGCGAAGCCGTCAAAGGGCGCGGCGATCGCTTCACTGGAGATCCGGGCCTGAAAGACGACGGTTCCCCCGGCCGGCACCACGGTGTGGTACCACGCGGCGGCCTTGGTGCCGGTCCGGTCTCCGTTCACGGCGTCGGTTCGGCCCCGGATGACCCGCTCGTGGAATCCGTCTTTGAAGGCCCGGCCCGTGCCGGGCGTCCCGAAGAGGAGCGGCGTGTTGGTCTCGTTCTCGGCGAACAGCAGCTCCGGACGGCCGTCGAAGTACAAATGAGTTGTACCTAGCGTCGGATGGGCGGCCTCGACGGCGGTCGCGGACATCCCACTCATGGACGGACGGGCGGGCTCCCGGCCCCAGCTCCAGGTGTTGCGGAACCACGCCTGAGGCAACACGTGAATCGGGGCCGCCTCCGGACCCCGGTTCACCACCGTCACCCGCATCAGAATGTCGGTCGGGCCGGCCTTGGCGTATTCGATCGACACGTCAAAGTACCGGTCGTCATCGAACAAGCCCGTATCGAGCAATTCGAACTCCGGATCGTGGGCGCCCCGGCGGCGATTCTCGTCGATCAACTGCTGGTACGGATACTCGCCCTGCGGATACTTATAGAGCATCCGGAGGTAGGAGTGGGTCGGCGTCGCGTCGAGGTAGTAGTAGAGCTCTTTGACGTCCTCGCCGTGGTTACCCTGGCCGTTCGTCAGTCCGAACAGCCGCTCCTTGAGAATCGGGTCGCGGCCGTTCCAGAGCGCGACGCCGAGACAAAGCCGCTGCAGGTGATCGGAGAACCCGCCCAGGCCATCCTCGCCCCATCGGTACGCCCGGCTTCGGGCCTGGTCGTGAGGGAAATAGTCCCAGGCAGCCCCATTCGCGCTGTAGTCCTCGCGGACGGTGCCCCATTGACGCTCGGAGAGGTACGGCCCCCATTGGCGCCAAGGGACCTGGTGCTTCGCGGCATCGAGGCGGGCGGATTCGGCTGTTTGGCTGACGTCGGACACAAAGGGCTCCCGGCCACTGGATTGGGCACGGGTTGATAACGCCGGCAACCGGTCGGGGGTTCCTACTCCGGGTTCTTCCGCGCCTCATCGAGGGCTTTACTGATCCGTTTGAGCAGCAGGTCGGGCGCCTTGATCTGGCCCAACTTGCCCTTGATCGAGTCGAGGACCCGGGATTCGAACCGGTGCTCCGCGGCGCACTGGGCGCAGGTGTCGAGGTGCAGGGCCACGAGCCGCATCTCCGCGTCCGAGAGCTCGCGGTCGAGGTAGTCATCGAGCCGCCGGAACACATCGTCGCAGGTAAAACGGTGGGGCTCGGTCATTGGCCGATTCCATGGTCTTGCGCAAGTTGCCAGAGGGAGCGCTGGAGCATCCGCCGCCCGCGATGGAGCCGGGACCGCACGGTCCCGATCGGGATCTCGAGCGCGCTCGCGATGTCCTGGTACGTCATGTCGTTGATGAAGTAGAGTGTGGCCACGACTCGATATTCCTCCGGCAGACGATCCACGGCCTCCGTCACCTGCTCGGCGTCGAGCTTCCCGACGAGATCGCCGGCCGGGTCCTCCGACTGGCTGAGCATGCCGAGTGCCGCCGCCTGGCCGAAGAGAAACAACTCGGGGGTGTCGTCGAGCGACACCGAGGGACCCCGGCGGCGCTGTTGGCGGTATTTGCTGAAGTAGGCGTTGGTCAGGATTCGATAGAACCACGCCTTGAAATTGGTGCCGGTCTGGAACGACCGAAACCCGCGGGAAGCGAGCAGAGCCGCCTCCTGCACCAAGTCCTCCGCATCGGCTGGATTTCGCGTCAGCCGAAGGGCGGTGTGGTAGGCGCTGCCCAACAACGGCAGGAGTTGGTCCTCGAACGGATCGGCGGCGACGCTCATCGGGCGAGAAGTATAGGCAGGTCAGCGCCGACTCGCTGCTCGAGGTCCTCGAGCACGTTCATGAAGGCCACGAACGCGTCGTAGGGTGAATCGTAGGGACTGAAATACTTGTGGACGTCGCCATCGGCAAACCATTTGGTGCACATGTAGTAGACGTGATCGCTGGTGGTCAGTCTCCGCCATTGCTCGAGGAGGGCCTGGTCGCCCAACGCCCGGAGCGCCCGCCCGAGGCGGTACAGGCGCTCATGGGCGGTGTCTTGGAGCCGGTTCCCGAGCCAGGCGGAGGTATCCCGTTCTTGGTCGGCCCAGGAGGTGGGGTTGGGGTAGCTCAGCGGACCCGCCGGCCTGCGCCTGGCGAGGTCGGACGGCTGGACGAACCGGAGGCCCCGCCGGAGGCATTCGTGGGGAAGGTGGCCAAGAAACTCGAAGATCCCAGTCTCGGCCCACTGATGTTCACCGAACGTTTCGTAGTCGAGAAAGAGGTTGACCGATTCGCCCGTGGCGCCGTGGAGCCAGTCGGCGTATTTGGGCGCGGTCAGCGGCCACTCCCCCCACGATCGTTCGGAGAATCGAAAGCCGACGTCGTCGCTGAGCGGATAATTCCGGGGCATCAACCGAAGGCTGGGCGCGGTGGTCGCCGCGTAGACCTGATTGGCCGATCGCCCGGCCATCACCTGATCCGCTCCCTCGACCAGCATCCCCCGAAACCCCATCGCGAGGACGGTCGGCGCCAGGTCGTCCCAATAGATCAACTCGGTGTTCCGAAACACGTACGGCCGGCGCGCGAAGGTCCGCTCCACCAGCCGGCGGTGGCGGGCCACCTGCTCGAGGAACTCCTCCCGATCAGCGAGGCCCGCGAGGCTGTGGTAGTACGTCTCGCCGAGAATCTCGACGCCGCCGGTATCGACGAGTTCCTGGAAACTCTCCAAGGTCTCGGGCGAGTAGAGCGCCAACTGCTCGATCAAGGTTCCGCTCAGGCTGAGCGCCAGCTTGAACCGCCCGTCCGACCGGCGGATCAGATCGGCCAGCAGCCGGTTGGCCGGCCGGTAGCACTTCGCGGCCACCCGGCGGAGGATCCGGGCGTTGGCCTCCTCGTCGAAGTAGTCGAGTCCGGTCCCGATGTCGAACAGCCGGTACCGACGGAGCCGAAAGGGCTGATGGACCTGGGCGTAGAGACAGATGTCGGGCATGGTTAGGCACTCATCGTCAGAGCTTGGCGGTAGGAGGCGCCGGTCAACCGGGCCGGCTCATCGAGGGTAAACCGGGGCAGCGACACCTCATGCCGGCCGCGCTCGCTCAACTCATCGCGGAGGCCGGGATATTTCAGGATCGCGACGACTTTGTCCGTCATCGCGTCGAGATCCCAGGAGTCGACCTTGAAGGCGTTCTGGATGACCTCCGCCACGCCCGCCTGCTTCGGCATGATGCACGGGGTTCCATTGAGCAAGCTCTCGAGCGCCACGAGCCCGAAGGGCTCGCTCCGCGACGGCATGACGCAGACGTCGGCCATCCGGTAGACCCGCTCAAGGTCGGCCCCGCCGAGGCCGCCGGTGAAATGAACCCGGTCGGCGATCCCGAGTTCCGCTGACCGGTGAATCAGGAACGGGAGCATGTCACCGCTCCCGGCCACCACGAAGTGAGCGGCCGGAACGAACCGGGCGGTCTTGGCCGCCATCTCGAGGAAATAGTCCGGTCCCTTTTGGCTGGTGACCCGCCCGAGAAACAGCACGACCGGGGTATCGGGACCGAGCGGACTGGATCCGATGGCGGGCTCGTCACTCCCGGTCCCGTCGTCGATCCCCCAATGAACCACATCGAACTTCCCCGGGTCGGTCTGGTACCGTTCCACGCAGAGATCCCGGAGCCGGTAGCTGTTGCTCACGACTCGGTCGGCCGCCCTCAAGCCTGCTTGCTCCCGCCGGGCGATCTCGGGATTGCCGTCCCCACCGGTCCGGTCGAACTCGATGGCATGGATGTGGGCGATGAGCGGTTTGCCCGACACCGCCCGGGCCCGAAGCCCGGCGGCAAACGCGATCCAATCGTGAGCGTCGATCACGTCGTGCGGCTCCCGCGCCGCGATCTCGGCCGCCAGTCCCGCAAACCGCTCAACTTCCCCAAACAGATCTCCGCCGTAGACCGAGTGCCGAGCGCCGAGTGCCGAGCGCCGAGAACCTTCGTATTCCAGAACGCCACCGTACGGCATCAGCGGCGAGGCAACCCGATGGACCGTCAGCTGACCCGAGTGCTGATCCGACCCCAGCAGCTTGAGCCCGGCGATCGGACTCTCGGTGACCGGGAACGGCACCACCAGCGTCACCTCGATGCCGACCCGGATCAGCCCCTTCACCAGCCCGACTGTGGCGGTGGCCAACCCCCCCGCTTGATAGGGCGGAAACTCCCACCCGAACATCAGCACTCGCATCGAATCACGTGGTTGGTCGCGGTGGTCATGGTGGATCGGGCCTCGTCTGCCCGCGCGGAGCCGTACTGGTCCCCCGAACGCGAATCCGCGCACTCGGGTTCCCAAGCAGAAACTGGGAACCGGCCCCGGCGGGTCGGCGTTGGGTCCGGTACTGGAAAGAATCGGTGACGGAAGGCCAAAGGACCGGACGATGATCGAGCGCTGGATGGAGCCGCCGCGGCTTCGGTTGCCGGAGGAGGAAGCCGCCGATCGGCGAGCCACGTGGCTGGAGCTGTTCTTCGACTTGGTCTTCGCCGCCGCCGTCGCCGAGGTGGGCAACGGGCTGAGCGCCCACTACACGCTCGCCGGACTGGCCCGGTTCGGATTTCAGTTTGCGTTGATTTGGTGGGCCTGGACCGGCCACACCTTCTTCTCCACTCGCTTCGACAACGACGATCCCCTTCACCGCATGCTCACCCTGGCCCAGGTATTCCTGGCCGCGGTGATGGCGGTCAACGCCGATGGGACCATGGCCGGCCGGGAGATGGCCGGCTTCGTCGCCGGCTACGCGGGGATTCGGCTCCTGCTCGCGGTGCAATACGGCCGGGTCGTGACGCTGGCCGCCACCCGCCGGTTTGCCCGTCGCCAACGCCTCTGGACGACGGTAGCCGCCGCCCTCTGGCTGGTCTCCGCCACGGTGCCCGAACGCTGGCGGTTCTGGGTGTGGGGCCTCGCCCTTGTCGTTGAAGTCGCGACCTCACTGGCGGCCGGGAAAGTGGCGCCCGCCCTGCCCGCCGATCCCGCCCACCTCGTCGAGCGGTTTGGGCTGTTTACCTTGATTCTCTTCGGGCAGGCGGTCGTCGCCGTCATGGCCGGGATGCGGCAGCGGGAGGTGTGGACCACCGGGGCCGCCACCTCCGCCCTCCTCGGATTGGTGCTCGTCTTCGGGCTCTGGTGGGCGTACTTCGACGGCTTGGCCGCCGCCGGCCCGAGGCCGGCATCCTCCCGATTCCACGGGTGGGCCGCGACTCACTTTCCCCTTTGTTTCGCCATTGCCGTCGCGGCGGTCGGGATCGAGCACGTCATTGCCCGCGACGGATCGGTGCCGTTGGGTCAAGGCGGCCCGCTGCTCGTCGGCGCGATGGGCCTGGTGGCGCTGGCGCTTGGCGTCCTCGCCATCGCGGCCGCTGGGGGGCCGGCCAATCGATCGGTTCGAACCCTCGCGATCCATGCGGCGCTCACCCTTGGGCTGGTGCCGGCGGCGATCGCCGGGACCGCGCTCCCTCCAGTATGGTTGCTCGGCTGGCTGGTTGGGTTCGTGATCATCCTCAACGTGGTCCGGCCCCGTGGCCGGTCCCAACATTTCGTGACGGGATCCCAACCAATTGGGATAACGGAGCGGCCGGCGGTCAGGGCCGGTTCGCCGTTGCCCCTCTCAAACGATTGAATCACAATGCGTTGACTCGGCCACGACCGAGCCGGGCAAGGGGTGGCACGAATGGTGTCTTAGGGACCGTCATCGAACCCCACCGCCGCCGAGGAGATGACGCCATGACCACCGACCAACCGCCGACCCAGCCCGACACGCCCGACCTCAACGAACTCTTGGTTGGAGTCCTCCCGGTGGCGTACCGCGTGGCCCTGAATCTGAGTCGTGACCCTCACGACGCCGAAGACGTCGTGCAGGAAGCCGCGATGAATGCCTGCCATGGATTCGCCGGGTTCACCCCGGGGACCAACTTCAAGGCGTGGTTCCTCCGGATCGTGACCAATGTGTTCATTTCTCGCTATCGCCGCACCCGCCGGGCGGGCACCATGGTGGCCATCGACGACTTGGAGCGACCCGATGAACTGGATTTGGCGGCGGCCGAAAGCCGCGAACCCCAAGTCGACGCCCTGTCGCGGTTCGTGAGCCAAGTGGAGACCGAAGAGATCCTCTCGGCGTTGGAGACCCTTCCGGTCGAGTACCGGGCCGTGGCGATCCTCTACTTCGTTGACGACCTGTCCTACCAAGAGATTGCCGGCGTGGTCGGCTGCCCCGTGGGGACCGTCCGGTCCCGGCTCCATCGAAGCCGCGACCACCTGAAGCGGACCCTCCGCCGCCTGGCGGAAGAGCGCGGCTTCGGCCAGGGCGGGGCTGCCCGCCTCGAGGCCGTTGCCTAACGGATCGGCCGCCGGCCGGCCACCCTTGCGAATCCAATCGGCCGGGGCCACCGTTCCCGGTCCATGGAAATCCCATTCGGCCCGGTTGAGCGGCTCCTCGACGCCCTCCCTCTCGCGATCGCCCGGCTCGCCGTTGGCGGCCGGTTGCCCCGGACCGCCCCCCCGAGCGTAATCGCCGACGAACTCCTTCATCGGACCCGGCTCGCGTATGCCAACCCGGCGTTCGCCGAGCGGCACGATCGGCCCCCGGACGAATTGGCGGGGTGGGCATTGAGCAAGCTGGCCGTGGTCCGAGTCCTCGACCGCCCGTCCGCGGCGGTGGAGTTCGTCCACGCCGGGTTCTCGTTCGGGTTCCGGGGGACGACGCTGATCGGTATCCTCGACGCCGATCTCTTGACCGGCCTTTGGGTGGTCGTCGCCGACGCCGCGACGGAGGCCGGGCCCACCGACGAGGCGGCCGGCGCCACGGAAGACCCGGAGATCATCGGTACCAGTGAGCCGATCCGCCGGGTTCTCGAGAAAATCGGCCAGGTCGCGGGGACCGACACCACCGTCCTCATTACCGGGGAGACCGGAACCGGCAAAGAACTGATCGCCCGCGCGATTCACCGCCGGAGCGCCAGGGCCCTCCGTCCCCTGGTGGCGGTCAACTGCGGGGCCATCTCGCCGACGTTGGTGGAAAGCGAGCTGTTCGGGCACGAGAAGGGCGCCTTTACCGGCGCGGTGGCGCGGAAGCCCGGGCGATTCGAGTTGGCCGATCGGGGCACCCTGTTCCTCGATGAGGTCGGCGATCTTCCGCTCGACGTGCAAGTCAAACTCCTCCGAGTACTCCAGGACGGCGAGTTTACCCGCGTTGGGGGCAACCAGACCATCAAGGTCGACGTCCGGTTGGTCGCGGCAACCCACCGGGACCTGCCGGCGCTCACCCGCGAAGGGGCCTTTCGGCAGGACCTCTACTATCGGCTGAACGTGTTTCCGATCCGCACGCCGCCGCTTCGCGAGCGCCGGGACGACATCCCCCTCTTGATCCGCCATTTCGTGTCGCTGTACGCGGGCCGCCTCGGCAAACGGATCGATACCCTCCCGCCGCCGGTCGTCGAAACCCTCCAAGCGTACCGTTGGCCCGGCAACATTCGGGAGCTGGCGAACCTGATCGAACGCTCGGTCGTCGTCACGCCGGGCCCAACGTTGCAGTTGGGCGACTGGGTCACCGGGCAATACAACCCGGTCCATCCGCCCCCCGGCCTCTCCGGTTCGCGGACCCTCGAGGACATGGAACGAGACTACATCGTCGAAACGCTGCGGCGGGTGAACTGGCGCGTGAGCGGCGCCGGCGGTGCGGCGGAGTTGCTCAATCTGAAACCCACCACGCTCGAGGCCCGGATGAAGAAGCTGGGCATCATCCGCCCGGCTTAGGGCTTCTGGGGAAAGTCGAGCCGCCAGGTGTCGGCCCGCGATTGAACCTGGGTGGCCACCAGAAGCCGGCCGTCAGGCGAGAGGTCCTCGCTCTTGAACCCGGGTGGGAGGACGGCCAACCTCCGTGCCGGACCCCCTTGGATCGGCACCGCGATCACTTCTTCAGGTGTGGGGGCGAAGCTGTTCCTCGCGGCAAACACCGTCCGCCCATCGCTCGACCATCCGATCGGCCGGTACGCGCCTAACACCAGCGGGTGATACGCCGGGTCGCCGACCCGAATGAAGGCGAGACTGACCGGACCACCGTCTTCCGGGTAGGCCAACACCGCAACCAAACGGCCGTCCGGAGAGATCCGCGGGGAGTAGGTCGTGGTCGTGGCTTCCTCGGTCATCGGATCGCCGGTTCCGGTTTGGCCGGGGGCCAGTTGAATCAGGCCCCGATTGCCGGGCCGCTGAACGACGACGCCGCCGACGCCCCAGTCGAGCTCCAGTCCTACCCGTCCAATCGGACGGGTCCCGGCGCCGCTTCGGAGGTTGTGCGTCACCAGGCGCCGGCCGCTATCACCAAACTCGGCGGTGTAGGCAACGGCGGTGCCGTCCGGCGACCAGGCGAGCGACCCGCCCCGCGAAACCACCGCGACTTCCGTCAGCGAGTTTCCCTGGGCTTCGACGGTGCCGAGGGTCGTTCCCCGGGCGGTGGAGACAAACACGGCGATGGTGGCCCCGTCCGGCGAGAGGCGGGGCGCCGAATACAGCGCCGTTCCCATCGTGAAGAGATGGGGTTGGGGCTCGGGGTCGGCCGCGCTCAGACGGAACCGGGCCAAATTCGACCACGCCTCTTCTTCCACGAACACGAGGCGGCGTCCGTCCCCGCTGATCGAGAGGAAGGTCCCGGTCGGCTGGCGGCGGCTGTCGTCAGGTACGGGAAGGTTGGCCGCCACGAGAGTCCCCGGCCGCCTGCCATCGAGTTCAAGGCGGACCAAGTCTTTGGCGGTGCCCTCGTGGCCTACCAGGTAGTAGATGGCCTGCCCATCGGGCGTCCACAACGGGCTCGATGCTTCTGGTTGCTCCGTCTGGATCCGGGTCGCCGCCCCGCGGAGGTCGAGCAGCCATAGCGAGGAACCCGACCGGTCGCCGGCGATGACCGAGAGCGCCAATCGGTCCGACGAGGGCGACCAGGCGATGCCACTGAGCCATCCTTCGGCCGGCCGGCGAAGCCGGATCGTGTCGCCCGTGCTCGGCCGGAGTACGAGGAGGTTAGGGTCTCCACCCGCGGCAATGACCACCAACTCGCCATTTGGCGACACTAGGCCGCGCCCGCGTGCCACCACCCGAGCCGTTCCGCCGAGTCGCGAGACGATCCGGGTCGTCGGAAGCTCGGGCGGGCCCTCGGCAAAGGAGATCTTCGTCCCGTGGTCGACCCACGTTACCCCGACGATGCGGGCACTTTTCGCCACGGAGATCGCCGGTCCGGTCCCGAGGGCGTCCTGGAGCCAAAGCTCTTGCCCTTCGCTGGTGGCTGTCACGTACGCCAGAGTGGTCCCGTCCGGCGAAAGGCTGGCCTCCCGGAGATTGCCCAGAAACGAGACCCGTTCGGGGCGGAGCGGGGCCGCCGGAGGCGCCGGGCGGCGAACCGACCAGGCGAGCGCCACGATGGCGACACCGATCGCCCCCACCGCCGCCGCCCGCCGCCAGGCCGAACGACCGGGCCGTGGAATCGCCGGGGTTCCGCTGCTCGTGGAAACGAGGGCCTCCAGTTGCTCCACCAACTGGGCGGCGGACTCCCACCGGTCAGCCGGTGCCTTGGCGAGACACCGTTCAATGACCCCCGCGATCGCCGCCGGCACCCCGGGGCAACGAGAGCGGAGCGGTTCCCACTGGAGGACGACGTGCGCGGTGAGGACCTCCTGCGGCGTCGCGCCCCCGAACGGCGGCCGGCCGGCCAGCATTTCATAGCCAACAACCCCGAGGGCGTAGAGGTCCGCCCGGTGGTCCACATCGGGGCTCGCGATGGCCTGCTCCGGCGACATGTAGGTCGGGGTCCCGAGAGCGACACCCGCCGTCAGGTGCGGACCGACGGCCGGTTGATTGAGACCCTTGGCCACCCCGAAATCCATGACCACCGCGTGCCGTCCGCTCAGCATGATGTTCTCGGGCTTGATATCCCGGTGGACGATGCCGCGTCCGTGGGCAAACGAGAGCGCGTCGGCCACGTCGAGCAGGACTCGGATCGTCTCCTGGTGCGAAGGAGGCGGGAGTCGCTCCAACCGGGCCCGGAGCGTCTCCCCTTCAACCAGGGGCATGACGAAGAAGACCGATCCGGCGGCCAGGCCCGAGTCGAGCATCGGCAGAATGTGCGGGTGTTGGAGTTGGGCCGCGAACCCGATTTCCCGGAGGAATCGCTCGCCGGTGACCGAGGCGGCCAGGTCCGGGTTCAGGACCTTCACGGCGACCTGGCGGTCGTGCTTGGTGTCGAAGGCCCGGTAGACGATCGCGGTGGCGCCCCTGCCTAACACCGACTCCACCCGGTACCGCGGGGCGAGGGCCTCCCGGATCGAGTCGGGTACCACGGAGTGGGCGGACATATCTCGATCCTGGGGGTAGGGGCAACCGAACCGGTCCAATATGATTCCAAGTTGTCGGCGGGCGCCAGGTATGGTGCCGGACCCGCCTTGGTGTCGGATCGGGAGTCGCTCGTGGCCACGGTGGACGAAGAAATCGCGAGTCAGACGAGTCAAGATCAATGGCTGTGGGGGTGGGACCCCACGCCGGGCATCGTCTCGGTCTGGGCCGACCCCGACGGCCGCGCCATCGTGTGGCGCCGGATCCCGGCCACCGGCCTCCTGGTCCGCGAGGAGGAACGGTTCCGGCCCTGGCTCCTGCTCGATCGGGCCGATGACGCCGTCCGGGCCGCCCCCGACGTCACGGTCCGGGAACTCGAGGGCGACGGCGCCCTCCGGTATTTGGTGACCGCCGCGGACGCCCGGACGCTGGCCCTGGCGGTTCTCCAAGGCGCCTCCCGGCGCCTCGGCCGGAACATCACCCATCTCCGCGAGCTCGGCCAAGAATCGGTGCTGGTGTTGCCGCCGGAAGAGCAGTACCTGGTCACCACCGGCCGGACCTACTTTCGCGACCTCCCGTTCGACCAACTCCGGCGGCTCCAGTTCGATCTCGAAACCGAAGGCCTCGACGCCCGCCGCCACCGAATCTTCATGGTGGCCGTCGGCCACCCCGATGGCACCACCGAGGTCCTCGAGGTTCAGGGTTCCGGCAACGCCGCCGAGGCCGACCTGATTGCCCGGCTGGTCGCGGTGGTCGAGGCCGCCGATCCCGATGTCATCGAGAATCACAACCTCCACGGATTCGACCTGCCGTTTCTCGATCGGCGGGCCCGGATCCTCGGGATTCCGCTCGCACTCGGCCGCGTCGGACCCGGCCTCCGCCAGCGAGCCGCCCGGCGCGGAGCCGAGTCCGACACCGACCCGCGCCGCCGGATCCGGATGGTGGTGCCCGGCCGCGAGCTGATCGACACGCTGGACGCCGTGCAGCGCTACGACTTCGCCACCCGGGAACTGCCGGGCCACGGACTGAAGGCCGTCGCCCGGCATCTCGGCCTCGCGAAAGAAGACCGCGAGTTGATCCGGGGCGATCAGATTGCCGAGGTCTATCGGACCGATCCCGATCGGGTCCGTCGGTACGCCACCGCCGACGTCGAGGAAGTCGCGGGCTTGGCCCGGATGCTCGGCGGAGCGGCGTTTGCCCTGGCCCGAATGGCGCCCCGCCGTTACGAGCGGCTGGCCGATGCCGGTGCGGCCACCGGCGTGATCGATCCCCTCTTGGTGCGGGCGTACCTTCGAGCCGGGCAGGCCTTGCCGGCTCATCAGCCGGGGCAGGACATCGAGCACAGCGGGGCCGCTTTGCATCTCTTCGCCTCGGGCGTGGCGGAGCGGGTGGTCAAGGCCGATGTCGCGAGCCTCTACCCGTCCTTGATGCGGGCGTATCGGATCGGCCCCGCTCGGGACACCCTCGGTGCGCTCCTTTCGATGGTCGACCGGCTGGTGGAGCTTCGCCTCGACGCCAAAGCCGGCGCCAAGGCCGCCCGGAGCGGATCGGCGGAGCGGTACACCCAGGAGGCCACCTCCGCCGCCATGAAGCTGGTCGTCAATTCCGCCTACGGGTACTTGGCGGCGGGCGGAGGCCTGACCCGGTTTGCCGATGTCGAGGCGGCCAACGAGGTCACCCGCCGGGGCCGCGAGTTGCTCCAAGCGATGTGCCGGGAGTTCGCGGCCCGCGGGGTCACCTTACTCGAGGCCGACACGGATGGCGTCTACTTCGCCGTGCCCGCCGGGTGGAGCGAACCGGACGAGCGGCGGGTGGTGGCGGAGGTGGCCGCCCTCCTGCCGCCCTTGGTCCAGCTCGAATTCGAAGGCCGCTACCAAGCCATGCTCTCGCATGAACCGAAGAACTACGCCCTCCTCAAATACGACGGCACCCTGGTGCTTCGCGGCGTGGCCTTCCGATCGAGCCGCGCCGAGCCGTTCGGCGAGGCCTTCCTCAGGCGGTCGATTCGTCGGTTGCTGGTGGGCGACCTCGCCGGGGTGCGCGAGGCGTTCCTCGACACGGTTCGGGCCCTTCGCCGCCGCAACCTCTCCACCCACGACGTGTCGTCCCGGGTTCGCCTGACCAAAACGCCGGCCAAGTATCTCGAGACGAGGGCCCGGCGGCGGGAGCTGCCCTACGAGGCCCTGTTGGCGAGCGGCCGGACGGAGTGGAAGACCGGCGAGCGCATTCGGGTCTACCGGACCCGCACCGGGTCGGCCGTCGTGGGTGATCCCGACCTCCCGGATCGGCGGGACTACGATGTCGAGCACTACCTCCGGGTGCTCCGGAACACGTTCGCCGCCCGGCTGGCCCGCGCCCTCCGGCCCGGCGACGGCGCCGCCCTGTTCGAGGACCCCGACCAATTGTCCCTGGTGCCGCCCTCGTTCGAGTCCATGCGCACGATTCTGACCGTGACCCCGCCTTGACCTTGCCATCCGGGCCGGAACCGGGCAACATCCATCGTTGGTCTCTCCCCATGCTTTCCTGAAACAGGGTACTGAAATGGCTCGAATTCTGGGTGTGGCAGTGGTGGCCTTGGCGGCCGCGTTGCCGACGACGCTCACGGCGCAGTCGACGGTCGACACCAGTGCGTTCGGCGCGTTGTCGTGGCGGAACTTGGGTCCCCAGCGAGGCGGCCGGTCGGTGGCGGTTGCCGGCTCGGCGTCCCGGACCCAGGAATACTGGATGGGCACGACCGGCGGGGGTGTGTTCAAGACCACGGACGGGGGCGACACCTGGGCCCCGATGTCCGACCGATATTTCGGCGGCACGATCGGCGCCATCGCGGTGGCCGAGTCCAACCCGGACATCGTCTACGTGGGCGGCGGGGAGTACCCGATCCGCGGCAACACCTCCCACGGCGACGGGGTTTATAAGACGACCGACGGCGGCCGGACCTGGAGTTATCTCGGCCTGGTTGAGACCCGCCACATTTCCAAGATCAAGGTTCACCCCAAGAACCCCGACATCGTGTACGTCGGAGCGCTCGGACCGGTGTTCAGCACCTCGGATCAGAACCGGGGCGTCTACAAGTCGATCGACGGCGGCAAAACCTGGAAGAAGATCTTGAACCGGCCCGGCAACGACTCGACCGGTGTCGTTGAGTTGGTCATGGACCCGAGCGACCCGGAGGTACTCTACGCCGGTCTTTGGGAGGCCTATCGGAAGCCCTGGCTCTTGAACAGCGGCGGTCCCGGGAGCGGGATCTTCAAGACCACGGACGGCGGCGCGACCTGGAAAGAACTGACCCGAAATCCCGGGCTTCCGAAGGGCCTGATCGGCAACATCGGGATTGCGGTATCGCCGGCCAATCCCAAGCGAGTGTGGGCGGTGGTCGAGGCTGACTCCGGCGGGGTGTTCCGCTCCGACGATGCCGGGGCCACCTGGACCCGGACCAATGACGACCGGAAACTCCGCCAGCGGGCCTGGTACTACTCGCGAATCTTTGCCGATCCCAAGAACGAGAACGCCGTGTACGTCCTCAACGTGGAGTGGTTCCGGTCCGACGACGGCGGCGTGACGTTTCCGCGCTCGTTCAATAACCACCACGGCGACAATCATGATCTCTGGATTGCGCCGAACGATCCTAACCGGATGGTGCTGGGCGACGACGGCGGCGCGGAAGTGTCGTTCAACGGCGGCCGGAGCTGGACCGACGTCGACTATCCGACGGCCCAGTTCTATCACGTCGCCACCACCAACCACTTCCCCTACCGGGTCTGCGGCGCGCAGCAGGACAACAGCACCCTCTGCGGCTCGAGCCAGGGCGCCCGCGGCACCCAGTATGCCGAGTTCTACGACGTGGGCGGCGGCGAATCCGGCTACATCGTCGCGCGGCCGGACAACCCCGACATCATCTTTGCCGGGAGCTACGGCGGGTTCTTGACCCGGAAGGACATCAAGAGCGGCTTCGAACGGGACATCAACCCCTGGCCGCTCAACCCGATGGGCCACTCCGCCGTCGACTCCAAGTACCGGATGCAGTGGACCTTCCCGATCGTCATCTCGCCCCACGACCCGAACACGATGTACGTCGGCTCGAGTGTGGTGTTCAAATCGACCGACGAAGGGAGCAGTTTCACGCCGATCAGCCCGGATCTGACCCGGAATGACCCGAAGACGTTAGGTCCGTCGGGCGGCCCGATCACCAAAGACCAGACCTCGGTCGAGTACTACGCGACCGTCTTCACGATTTCGGAGTCGCCGGTGGAGAAGGGGGTCATCTGGACCGGGTCGGACGATGGGATCATCGCGGTGACCAAGAACGGCGGCCAAAGCTGGGACCGGGTGACCCCGCCGGACCTTCCCGAGTGGGCCCGGGTCTCGATCATCGAGGCCTCGCCCCACGCGAAAGGCACCGCCTATTTCGCCGCCAACCGGTTCCAGCTCAACGATTTCGCCCCGTATTTGTATAAGACCACCGACTACGGGAAAACCTGGACCAAGATCGTCAAAGGCATCACCGGCTCGGAATTCACCCGGGTCATTCGGGAAGATCCGGTCCGCAAAGGCCTCCTCTTTGCCGGCACCGAACGGGGCGTCTGGGTGTCGCTCGATGACGGGGCGAACTGGCAGACTCTCCGCCGGAACCTCCCGCCGGTGCCGGTCCACGACCTCGTGATCAAGAACGCCGACATCGTCATCGGCACCCACGGCCGGGCCTTCTGGATGATGGACGACATTGCCTCGCTCCGGCAGCTCTCGGCCGACGTCCTGGCCAAGGAAGTCCATTTGTTCCAGCCGGCCGATGCCTACCGGACCTTCGGTGGCGCCACCATTCAGTACTGGCTCAAGAAGGGCGGCCAGAAGGTGACGCTCGAATTCCTGGACGGCAAAGGCCAGTTGATCAAGAAATTCACCAGCGACCCGGACTCCGCCGAAACCGCCGCCGAGAAGATCGAACGGGCCCGGCTCGACAGCCTGGCTGCGTTAGGCGTGATGCCGGCGAGCGCGGAGGCCCGGACCGGTGACGCCGCCGGGGGCCGGCGGGGCCGGTTTGGTTTCGGAGGCTCGAACCGGGCCCCCAATCGGATGGGCGCCAACAGCTTTACCTGGAACATGCGGTATCCCGAGCCCGCCGCCTTCAAGGGGCTGATCATGTGGGCCGCCGGCATTTTCGGGCCCCAGGCGTCGTCGGGGAGCTACACCGCCAAACTGACCGTGGGCGACAAGTCCGAAGCCCAGACGTTCAAGCTGCTGATCGATCCGCGGTCCGGTGCCAGCCAGGCCGACCTCGACGAGCAATTCAGGTTCTTGATCCAGATTCGCGACAAGACCAGCGAAGCGAACAATGCGGTGCGGACGATTCGGAACCTCAAAGCTCAAATGGCCACCCGGGTCAAGGCCGCGCCTGCGGGCCGCGCCGCCGTGTTGCAACGGAGTGTCGCCACCCTGACCGAGCAACTCAGCGCGGTTGAGGCCGAGATCTACCAGGTCAAGAACAAGAGCAATCAGGATCCGCTCAATTATCCGATCAAGCTCAACAACCAGATCGCCGCCCTGTCCGGCGTCGTGGCCAGCACCGAAGCGAAGCCAACGGCCCAATCGTACGAGGTCTACAAGGTATTGGCGGCGGCACTCGATGCGGAATTGGGCAAGCTCAAGGCATTGCTCGGAACCGGCCTCGACGGGGTGAACGCCGAGTTGGTCCGGCTTGGTCTCGACAAAGTGGTTCCGAACACCGACGAAGTTCCCGGCCCGGATCTGCCGCAATGAGCCGGCGCGGGGCGGTCGTTCTGTGGCTCGGGCTCCTGGGGTGTGATACGCCGGGGCAGTCGCGCCGGGCCGAGACGGTGCCCGTCGAACCGCTCCCGGTGGCGGTGGACACCGTGGTGGTGCCCTGGACCAACATGCCCGAGGCTGCGTGGCTTGGCGGCCGCCGCTGGGCGGTGGTCGGTGCCGATCATGAGGCCGCGTCCATCATCGACTTTGTGACCAAAACCGCGAGCCGGATCGGGGGAGTCAAGCCGACGGAGCTCGCCAAGCCGTTCGGGGTCTTCTCGATCGGTGACACCGCCTACATCGCCGACTGGGGCATGCAGCGAACCACGCTGTGGACCAGCGACGGGAGCTTGGTCGGATCGATCCCGGCGCCGGCGGGTACCCGGGGCAACATGCCCAAGGCGCGGGACGCGGCCGGCCAATACTATTTCGAAGTCCCGCCGATCGCCGGCCCCGACGGCAGTGGGCTGAAGGACTCCGCGGCCATCGTCCGCGGCAATCCGGCCCTCACCGTCTTCGATACCGTCGCGCGGCTTGCCCCGCTCGACATTGCCGAGATCGCCGAACAGCGGGGCCGGCGCTACGAACGGATGGTCTTCAGCGGCAACGATTGGTGGGGCATTCGCCCCGATGGCCGG
Organism: Gemmatimonadota bacterium; assembly: GCA_031375485.1. Lineage (GTDB taxonomy): Bacteria > Gemmatimonadota > Gemmatimonadetes > Gemmatimonadales > GWC2-71-9 > SHZU01. Next base: position 25,524 of record JANMHX010000162.1, on the reverse strand, counting down.
CTCTGGGTGGCCCGGGTTCGCCGGAACGAAGTGTCGGTGTTCGACGGCCGGAAAGAACGTCGGGGCGAGCGGCTCCCCGATCCGGTCCTCGAGGTCAAACGTCCCGACCGCGAACAGTACATCCAGGCGTTTCCGGACGAACTCCGGAGCATGGCGGAGAAGCTCCCGTACGCGCCGCTCCGGCCTCCCTTCGAGCGGGCATTTCCCGGCGTCGACGGCGTGGTCTGGCTCCGGAAATCCAAGATGGCCGTCGATTCGATTCGCCGCTATCACGTCGTCGACACGACCGGCGCCCTCAGCCGGGTGCTGACGACCTTCGGCAACGGCTTCATCCTCGCCGCGGGCCGGGAAACCGTGCTCTTGGCCGAGCAGTTCAAAGGCGGGATTCGGCTGATGGAAATCCAACTCCCGGCCGCGCCACCGCCCACCGATCAACGTTAGGCGGATCTCGATGCGTGTGTTTCGAACGGCCGCCACGCTCGGGGCGGTCCTCTGGGCCGGAGCGGGCTGCAGCCCCCAACCGGCTGTCGAACCGGAAATTCTCCTCTACAACGGCAAGATCTTCACGGCGGCGCTCGAGGGAACGCCCTGGGCCGAGGCGCTGCTGATCAAGGGGGAACGGATCATCCGGGTCGGGTCCACGGCCGGCCTCCAGGCGGCCGCGGGTCCGGCCACCCGGTCCATCGATCTTGGCGGCCGGGCGGTGGTTCCCGGCTTCAATGACGCCCACGACCACATCAATCCGGCCCGGCCGGGCGTCGAATTCTCGACCGGCCCGAGCCCAACGCCCGATCCGGCCTTCCGGCAGGTTGCCGAGAGTCTAGCCGCGCTCGTGGCGCGCGAGCCGGCCGGCACCTGGCTCCGAACCCCGATTGGGGAACGGATCTTGACCGACCCCCTGGCCCGGCGCGCCACCCTCGACCGAATCGCACCGAACCACCCGGTTGAGTTGCAGGGCTGGTCGGGTCATGGCGTGATCCTGAATTCGAGCGCGTTGGCCTTGGCCGGCTTCACCGACTCCACGCCGGACCCGCTCGGCGGCTGGTTCGAGCGGAACGACGGCCAACTGACCGGGCTGGCCAACGAGTACGCCAACTACGCCCTCTACACCGCGCTCACTCCCGGCACCGAGAGCGCGGTCCGGGCCGGCTTCGAAATCCGGGCCGCGGCCGCGGTGCGGTGGGGTACGACCAGCATCCAGTCCATGGCGACGGGGCTCGATCCCGCGACACTAGCCCGGGTGCTCGATTCACTCGAACTGCCGATTCGGCTCCGGATGATTCCGGTGCCGCTGACCAATGCCACCGGCCGGATCGTCGCGCCGTGGCAGGTGCTCAAGCCCGACGGGGTCAAGTGGATTCTCGACGGTACCCCGATTGAACGCCTGGCCACTTTTCGGACCCCGTACAGCGACCGGCCCGGCTGGTACGGGCGGCTCAACTTTCCCGCCGACACCGTCAAGGCATTCCTCGCCGAGGCCCTCGCCGCCAAGATCCAGCCGATGATCCATGCGGTCGGTGACAGTGCCATCGCGGTGGTGCTGGCCGCGATGGCGAGCCTGGCGCCCGATTCGGTTTGGCGCGAGCTCCGGCCCCGGATCGAACATGGCGACGGTCTCTCGCCCGATCAGTTTGCCGCGGCCAAGGCCTTCGGCGTGGTCATCGTCCAAAACCCCGCCCACTTCGCGCTGGGCCCCATGGCCCTGGCCCGGTACGGCCCCGCCCGGCTGCCGACGCTCCAGCCCGCGAAGAGCGTCCTGAGCAACGGGATAATGCTGGCGTTAGGCTCCGACGGACCCGTCAATCCCTTCGTGAACTTGATGCTCGCGGTCATCCATCCCAATAACCCCGCCGAGGCCCTGACCATGGAGCAGGCGGTCCGGGCCTTCACCCTCGGCTCGGCCTATGCCGAGCGCCGCGACCGGGACAAAGGCCGCCTGGTGCCGGGGATGCTGGCGGATCTGGCGGTACTCTCGCAGGACATCTTCACCGTCCCGCCGCCGGAGTTGCCGAAGACGGTGAGCGTCCTGACGCTGGTCGGCGGACGTCCGGTATACGACCCCGACGGGTGGCTTGCGCCACCGAAATGAGCCTCCCCCGATGATCACTCTTGCTCTGTCCGTCGCGCTGGTGTCGTTTCAGCAGGACGGTCGGCTGCCGACCCCGATCCGTCAGGCGTCGGGGACCCGCGCTGCCCAGGCGCCCCTCACCATCGAAGCTGCCTCCAGGAACGACCGCTGGCTCGGCCTCGGAGTTCGCGACGTTCGCTGGGCCCCCGACGGATCGGGGGTCTACTTCCGGTGGAACACCAACCCCAAGTCCGCTGACCTGCCCGAAGCCGATCCCTGGTTTCGGACCGATGCCGCCGGCCAATGGGCCGAGCCGGTCTCCGGGGGCGCCGCCGCGTTCGTTCCCGGGGCGGCGCCGGCCTGGAGTCGCTCCGGCCGGCTGGCGACCTGGGCGGACGGGCCGTCCCTTTACCTGTTCGACGGCGCGACGACTCGGCGGATCGCGACCCTGACCGGGGCGATCGCCCGGCCCCGGTTTGCCCGGGCCGACCTGGCGATCGAGTTCGAACTGGGTGAGGCGCTCTATCGTTACGACCTGGCCAACGGGGGTCTTGAACTGGCGGCCATCCGGGTCACTCCCGATCGTCCGGCCCCAACCGATGCCGCTCGCCGGCTGGCTCGTCAGCAGCGCGATCTGTTTCCAAGCGTGAGGCAGGGCGATCGCGACCGGGAACTCCGGGCGGCTCTGGCCCGCGCCAAACCGGATCAGCCCTTGGCCATCCCGGTGCCCGCCGGTACCCAGGTCGACCGGATCGAGCTTTCGCCCGACGGGCGATACCTCACCTTCCGGGCCACGACAACCGACGTGCGGCGGCCCCCGACCAAGTACCTCGACTTCGTCGATCAGAGCGGGTACAGCAAAGTCCTCGACGCCCGGTCCAAAACCGGCGAGCCTCGCGATCTCATCCGGCTCGGCGTGGTGGCCGCGGACCGGATGGTGCCGGCCGATAGCTTGGAGGTTCGGTGGATCACCCTCCCGGAAGCCGGCGACGAACGCGCCGAACCGGCGGGGTTGTATTGGAATCTCGAGGGCACCCGGGCCGTGGCCCAGTTCGTCGGCGAGCACGATCACGACCTCTGGATCGCCGAGATCGATTGGTCGTCGGCCAAGACCAAGGTGCTCACCCATGATCACGACGACGGGTGGCTCGGCGGTCCGCCGATCCAGAGCAACTACGTCCAGGCCGCATTGCTGGAGTGGCTGCCGGGCAATCGTTTCGTTTTTGCCTCGGAGCGAAGCGGCTGGAGCCACCTCTATCTGGCCGAACCCGACGGCGCGATTCGCCCGCTCACGACCGGGGAGTGGGAGGTCCGGGAGGCATCGCTGTCCCGCGACCGGACCCAGTGGCTCCTGCAAACCAGCCAGGACCATCCGTCCGACGACCAACTCGCGGTGATACCTGCGGCCGGCGGTCCGCTTCGGCCACTGACCCGGGGCGCCGGCCGAAACGGGGGTGTCCTTTCCCCGGACGGAACCCGCGTCGCCATCACGAATTCCACCACCTCGCAACTACCCGACCTCTTCCTCCGCGCCACCGCCGGATCGGAGCCGGCCCGGCGAGTGACCCTGAGCGGCACCGACGAGTTCGCCCGGCACCGGTTGGTCGACCCCGAAATCGTCTCGTTTCCTCACCCGGACGGGAAACCGGTGTGGGCCGCGCTCTACCGGCCAACGAAGCCGAACCGGGAGCGGGCGGCGGTCATTCACTTCCACGGCGGCGGGTATCGCCAGTTCGCGCACCGAGGCTGGTCGGTGTACGGCTGGGGTCTCCACGTGGGCTTCCTTCACTACCTGCTCGAATCCGGCTACACCGTGCTCGATTTCGACTATCGAGGCGGCGCCGGCTTTGGGAAAGCCTATCGGACCGATGTGACCGGGGCGATGGGTATCAAGGACGTCGACGGCGCGGTGGCGGCTGCCCGCTACCTGGTCCGGACCCAAGGGATCGATTCGACTCGAATCGGAGTCTATGGCGTGTCCTACGGCGGGTTCATGACCCTGATGAGCCAGTTCCGCTACCCGGGGATCTTCGCGGCCGGGATTGCCCGGGCGTCGGTCACCGACTACGCCCACTACAGCGACGAATGGACCAGCCGGATTCTCGGCCTGCCCCAGCGCGACACCGCCGCCTATCGCCGCTCGAGCCCGATCTTCTATGCCGAGGGCCTCAAGGATCACTTGCTGGTCGAACACGGACTGGTCGATGACAACGTCCACTTTCAGGACGCGGCCCGACTGGTGCAGCGGCTGATCGAACTCGGGAAGGATTTCGAAGTCATGTATTACCCCTCGGAGCCCCACACGGTTCAAACCGAGGCCAGCCGGGTGGACCAGTCGAAGCGGGCCATTCGGTTCTTCGATCGCTACCTCCGGGGCCGGGGCCGGCCCGAGGAGCGCTAGGCTCTTTCGGAAAGTCCGCGGGCCAAGTAATCTCCTTCATTCCCCAAGGAGAAACTTATGGCCACCATTACCGTGAACGGTCAAGCGAAGGAAATCGCCGCCGACCCCACCACGCCGCTGCTCTGGGTCATCCGCGATGTCCTGGGCATGACCGGCACCAAGTACGGATGCGGCATCGCCCAGTGCGGCGCCTGCACGGTGCATCTCGACGGCGTGCCGGTCCGCTCCTGTTCGATTCCGCTCTCGGCGGTCGGCGCCAAGAAAGTCACCACCATCGAGGGGCTCTCCGCCGACGGAAGTCACCCGGTTCAGCAGGCTTGGGTTGAGTTGCAGGTGCCCCAGTGCGGCTACTGCCAGAGCGGTCAGATCATGTCGGCCGTGGCGCTGCTCGAGTCGAAGCCCCAGCCGACCGATGCCGACATCGATCAGGCCATGAATGGGAACATCTGTCGTTGCGGGACCTATCAGCGGGTCCGCGCCGCCATTCACCGCGCCGCCGAAGCGAAGCAGGCCTAACATGACTGCGAAACCAATGACGGTGAGCCGGCGGGATTTCGTCCGCGTCGGGATGGCGGTTGGCGGCGGCCTGCTGGTCACGGTGTCCGGCTGCGGACCGAAGGAGGCTGCCACGCCCGCGGCCGGTGGCGGAGGCCCGTTCGTGCCCAATGCCTTCGTCCAGATCGATGGCAGCGGCAACGTGCTCGTGCTCTCCAAGCACCTCGAAATGGGGCAGGGCACCTATACCGGGTTAGCCACGCTCATTGCCGATGAACTGGACGTGGATTGGAGCCGGGTCCGGGTCGAAGGCGCCCCGGCCGACGCGAAGAAGTACGGCAACGCCGGCTTCGGCGGCATCCAGGGCACCGGCGGGTCGAGCGCCATCGCGACCTCATTTGACCAACATCGGAAGGCCGGCGCAACGGCGCGGGCCGTGCTGATGGCGGCCGCCGCCAAGCAGTGGGGTGTGCCGGCCGCCGAGCTCACGACGGAACCGGGGGTCGTGGTTCACGCCAAGAGCAACCGGCGGGCTGAGTACGGAACCCTGGTGGCCGCCGCCGCCAAGTTGCCGGTGCCGGAAACCGTTACTCTCAAGGACCCCAAAGACTTCCGCTACATCGGGAAAGAAACCGGGGTCATTCGGGTCGACGCCAAGCCCAAGAGCACGGGCACGGCTACCTATACCCAAGATATCAAACTGCCCGGCATGTTGACGGCGGTCGTGGCCCATCCGCCGCTGTTCGGTGCCACGGTCAAGTCGTTCGACGCCACCAAAGCCAAAGCGGTCCCCGGCGTGGTCGACGTCGTCCAGATTCCGACCGGCGTTGCGGTGCTCGGTGAGCACTTCTGGGCCGCCCGGCAAGGCCGCGCCGCCCTCACCGTTGAGTGGGATACCTCGGCCGCCAACCAGCGCGGGACCACCGAAGTGATGGCCGAGTTCCACGAGTTGGCGGGCCAGCCCGGCATCGAGCTCCGAAAAGACGGCGACGCCGAGGCCGCCATCGGCAAGGCCGCCAAGACGATCGAGGCGACCTACGAGTTCCCGTTCCTGGCCCATGCGTCAATGGAGCCGCTCAATTGCGTCGTCCACCTCCGGAAAGACGGCGCCGAAATCTGGAACGGCGATCAGTTCCAAACCTCCGATCAAGGGGCGGTGGCCGGGGTCTTCGGCATGAAACCGGAACAGGTCACGATCAATACGCTGTATTCCGGGGGCAGCTTTGGCCGCCGTGCCAACCCCAAATCCGACTACGTGGTCGAGGCGGCCACCATCGCCAAGGCCATCGAGGGCCGAGCCCCGGTCAAGATGGTCTGGACCCGAGAAGACGATACCGGGGCCGGCTATTTCCGCCCCGCGTTCCTCCATCGGATCAAGGGTGGCATCGACGCCGCCGGCAATCCGGTGGCCTGGTGGCACCGGATCGTCGGTCCGGCACTGATGGACGGCACGCCGTTCATGCCGGCGGATGGCAAGGACCCGTCATCGTTCGAGGGGGCGGCCGATCATCCGTATGCCGTCGCCAATGTGTTCGTCGATACCCATTTCCCCAAGAGCGGGATTCCGGTTCAATGGTGGCGGTCGGTCGGGCACACCCATACGGCCTTCGCCGTCGAGATGTTCATCGACGAGTTGGCCAAGGCGGCCGGCAAGGATCCGGTCGAGTTCCGGCGCGGCCTGTTGGCCAAGGAACCCCGGCGGTTGGGGGTGCTTAACCTCGCGGCCGAGAAGGCCGGCTGGGGTACTCCGCTGCCCGCCGGCAGGGCCCGGGGCGTGGCGGTCCACAAGTCGTTCAATACCTATGTAGCCGAGGTGGCCGAAGTGTCGCTCGAGGGGGGCAAACCGCGGGTCCACCGGGTGGTGTGCGCGGTCGATTGCGGGATCGTGGTCAATCCGGACGTGGTGCGAGCCCAGATGGAGGGAGGGATTGCCTTCGGCCTAGGCGCCGCGCTCTACGGCCAGATTCAAATCGACAAGGGCCGGGTCGTGTCGACCAACTTCGACAAGTACCGGGTGTTGCGGCAGCGGGAAATGCCGGTGGTCGAGGTTCACATGGTCGCCTCGACCGAAGCCCCGACCGGCGTCGGTGAACCCGGCACGCCGCCGATTGGTCCGGCGGTAGCCAACGCGTTGTTTGCCCTCACCGGAAAACCGATCCGCAAAGCGCCGCTCGCCGTCTGACCTTCTCGACATCCGAATGGCAGGGGCGGGCGAAAGCCCTCCCCTACATCCGGACGGTCCAGCCCCGCCGAATCAACCCGCCCCGAATTTCGTACATCCACGTCGCATGGTTCCGGGCGCCCGCCTTGGCATCCCACTCCTCATAGTCCACCACGAACGCACCGTCGACCACCCGGGTCGGCACCCGCACCGGCGGCGTCGTGTTGGCCTTGAACATGGCGGCGTAGCGCCCCCGGATCTCCGCCTTGCCGGTCCAGAGGATCTTTCCGGACGGGAACTCAGCGACGACGGCATCGTCGGCGTACAACGCCATGAAACCGTCGAGGTCGCGGCGGTTGAACGCATCGATCTGTTTCGTGGCCACCCGGGCCGGCAGGGTGTCGGGTGTTTGAGCGGCCATCGGGCCCGGGGCCATGACGGTCACCCACAGCAGCAAGGCCTTCATCTTGAGGGTTGCTCCTCGTCGTTGGCTTCGTGGGCCTCGATCTCGGCACTCCGCCGTTGTTGCTCGCGGCGCTCCTCCCGGCGTTCCTCGTACCACCGGCGGGTAATCTCACCGGCCAGGCCGGTGTTCCCGAGCCCGAAGGCCAGTCCCGCGCCCAGGGCAATGGCGCCGAGAATCAGGGTGAACGCCGCCGTAATGATTTCGGCCGCCACGCCCATTTGTTGCATGGCCATGAACACCGCGATCAAGACCACCGCCGCCTTGGCGAGTTTGGCCAGCGTCGGCACCCCCTCCACTCCGCCGGCGGAGGCAAGCACGATGGCCCGGACGAACTCCCCGAGGATCATACCGAGGATCACGATGATGACGGCGGCAAAGAGGGTGGGGATGTAGGACAGCATCGTCCCGAACATCTGGTTGATGCTGCTGAGACCGAGGGCCGCGCTCGCGAGCAGAATGACGACCAGCATCATCAGCCAGAACAGCAAATTGCCGACGGCGTGAATCGGGTCGAGCCGGGTGCCGGTTCGGCCAACCGCTTCGGTAATCCCGCCCGCCTCGGCCATCTTGTTGAAGTTGAGCCGCTTGAGGAGCGAATCGGTCCAGCGTTCCACCATCTTGGCGATGAAATAGCCCGCCACCAGGATCAACAGCGAGCCGAAGAACGCCGGCAAAACGGCCGCCAGTTGATCGAACCCGGCCCGAAGCCGTTCCGCGATCGGATTCATGAGGCGACCTCGATGACGACCTTCCCCATCTGCTCGCCGCTTTCCAACCGTTGATAGGCTTTGAGACCCTGGTCCATCGGCACCACCACGTCCACCACCGGGACGATCGCGCCGGCGTTGGCCGCCGCCATCATGGCTTCAAACTCCGGCACCGAGCCCATGGTGGACCCCATGATGGTCCACTGGAACCAGAACAGCTTCCGGATATCGATCTGCACATGGGGGCCGGTCGTGGCGCCGCAAGTGACCAGACGCCCGCCCGGCCGGAGGGCCTTGAGCGACTTGTCCCAGGTCTTCTCGCCGACGGAGTCGACCACCACGTCGGCGCCCCGCTTGGTCAAGGCCCGGACTTCCTTGGCGACGTCCTGGGTCCCGTGATTGAGGACCACGTCGGCGCCTAACGCTTTCGCCGCGGCGAGCTTGGCGTCCGAGGAACTGGTCGCCACCACCCGGGCGCCCCGGTGCTTCGCGATTTGAAGCGCGGCCAGCGACACGCCGCCGCCGATGCCCCAGATCAGCACGGTTTCGCCGGCCTCGACTTGGGCCCGCGAGACGATCATCCGCCAGGCGGTCAATGCGGCGAGGGGAAGCGCGGCTGCCTGGGCCCACGTCAGTCGGTCACTCACCTTGACCACGTTTCGGGCCGGCACCACCAAATACTCGGCCACCGTTCCCGCCCGGTGCTCGCCGAGAATCTGGAAATTCCGGCAGAAGGGGTCTTCGCCCGACAGGCACATCGGACAGACCCCGCAGGAAATCCCTGGGTTGACCACGACGCGGTCACCCGGGGCGAGGCCCGAAACGCCCGCCCCGACTTGGTCCACCACGCCGGCGGCGTCGGTGCCGACCACGTGGGGGAATCCAAGGGTGATCCCGGGGAGTCCGCCTAAGATGAATAGATCCAATCGGTTAAGGGCTGCTGCCTTAACAGAAATTCGGACCTGGTCAGGGCCATCGACCGAAGGCGTGGGGACGTCCTGGACCAGGAGACGGTCCATGCCGCCATGTTCGACTAGCGTTAGCGCTCTCATAGCTTGCACAAGGTTGGAAAGTGGTGCAAGATATAAGGCGTCGCCGTGCTGCGGGGAGTTCTCGTTCCGCAGAAATCCAGCAGGCATCCGTCGTGGGGAGGAATCACATGGTTTTCCGTGACATGGAGATGGGTTGGACGGGCTCGGGGTGGATGGAACCGATGCCGTCGTCGCCACCACCGGCACCGCCGGCCGTCCCCCAGCCGATGGCTCCGCCAACCCCGGCGCCGATCGCGAAGCCCTCCGTCTCTGACGCCGGGATGAAAGCCCCCAAATCGGAGGCAAAACCGGCAGCCAAGGCCAAGAAAGCCAAATCGGCAAAAGCCGCAAAACCGGCGAAAAAAGCCACGAAAGTAGCCAAGAAGGCCAAAAAAGCCGCGAAAAAGACCAAGTCAGCCAAACCAAGCAAGAGTAAAAAGAAGGCCAAGACCGCCAAGAAGTCGAAGCCCAAGAAGGTCGCAAAGAAGGTCGCCAAGAAGGCCGCCAAGAAGGTCGCCAAGAAGACCAAAGGCAAGAAGGGCAAGAAAGCCAAGGCCAAGAAAGCGACCAAGAAGGGCAAAAAGGGCGGCAAGAAGCGGTAGACTCTGGATCCGAACACTGCGCTCGCCCGGACCGTTGAGTACTTCGGCCGGCGAAGCTCCCGTCATGCCTTCGTCGCTCGCCGCGCCTTTGGCCGCGCGTTCGCGTCGGACTCGGTGCTCCGCGACCAACTGATCGGATCGATCGCCGCGAGCATCCGCTCCGACGGGAAAGGTGCTGACTTTCCCACCACCGCCCTCGCCGCACTCGATTTGGTCGATCTCGACGCGCCGCCCTCCCGGCTCGACCCCCCGCTGACCTGGATCATGGCGCAGGCCAACCGCCCCGGGGCGTTTGGGGAAGGGTGCACGGCGGCCCGTCATGCCCACCGCGTGTGCGAGCATTTCGTCGGTGGGTTCTTCAGCCCCGCGCTACCGTCCGAGCGGGCCGCCCCAGCATCGATGCCTAACGGCAAGGTGTATCGGGTCGAGTCCCAAGCTCGGTTCGCGGTCAGTTGTTTGGCCTTGACGGCCGTGCTGCGGGGCGGGCGGGCGCACGAGCCGGCCGTTCAGCGCCACCTCGACAGCTTCTCCAATCTCCAACTGGAATGGGATACCTGGGGCGAGTTCCTGGTGCCCGATCTGGCGTTCAACGCCATTGCGGCGTTGGCCGCGGCTCCGGAGCGGTGGCGCCCGACGCTCGAGGCCATGGTACGTTTGGTTGGAAACCAGCAGCTCCGGGACGGGACCTGGCCCAAGGCCGATTTCTTCAACGCGCTCGATGGACTCTGCCGGGTCGATCATCCGCTGGTCGGGCCCATCCTCGCTCAAGCCTTGCCCGGGTTGTTGCAACGCCAGCGGGACGACGGTTCGTTCGGCAATGTCGCGGCCGATGAACGGGCTTTGATCGGGCTTCGGGTGTTGGAACGGGTGGTCAACTCCCCGGACGCACCAACCAAAACACTCCCGTAGCCACCGAGCCGAGTGCGATCGCCGAGGCGATCCGTCGTCCCCATTGCACCGATTGACCGGTGGCCGTCGTGATGGCGAGCGCGAGCATCAGCGCGAAACTCGCCATCCCGACGATCACCCCGGCACAGAAGGCGATCAGGTAGGCGGCCCCAACCCGCCAGTCATTCAACAGGGTGACGGGAATCAGAGCCATCGCGCCGCTGGTGCCCGCGAGTCCATGGAGAAGGCCCACGACGGTGACGCCCCGCGGGCCATGATGGTGGGGTCCCGGTGCCGGTCGGTCGTGGTGGTGCTCGTGCGGCGGCGGCCCGTCCCGGTGGAGGTGAATATGGGCGTGGTCGCCGTGGGATCCGGGTTGATGCACGTGTAAGTTGCGGCGGGTCCAAAGGGCCCACCCCCCGATCCCGATCAGCATGACGCCGACCAGGCGTTCTGCCCACTGATCGAAGGCCGCGGGGATCTTGAGCCCGGACCCGAGCAGCACCAGGCCAACGGCCAACACCGCGATCGAATGGCCGATGCCCCAGCGGAGTCCGAACCGGACCGCCAGCGGCCACGCCGGCCGGCCGCTGACGAATGTGGAAACGGCCATGGCGTGATCCGCGTCGACCGCGTGGGCCAGTCCGAGCACGAACGCCGTAGCAACCGGAAGGAGATCGATCATGAATGACGCACGCGATCAGCGCCCGAGGATCCGACTGACATCGTTATCGCACGGCGCGGGTTGAGCTTGTAAACTCGGACCGTCCGAGTTGGCGCAGGTGCTGCGCCACGTCCCCGGGATCACCGATCCCAACGTCTTGGTCGACGCCGCCTCCAAAGACGACGCCGCGGTCTATCGGATTGCCGATGATCGCGCCCTCGTGGTGACGGTCGACTTCTTCACGCCCATCGTCGACGATCCGGCCACGTGGGGCGCCATTGCCGCCGCCAACGCGTTGAGCGACATCTACGCGATGGGGGCCACGCCGATTTTCGCCCTCAATCTAGTGGGATGGCCCCGAGACATCGTGCCCTTCAGCATGTTGGGCGAAGTCTTGGACGGAGCCGCCCGGATCGCCAAGCAGGCCGGCTGCCTGATTCTCGGCGGGCACTCGATCGATGACCCCGAGCCTAAGTTCGGGATGGTCGTCGTCGGCGATGTCCACCCCGACCGAATGCTGACCAACACCGGCGCCCGCCCCGGCGACCTGATCGTCCTCACCAAGCCCCTCGGCACCGGCATTCTCACCACCGCGCTCAAACGCGGGATCCTCCAGGAATCCGAGCTCGCCGAAGCCATCAGCGTCATGACCACGCTGAACGACGGCGCCGCCCGTGCCGCGGTGGCCCACGGCGCGACCGCGGCCACCGACGTGACCGGCTTCGGATTGCTCGGGCATCTCCGCAATATCCTCGAAGCCAGTCAGGTCGGGGCCCAACTGGATGTCGGCCGGCTGCCGCTGCTGGCCGGGGCCGTCGAACTAGCTGCCCAGGGCGCCGTGCCGGGCGGTACCCGGAGGAACCTCGAGACCGTCGCCGTCGAGTGGGGCGACGACGTGTCGCCGATGGAACAACTCCTGATGGCCGATGCCCAGACGTCCGGCGGGCTCCTGATCACGATTCCCGAGGACCGGATCCGAGGACTGATGGAGGCGCTCCGGGCCGCCCGGACCCCGACCCATCGCGTCATCGGGCACATCACCGCCCGCTCCGGGGTCATCAAAGTGGGCCGGGGCAGCGGTCTCTAGCCAAAACCTCTTATTATTCCCGGGTGACGTTTCACTGGACTCCCGCCCGGATGGATCAACTCGAACGCGCCGCCCGGGAAGGCCGGCGCGTGGCCTTGTCGCGCCGGGGCACCGAGTTCGTGGTGGTGGCCCGCCGCCTCGAACTGTCCGGCAAAGGCGAGAAATTTGTCGGATTCCTCTCGATGACCGGCCGGGAAATCGTCTTCGAACTCCGGCACATCGAGTCGTTTGAGGTGCTCGGATGATCGTCGTGGCGCATCTGGACGAGAGCTGCCTGGGCAACGGGCGCGAGGGAGACAACCCCGGCGGCACCGGCGGCCTGATCGAAATCCGGACCCCGAAAGGCATCGAGCGGCGCGAGTTCTACCAGCATTCCCCGGCCACCACCAACAACCGGATGGCGCTCGCCGGCGCCATCGCCCTGCTCCAACTCCTCTCGGCCAAGGGGAAGCGGCTCCAGGTCCTCATCGTGTCGGATTCGGAGTATCTGGTTCGCGGGGTTCGGGAATGGCTACCGGGATGGGTCAGCCGAGGCTGGAAGCGAAAGAGCGGCGCCATCGAGAATCTCGAACTGTGGCGGGCCCTCCACGCCTCGTTGGCGCGTCACGCGACCCAATTGGTTTGGGTTCGGGGTCACGCCGGCCAGGTGAAAAACGAATTCGCCAACGACTTGGCGGTCCGAGCGGCCAAGGAGCAGGTCACCTCGGAGGGGATCATCGCGGCCACCTTCGACTCGTGGCTTGACGCCGAGCGGGCCAAAGGCCGCTACCTTGCGTACGACCCAGACGCCACCTTCACCACCCTCGAAAACCGGGTGGCCGCCGGTGAATCACTCCCGCTCGGACTCGAAGAGAAGCGATGATGAACGACCTGGAACGCTTCGTCAAACGCCTGGTCGAACGGCTCGAAGCCCGCGATCCCACCGGCCTCTATCGCCCCGTCAACATCGGCGATCTCCGCACCTCCATCATGCCCTACCGGCTCAACCGGTCGGCCCTGGAGCTGTCGAGTCACGAGGACTACGAGCTCCTCGTCCTCCGCCTCGTGGCCGAGGAAGGTGGGCTTTCCAAAACCAACCCACCCGAAGCCGCCGCTCGCTGCCGGGAAGAGGTCCAATCCGCGAACCCCGACTTGGACATCGTCGAAGACCTCAGCGACACCACGATCCAGTTCGGAGCCGCGACTCTCGGCACCTGGCGCTCGGCACTCGATCTCGGCACTCGGCACTCGGCACCCGGCACTCGGCAACCGCCGCCTGCGCCCGAGCCACCGCCGCCCCCGCCGATTGCCGAGCCCCCAGCGCCGAGCGCCGAGCGCCGAGCGCCGAGTGCCGAGTGCGCCACCTGCCACCGCCAGCTGCCCACCCATCGGGAAGTCACCTTCTGCCCGTACTGTGGCACCCGGGTTGGCCGGCTCCGGTGCGTTCGGTGCGGCGAGGACGTCGAGCCCGATTGGAGTCACTGTGTCAGCTGCGGTACGGCGGCGGGGGCCGGATGAGCTCGCCTGAGGCGCCCAAGATCGATCGAGCGGCACTCGACCGGATCATTCAGCGCGCGGCCGAGCTCCAGACCGGCGAACGCGACGTCGGCGATAGTCTGACTCCGGACGAGGTGTTGGCGCTCGGCAAAGATGTCGGCATTCCGGGCCGCTATCTCCAACAGGCCATGCTCGAGCACCAGACCGCGGTGGCAGCGACACCCGATCAGACCCTCCTCGGTCGGGTCGTTGGTCCGGCCGAGGTTCGGGCCCAACGGGTCGTCCAAGGGGCCGCCGAGGATGTGGTTCGGGCGCTGATGGGCTGGATGGACAAAAACGAATTGATGGTGGTTCAACGCCAGCAGGCGGGTTGGGTCAGCTGGGAGCCGCTGCGGGGCATGCAGGCCGCCATCCGGCGCGGGACCGCCGCGCTCGATACCTCGAAGCCCAAGTTCATGCTGTCACGAGCCGAGCTGGTGGTAGCGACGGTCACCCCGCTCGAAAGCGGGTACTGCCATGTCACCCTGACCGGCACCTTACGCCGGACCCGGGGCGAGCACCTGATCGGGGCCGGGGTGTTCGGAGGTCTCGGAGTTGGTACGGCCGCTGTGCTAGCCGGATTCGGCCTCTTCACCGTGGCGATCGCGCCCGTGGCGTTGGGCGCGGTGATCTCGGCGGCGTGGTTGCGGCGGGTCCGCCCCATTGCGGACCGGGTTCAACTCGGCCTCGAGCGGGCCCTCGACTTCCTCGAGCGGGGCGGGGTCAAGCCGGGCCACGAACTTCCGAGCCGCGGCCCGGGTCTCATCGATCTCCTGGCCAACGAAGTTCGCCGGGCCTTGAAGCCATGACCGTCCGCCGGCATCGGTTCCTCGTGGTCGTTGGATTCCTGGCGGGCTGCCGGGCCACGACCAAGCGGCCCTCGTTCGTGCCGCTGCCCGAGGCCGAGCATGCCGAGGTCGGGTTCGGGTTGCTCAACAAGGACTCGAGCATCGCCCGGATCACCGATTCCGTGGTCGCCTATCTCAAGGCCGACAGTATTCCCGTGAGCCTGGTGCGCCGCGTGGACGGCTATCTCGAGACTCCCTGGTTCGACGCCAAGTCGCTCCGCCCCACCTCGGCTCGCCCGCTCGGTGAGGACGTGGTCCGGGTTCGGGCCTGGGTCGATGCCAGCAAACCCGGGTTCGCCCATGTCGAGATCGAGACGGTCTATGTGCCGGCCGCCGATCCCTCACTTCGGGAACGGGACACCGAGGTGGCGGTGCCGCTGCCCCATCCGGTGAACCGCCGGGTCGCCGGGTCGCTCAAGCGCCTCAATGAGAAGTACGGCGCCCCGGACGAGGAGAAGGAAAAAGCCGTGCGGAAGCCGGCGCCCGGCGGGCCGCCGATTCGAGCGGTCCCGGTCAAGCCCGACTCCGCCGTCATCGAGCCCACCAAGCCCGACACTACCTCCCACCGCTGACCATGCAGGCTCCGGTGTTTCGTGGGATCTGGCGTGACGATCTGCGAGCCCGCTCGGCCTATGCCGAGGGGGCGGGGATCTACCGGATCGTGCCGCGGGCGGTGGCGGTCCCGTCATCAACCCGGGCCTTGGCTGACCTGGTCCGATGGGCGGCGGAACACCAGGTGCCCCTCGTCCCGCGTGGCGCGGGCAGCGGGATGCCCGGGGGCAATGTCGGCGATGGGGTCGTCGTCGACGTCACGGCGCTCGACGGGGCGCCGATCGCCGTCGACCACGCCGCGTTGCTGGCCACGACCGGAGCGGCGGTATCGTTAGGCGCCTTGGCCGAGGCGGCCGGCCTGGTTGGGCTTCGGATGCCGGTCGACCCGTCGAGTGCCCGGTGGGCAACCACCGGCGGGGTGGTGGGGACCAACGCCGCCGGCACCCGGACCGTGAAGTATGGGTCGGTGCGCCGATGGGTCGAGGGGCTGACGATGGTTACCGCCGATGCCGAAATCGTCCGGCTCGATCGGGGTGTCAAACCGGCCGACTCCGCCATGGTCCGGCGTCTCGACGCGGTGTTGGCCGACACCCTTCGCTTGGCACGGTGGCGAGTCGCCTCGACCTTCCCGAAGGTTCGCAAGAACACCGCCGGCTACGCCCTCGACGCCTACCTCGAATCCGGCGACCTCCTCGACCTGATCATCGGATCGGAAGGGACCCTGGGCATCGTCACCGAGGTCCGGTGGCGACTCGAGCCGATTCCCGAGTACCGTCTGGGCCTCCGGGCCGGGCTTCGCGAGGCCCGCCGGCTCTCCCATTGCGTGCCGGCGCTCCTTGAATTGGGTCCGAGTCGAGTCGAGTTTCTCGACAGATCGTTCCTCCGTTTCGCCGCCGACGGCATTCGAGCCTTGCCCCGGGGCGAGCGTCTGGTCGAGGCGGGTGCCGTGCTGATGGTCGAGTTCGAAGGATCCGAGCCGGGCGCACTCGCCCACGACCTCGAGCGGGCCGTCGGGATTCTCCGGCCCGAGTGCCTCGAGGTGGCGGTCGGGCAGGACGCGAGGGAACTCGACGCCCTCTGGGAGATCCGTCACGCCGCCAGCCCGCGACTGGCTTCGCTCGGCCCGACCCGCCGCTCGCTCCAAGTCATCGAGGACGGATCCGTCCCGATCGCCCGACTCGGCGACTATCTGGCCGCCGTTCAAGCCATTGCGACCCAACGGAACATTCCCGTGGTGATGTTCGGCCACGCCGGTGACGGGAACGTCCACGCCAACCTCCTGCCGGATGTCACGGTACCCGGATTTGAAGCGGTGCTCCAGGCCGTGTTCGAAGACGTCGCCCGCTTGGTGCTGGCACTCGGCGGAAGTCCGAGCGGTGAACATGGCGATGGCAGGCTTCGGGCCGGATTGGTGGAGCGGGTCTATGGGTTCGAAATGGCCCAGGTGTTCCGGCAGATCAAGCGGGCCTTCGATCCCAACGGGATTCTCAATCCGGGCGTGAAACTGGACGCTGGCGCCGGGGAACCTCCGATTCGCTCGCTCAAGGTGGGCCGTGATGCCGCGCCGATACCGGCGGACATCGCGGCCGGGCTCCGCCGCCTGGAACAGGGGGCTGGGTACGGTTCGTCCCGCCTTGACCTGGCGGACGATCCGCTCTGAACCGATCTTTACCGGGTCCCGTTCCTCCCGACACCGTCTCATCCAAGGAGCTGCTGATGCGTCGTCTTACGCTGCTGCTACCGTTCGTCATTGGCTGTGCCAAAGCCGATGCCCCCAAGGAGGAAGCCGCTACCCCGGCCCCCGCCGCAATGACCGAGGCGGATATCGTGGGAACGTGGTCCGGGGAGTTCCATTCGTTGAGCGATTCGCTGTTGGGCCAGTGGACCCAAGTCTGCGCGGGAGGTACCTGCCGGGGTACCGTGGTTGGACGGCCGGACACCGTGCTATCGACGTACGTTCTGAACGCCGACAGCGCCATCGGGTCCGTTGGGGCCACCAGCGACCCGGCGTTTCCCGGGATCAAGGTTACCGAGCAGTGGGTCACCCGGCTCGCGGGCCCCGGCAAGCTGGTGGGGACCGGCAAGTACATGCTGGCGGAAAAACCCGACTCCGTGCTGCTCCGGTTCCGTTTCGCGGGTTCCAAGGCGCCCTGACCCGAAGCCATGCGCGCGTACCTTGATCTCCTGACGCTACTGCTCGAACGCGGTCGGCCCAAGGCCGACCGCACGGGCACCGGTACGCTGAGTGTGTTCGGCCACCAAATGCGTTTCGATCTGGCGGCCGGGTTTCCGCTGGTGACGACGAAGAAGGTCCACACCAAATCGATCATCCATGAGCTGCTGTGGTTCCTCCGTGGGGATACCAATACCAAATATCTGAAGGACCATGGCGTATCGATTTGGGACGAGTGGGCCGATCCCGTTGGCAATTTGGGTCCTATATACGGCTATCAGTGGCGCTCCTGGCCGGCGGCCGGCGGCGGCACCATCGACCAGATTGCCGAGGCCGTTCGCCAAATTCGGGAGACGCCAGAGTCCCGCCGGATCATCGTGAGCGCCTGGAACCCGGCCGACATTCCGAAGATGGCGCTGGCCCCCTGTCACGCCTTGTTCCAGTTCTACGTGGCGGACGGCCGGTTGAGCTGCCAGCTCTACCAGCGAAGCGCCGACGTGTTCCTGGGCGTTCCCTTCAACATCGCCTCGTATGCGCTCCTCACCGCCATGATGGCCCAGGTTACCGGCCTCGTCCCGGGAGAGTTCATCCATACCTTCGGCGACGCCCACCTCTACAGCAACCACGTCGACCAAGCGAGGCTCCAACTCACGCGCGACCCTCGCCCGCTCCCCACCCTCCGCCTGAACCCCGCCATCACCTCGATCTTCGACTTCTCCTTCGCCGACATCGCCATCGAAGCCTACACCCCCCACCCGGCCATCGCGGCCCCCATCGCGATATGACCGCCGAGCGCCGAGTGCCGAGCGCCGAGCGCCGAGCACCGAGAACATCCCTCGTCGCGGCGGTCGCCGAGAACCAAGTCATCGGCCGAGCCGGCGGTTTACCATGGCGGCTGCCCGATGATCTCAAGTTCTTCAAGCAGCTCACCACCGGCCACACGGTCGTCATGGGGAGAAAGACCTTCGATGAGGTGAAGCGGCCGCTGCCCAACCGCCGGAATGTGGTGATCTCCCGGGACCCCTCGTTCCGCCAGCCCGGCGTGACGGTGGTGCCGAGTCTCGAGGCGGCGCTGGCGTTGGCGGCAACGGAGGACGAGGTCTTCGTGATCGGCGGCGGCGAGATCTATCGGCTGGCGCTGCCCGGCGCCGACCGGCTCTATCTCACCGTCGTTCACGCCGCCGTCGAGGGAGATACCTACTTCCCGGACTTCGATCGCACGGCCTGGAAGCTCGACGACGAGGTCTTTCACCCCGCCGACGAACGTCATTCGATGAGTTTTTCCTTCCGAACCTACTCCCGGATCCGTTCGGCTACTTGATCCGGATCGGTGCTGCTGCCCCCGGTCTTGCACTTTGCCATGATTCGCCGACCAGCATCGCGATGGTGGCCGCGAACTGACTTTGGGTTCCGCTTTGACGTCTGAGACCGTCGTTCGGAGCAATCTTCGGCCCCATCACCGCCATCCAGATCCGATCCGAGGGCGGCACGTCGACGCCATGATCGGTCCAATCCCGCCCCGGCCCGCGACCGTGATCGGTGGCGATCACCATGCTGGTCCGCCCGCGTCCGGCGGGTAACGCCTGGGTCGCTTCCCAGAGTTGTTGAATGAATTGATCCGCCCGCCGGGCGGCATCGAGGTAGAGGTCATACCGCCGTTCGTGGGCCCATTCGTCCGTTTCGCCGAGGAGAACCACCAAGACGCGGGGGCCTCTCGTGACCAACGCATCGAGTGCCGCCGCCATGGTCGAAGCATCGAGCCGGACCCCGCCCCAGAAGTTCGGCAGCCACTCGGCGAACCGGTTTGTGGCCTGGTGGTGGGCGGTGGTCGGAGCCGGGAATGGCGGGCCGGCCGCATTGACGGGGAGCCGGCTTCGGGTGGTGTTGAAGATGAACGGGAACACATCCCATGAGCCGTAGACCTCGACCCGCCTCCCGAATCCGGGCCGGCCCGCCAGCCACTCGAGCACCGTGATGTTGGGGTTGGCCACTTTGTCATTGCTGGTGATCCGCGGGTCCGGCGCCCCCGTGAAGAGTTCGTTGTAGCCGGGGTAGGAGAACCGTTGGTCGTTGGCCACCCGGAACCCGCTCCCGCTGCTCGAGTCGCCGAGGAGGAGACCCTGCTTGGCAACGACCGAGCTGAGGAACGGCATCAGAGCGTTCCGACGGCTCCCCGCGTCGTCCCGCCAAAACCGCCGGAAGGTCCACGCTGTGTCAGCCACGCCACCGTCTGGGCCGGTGATCAGACGCCGATCGGCGCCGCCGAAGATTTCCTGCCATCTCATTCCATCGAGTGTGACGACGATCACTCGATCGGCTGAACGCTGCGCGGTAGCCGGCGGGGCGACGCTCGAAACCGAAAACAGCGCCACGATCAGTCCGCTCACCGTGATAGTCTGGCGTTTTGCAGGCATTCAAACCTCCGCAACTCGGTGTTGAATTTGGATTTTGGTCGACGAATCTCGGAAAAATGTATTGTGCGATGATAGCATGTTTCTTACTTTAGTAGTGCGTAGTCGCATGCCACACCACGAAAGCCCTTTTGCAAGGAGAACTTTTGGCGGTCCGAATTGGGTTCGCGTTCAATCTCAAGCCTTCCACACCGAGCGTCGAAGCTCCTGCTTCCCCGTCTCCGGCAGTTCCACCGGCACCGGCCAAGTTCTCGGCCCGTTCGCTCCGCTCCGATCTCCCGCAGCCCGATCTCTACGCTGAATGGGATGAGCCCGAGACGATCGATGCGGTCGAAAAGGCCCTGTCCGGTCTGGGGAAGGTCATTCGGCTCGAAGCCGACGCTGATTTCCCTCGGAAGGTCATGGCGGCTCGCCCGGACTTCGTCTTCAACATCGCCGAAGGCCTCTACGGGGTGAATCGGGAGGCCCACGTCCCGTCGATCTGCGAGTTCCTCGGCATTCCCTACCATGCCTCCGATCCGCTGACGTTGAGCCTGTCCTTGCATAAGGGCCGGGCCAAAGAGGTCCTGGCGTATCACGGCGTGCCGACGGCACCGTTCATCGTGGCCAACTCGCGCGCCGACGCCCGGAACGTGACTCTCCCGTTCCCGCTCTTCGCCAAGCCGGCGTTGGAGGGGTCGAGCAAGGGGATCACCACCCGGAGCCTCTGTGCCAATCGGGCCAAGCTGGTCTCGGTGGTTGGTGACCTGCTCGATGTCTATGAGGAACCGGTTCTGATCGAGACGTATCTGCCCGGGCAAGAGTTCACCGTGGCCATCATCGGGAACGGCCGGGAGGCTCGTTGCCTCCCGATCGTCGGGATGAAGTTCGACGAATTGCCCCTCAATGCCCCGCCGATCTACGGCTACGAAGCCAAGTGGCTCTGGGACACCCCGGATCGCCCGCTCGAACTGTTCGAGTGCCCGGCCCGGGTCGACAAGGAGCTGGCCCGGGACATCCGGAGCGTGGCCCTCTCGACCTACCGGATCTTGGGCTGCCGCGATTGGGCCCGAGTCGACGTCCGGTGCGATGCCGCCGGGCGCCCGATGGTCGTCGAGGTGAATCCGCTGCCCGGGATTCTGCCGAACCCGGCCGATAACTCGTGCTTCCCGAAGGCCGCCCGGGCCGCCGGGATGTCCTATGACACGCTGATCCAAACCGTGGCCGACATCGCCTGGCGCCGGATCAGCGGTAAGTCTCTCTTGGCCAAGGTGGCGGCTTGAGGATTGGAGTGGTGTACGACGCCGGCAGCGGCGACTGGGATCCGAAGGATGTCGCCGCGGTGCTGCTCAACGTCCGGACCGTCCAGAAAGCGCTCCGGGCCGGCGGCCATGTCACCACCCTGATCCCCGTCACCCTCGGCGACGTCCGCTGGCTCCAGAAGGTCCAGCGGTGCGATGCCATCTTCAATCTCTGCGAAGGCGTCAACGGGATCGCCCGGTATGAGGACTACGCCGTCGCGGCGCTCGATCTGACCCGGGTGCCGTTCACCGGCTGTAACTCGTGGACCGTCACGATCGCTCACCGGAAACACATCGCGAATACCTTGTTCGCCGCATCCGGGGTGCCGGTACCGCCGTTCGTGTTGGCGAAGCGGGGCACCGTGCCTGACGGGCTGATGTTCCCGGTCATCGTCAAGCCGTCGGGTGAGGATGCGAGCGTCGGGATCGACTCGGGGTCGGTCTGCACCACCAGGAAGGCCCTCAAGGAGCGTTTGGCCAAGGTAGCCGGCTTGTGGGAGGACACCCTGGTCCAGGAGTATGTGCCGGGCCGGGAGGTCAATGTCGGGTTCGTCGGGTCCGAGATGCTCCCGATTTCGGAGATCAACTTCCAGAAGATGCCGGCCGGCAGTTGGCCGATCGTGACGTACGCGGCCAAGTGGGATGACGGGAGCCCCGAGGACCTTGGGACCATCCCGATGTGTCCGGCGCCCTTGGGGCCCGCGTTAGCCGAGAAAGTCGCCTCGGTGGCCCGGTTGGCCTGGCAGGTCATCGGTTCGGAAATGGGCTATGGCCGGGTCGACATCCGGATTGCGCC
This sequence comes from Gemmatimonadota bacterium, assembly GCA_031375485.1. Lineage (GTDB taxonomy): Bacteria > Gemmatimonadota > Gemmatimonadetes > Gemmatimonadales > GWC2-71-9 > SHZU01. The sequence goes on along the minus strand of JANMHX010000162.1, from coordinate 3,379 downwards.
GAACGGCGAACCCTATGTGCTCGAGGTCAATCCCAATCCCGATATCTCAGTGGATGCCGGCTTGGCCCGGATGGCTCGGGTCCGCGGCTGGGACTACAACACCCTGGTCCAAAAGGTGGTCGACGAAGCCCTCGATCGCGCCGAGCGGCGGCGGGTCGCCGAAGCGCAGTACCTCAAAGTTCCAGTCTGAGTCAGTCCGTGGCTTTGCCACGTCTGCGTGCCTTGACCCCCGACGATCGGACCCGGGTGGAGGCCATGACGCGGGCAGTCGGTCTCTTCTACGAGCATGAAATCCCCATTGCCCTCGAGGTGTTCGACGACTCGTTCAGCGACCCCGACTATGAGTCGGCCGGGGTCGCGATCGATGGCACCCTGGTCGGATGGGCCTGTTGGGGCCCGACGCCGAACCAGGAGGGTACGTTCGACCTCTATTGGATCGTGGTAGATCCGGGGCGACAGGGCTTGGGGCTCGGCACGTTGCTACTGGAAGAGATGGGACGACGGATCGGCGGCCGGGCCCGGACCATTGTTGTGGAAACCTCAGGGCGGGCCGACTATGCCCCGACCCGGGCCTTCTATGAGAAGCACGGGTACCGCCATGTCGGGGTCGAAATTGGACACTATGGTCCGGGGGATGATCTGGTCCGGTTCGCGAAAGCCGTGACGGAGATAGCCTAATAGGGGACTGGTTGTCCCCGTTGCCTGGTGGGTTCGGCGGACCACGGAGGAGTCGCGTCGGTTTCGATCTGAACGCCGCCCCGGGCCAGCGCCAGTTCGAGAATCCACTCCCAACCAATCGTGGCCCGGAACGTTTTCATGGTCATCCCGAGATAACGGGCCACCCAGCTTCGGAGCGTCCGCGCCTCGGTCCCCACCGCATGAGCTTGCTGTTCCACCGTCTCTGCCGCGGCCTCGGTCTTGACTCGCAACAGGCTATGGACTCGGATCCAGTCGTGCCGGCTGAAGGTGCCTTGGCGTCGCAACCGGTATCGGACCGTCCGCTCCGCGTTCCCGCCGGCGAGCGCGGACCGTCGTCCCCAAATCTGATCGAGGGTCTGGCCCAGGACCACTGAATTGGTGCGTCGGACCACATAGGCAACGAAGTGGGCTGCGGTCGGCCGGGATCGGTTCGCCGCCGCCTTCGCGGCCGCCGCCGCGGTAATCCGGCTCGACCGGTCAGAGGCGACCAGCACCGCCGGCTGCACCGGCAGCGACCAGATCGACTGGAGCACCGCCGCCGACACCGCCGTCGGCGCGATCACAATACAGGGAACGGTCCACGGCGCCCGGTCCAACAACTCGGCGAGTTGGGGGGGAACGCCCTGCTGGCCGTCGATCCGCACCACGGCAATCGAACCCAGCGCCGGAAGCCTCCCGATCAACGCCACGAGGTCGCGGTAGGGTGGTTCGAGAATGATGACCCCGTTCGACGTCATGGCCCAGCCCGGGAAGAGAAAGGGCTGAGAGAGTATCGCTTCTACGGTAACCAGCAAGAGGGCCGTTTGGACCTAACGGGCTCGGCACTCGGCGCTCGGCACTCGGCACTCGGCACTCGGCGGGGAGGGGCTAGCGGAAGAGCATGAGGGACCAGCTAACGAGGGAAACGCTCATGGAGGCGAGAGCGATGTCGCGGTGCCAGTGGTTGGGTTTGCCGTAGGCCCGGATGTTGTCGCCGGCGGCTGTGACATAGGTGAAGCCGGCGGCGGCGGCGAGGAAGAGGGCCCCGTGGACCAGCTTTTTGGTGCGCCCCTCGGGATCCTTTCGTCCCTCCACCAGGTTCCACACCCCGGTCAGGGTGTTCATCCCAAAGACGACGACGGTGGCGCCCGCCAACGGCCCGTGAATGTCCCGGACCCACTTCGGAGCCAGTTCTTTCTTGTTCCGAAGCTGGAAGCCGGTATAGCCCGACCCGATAAAAAGCGGGACCATGGCCCAACTCAACGCCCGGTGAATGGCGACCCGGGTGTGGTAGACGTCGCTGTACTCGATGCTCGGCGCCCGCCGCCGGCGGCCGGTGTCGGCCATGGCTTCGTACAGCTTCGTCATTTCCCAGCGCGGGGGTTCGAGGAAGGCTCGGGGCTCGAGGTCAAACGCCACGTTCGCGGCGGCCGTTTGGAGCAGAAAACCAAGGGTGAGGGCAATCATGGCGGGAGAAAGTGGCAATCCAAGTGCCAGTCTCGCGATATGCAAATTATTGCACTCAACCTCAAGTTCAGGTTGGTTTTGAGCCCCGGCCAGCCCGGCTGTCCTATTGTATGGGCGCGCTACGAGAGCGGTCGTTCCGGATAGATGGCCGCCGCCGCCAACAGCCCGGCGACCAGAGACACCGCAGTCAGCATCATCGTGAAGGCGGTATCGATTCCGGCCACGACCTGGCTTTCGAGCAATGCGGCGATACTGCGAAATCCGATACTTCCAGGAACGAGGGTCAAGAGTCCGGGCACCAGGGTTACGGCGGCGGGGCGGAGCGAAATCCGGTTGAACAGGTTGCTGCCGAGCCCGATGGCCAGGGCTCCGACGAAGACCCCGATTGCCGGGCCGAGGAGGTCGCTTCCGAGCCGGGTGGCGACGAATGCGAGCGCACCGGCAACCACGATCCACGCCAGATCCCGCCGGTCGGCCCGGAGCAGAATCGAGAAGGCAAACGCGCTCGCAATCAACGCCAGCCAATTGGTCCACGGTGGGGCGGCGACTGGGGCGGTCGTGGGAATGGCTCCGAACACCGCCGCGGCGACCTTGCCACCAAGCGCGACTCCGAAGCCCATGCTGATGAAGGTCATGAAGGCACCCGCCATTCGGGTCGTCCCGGCGGTCAGGTGGCCGTAGGCCAGTTCGGCAATGGCGGTGGTCAGGGTCAGACCGGGCACCAGGACGATCATCCCGGCCAACGTGGTGATCGGGACCGAAAAGCCACCGAGGGTCACCCCGAGCGCGGCCACCCCAAACGAGCAGAGCGTGGCCGCCGCGAGCTCAAAGACCCGCCCGATGTTGGGAAGTCGTTGGGCAACGACCGACAGAACCCCAATAGCCAGTCCTGCCGCCGCGGCCATCAGGCATTCCCGGCCCCCGCCGCCGAGGAATATCGCGCCGGCGGCTGAGGCCAGCATGTAGCCCAGGGCCGTTGTCACCGGCGTTGGCGCCGGCGGCGTCAACAAACGCCCAAGTTGTTCGGTTCCTTGGGCCGGATCGAGGGTCCCCCCCAAAACCGCCCGGGCGATTTCAGTGACCTGAACCCACCGGCCGAGGTTGGTGGGCTGCGGCACCGTTCGGACCATGAAAGTCTGTTGGTCCGCGCCGCTCCCGAACGAGGCGAAGATCGACGTTGGCGTGGCGGAGTATTGGGCCACCACTCCGAGGCGGCCGGCGGCGTCTTCGAGGG
>JANMHX010000084.1:0-59103 GCA_031375485.1 Gemmatimonadota bacterium | reverse complement strand
AAGACCCCGACCGAACCGCCGCCGCCCCCGACCGTCCAATCGGTGTCGGTCGCCCCGACCACCGCCACCCTGACCTCCGTGGGGGAGACCACCACCCTCACCGCCGAGGTTCGGCTCTCCAACGGCGCGGTCGGAACCCAGGTGCCGACCTGGAATTCGTCCAATCCGGGGGTGGCCAGCGTGGCCGCGGGCGTCGTGACCGCGGTCGGGAACGGTCAAACCACCGTCTCCGCTGTGGTCGGGTCCGCCAGCGGCTCGGCCACCATTACGGTGGCGCAGGCCGTGGCATCGGTCCGGCTCCTCCCGGCCGATACGGTCATCAAGGGACCGGCCCAACTCCGCGGCGCCGCTCTGGATGCCCGCGGCAATCCGGTGGCCGGGGCCACGGTGCAGTGGCAGGCCCTGACGCCGCTGATCACCGAGGTCAACAACTCGGGGGCCCTCACCCCGAAATCGACCGGGGTGGCCCGGGTCAAATTCACCTCGGGGACGTTTACGTCGACCGCGATCGTCCGGACCGTCTGGAACGTGACCCAGTTGAGCGACCTGTTCCCGCTCTTCGAGTACACCGCCGCCACCGGTCAACGGCGGGCCATTTCCGACGTCAACCAGGCCCACGCCGATGCCCGTGCCGCGATCGTCGGCCCAGTGTGGAGTTATCTCGAGACCGTGCTGCCGACCAGCGGTTCGCCGGCCACCGATCTGTACTTCACCACGTGGCCACAGATTTGGACCGAATTCAATCCGTTCTGTGGCGGCCAACTGTTCGCCGGCCAGACCGCCTGGGCGTCCTGCGCGGTGCCGAACCGGAAGCACTTCTTCATTCCCGAGCTGGCCAACGACTTCGGTCTCATCACCCGGTTCCTGGCCCGGCAGTTCGTCCTGGCCTCCCACACGCCCTCGAACCAGTTCGCCTGGTTCGTGGAGGGATATTCCCAGTGGCTGGCGGGCGGCTCGATTCAGGGCGCTGTGGTGGTGGGCAAAGAGCGGAATGTGTCGATCGTCGACTTCAAGTCCGGCGATACCCAGACGTTGTTGGCGCCGCTTGATACCCTGATGCGGTTGCCCGCCGCCCGCTTCTACGAGAACCTGCCCCAGCGAACCCCGGTGGCGGTCCGGATGGCCCAAGGCGTGATGTTGGTGAGCTACCTGGCCAAGGAGTTTCCGAACGCGCTCCCGGCAATCTTCGCCCGGATCCGGGCCACGCCGGGCGCCGGTCTGCGCAATGATGCGCTGATCCAGGAGATCCTCACCCAGACCGGGAAGACCGCGGCGCAGCTGGAAGCGGCGTATCTGGCCCACGCCCGCGGTCTCTGATCGTCGCTTGACCGACAAAGTGCCGGCCCCGTTCGGGGCCGGCACTTCTGTTTTAGCGAACCGCCACCACGTAGTAGATCACGTAGATCCACGACAGCAACCCGTGGAGCATGGCCCAAAGTACCGACTGGTTGGCCGACCACGAAATCGTGATAGCCAGGGCGGTGCCAAAAGAAATCCCCGCCTTTGCGACCGACCTGCGATCCATGTTCATCGGAGCTGTCCTCCCCTAATTCCCTAATTGTCGACGGCGCCGTCGGCGGTACGAATTATTGCGCCACCGCCGTCGCAGAACTAGCATTTCGCTGGCCCGCGTAGTGCCAAATTGTAAAGGAGCGGAGCATGACCGAGAAGTCCGCACCAGCATGATGACGACGAGTCCGAGGCCCCTCTGAAGACGGCGATGCTGATGGTCGCACTGATTCTGCTTCTCGCCGCCCGGTCGGCGGCCCAAGCGGTGCCGGCCAAGCTGCCGACCGGCGCCGTCGATGGCGGCTTCGTTGTCCCCGCGTGGGCCTTTCCCACCCGGCTGCCGCCAGCCCCCGATCCCTTCCCATCGGCCGACAGTGTGCGCCTGCATCGGATTTCCGGCGGGGACCGGGCCGCCACCCAGAAACAGGCGCTGAACCGGTTCGCGCCGGTCGACTGGCTGCCGACCACGCATCCGCCCGCACCGCCGGCCGTCGCGGCGGGGCGACGCCCGGCCGGATACGCGTGCGCGTTCTGCCATCTCTACGACGGCGCCGGCCGGCCCGAGAATGCCACGCTGGCCGGACTGCCCGCCGAGTACATCGTGCGGCAGGTTCGGGCGTTCCGGGACTCCACCCGTCTCTCGGCTAATCCCGTGGCACCCACCAACTCGATGCACGCGCTGGCCCTTGCCGTGGCCGAGGCCGACGTCGCGGAGGCCGCCCGGTACTTTTCGCGCCTCGCGCTCACCCGGCGGAACCGCGTCGTGGAGACGGCGCAGGTCCCCAGGCACCGGATCGCCGGTCTCCTGTATGTTCGGGACGGGGATGGCACCGAGCCGCTAGCCGGGCGGCTGATCGAGATGCCCGAGGACGCCGAGCGGCACGAGTTGCATGATCCGACGGTGCGTTACGTGACGTACGCGCCGCCGGGAAGCCTTGTCGCCGGGCGGCGACTGGTGCGAGCGGGGCCGGCCGGCGTGACCACGGCGTGCTCCACCTGTCACGGATCGGCGCTGCTTGGCGTCGGCAGCATTCCGCCGATTGCCGGGCGGTCGCCGCAGTACCTGTTGCGGCAGCTGATCAACCTGCGTACCGGCGCCCGCGCCGACGATGGCAGCGCCCCGATGCAGGCGGTCGTCCAGGCGCTGTCGCTGCTCGAGATGGTGGCGGTGGCGGCGTACGTCGGCTCACTTCCGCCCTCAGCACCGTCGAGGCATTGAAATGACTTCCAGCTCCTATGAGGTCCGCGAAGTGATCGCGACCCCCCGGCCGGTGGCGGGCGTGCGGGCCGAAGTGCCGCGGGGGCAGGTCGGCCGGGAGTTCCGGCGCCACCTGGATCAGGTCTATGCCGCGGCCCGCGCCGGCGCCGTGGCGCTCGACGGGCAGAACATCTTCATCTATCGCGGGGCCGGCCCGGACCGGCTGGCGGTGGACTTCTGCGTCGGCGTGACCGCACCCTTTGCTGCGGTCGGCCCCGTTCGGCCCCTCGAGACCCCGGGCGGTCTCGCGGCCACCACCACCCATGTCGGCGACTACGGCCGCCTCGGCGAGGCCACGGCGGCCATCGTGGCGTGGTGCCGCGCCCATGGACGCACCCCAGTCGGGCCGACGTGGGAGGTCTACGGCCACTGGCACGACGACCCGGCCGAGTTGCGGACCGAGGTCTACTACCTTCTGGCGCCTTCTAGCGCTCCCTGCCTCGCACCAACCTGACCGGGTCGCCCACCTGAACCCGGCCCGGGCGGAGCACCTCGGCGTTGAGAGCCAGCCGCCCCCCGAACCGCCGGCCGATGTCCTTGAGCACGGCCGGATCCCGCACCAGCGTGTCGGGGTCAACCGTCGTCATCGGGCAGCGGCCCCGCAACGAATCGAGCCCGATCACCGCCTCGCCGATATGGAGTTCGGCGCCTTCCCAGGTGGTTTCGTCCATCCCGTCGACGCCTCCGATCAGGATGTTGGGCCGGAGCCGCCGGATGTCCCGCCCAAAGGCCGCGACCGCCCCATCCGTGGCCACCAGGAGCGGCAGAATGTCGAACCGCTCCGGGCCGTCGTAGGCCGCCAGCTCAGCGTCGTCGCCGCCGGCGAGCCGCACCGCCGCCAGCACTTCGGGGGCATCCCACCGGACCCCGTCGACCAGCGGCTGGCCATCCGCGCCGAGGGTTGCCTTGAGTCCGAGCATCCGATGTTGCCGGCGGCTGGTGCGGACCCCCTCGGGGCCCCGCACGTGGACGATCCGGTCACCGGGAATCCCGTTCGCCGTCAGCTCAGCGCCGTTCAGCGCCTCCCCGGCCAGCGATTTGACCGGGTAGCGCCACAGGCCGTCAACCCGGAGTGCCATCAGGCCGCTGCGGCCAGCGAGACGACCGGAAAGTCGATCTCGGTCTGACTGACGTTGTTGAGGTAGTTGGTGAAGACGTTGAGCGCGACATGCGCGACGACCTCGACCACCTCGGCGTCGGTGATTCCGGCGGCCCGCGCCGCGGCCAAGGCCTCATCGGTGATCTGGCCCCGGGTCTCGTTGATGGTCACCGCCAATTGGAGCAGCGCTGCGGTCTTCGGATCGGCTGATCGGGCCTGCCGGGCGCCGGCGAGGGTGGCCGCGTCGAGCCCCTGCATCCCGCCGATGGCGGTATGGGCCGACAGGCAGTAGCCGCAGCCATTCGACTGAGCCACGGCGATGGCGATCTGCTCGCCGCGTTTGGCGCCGAGCGATGACTTCCCGACACTGGCAAAGAGACCGAGCATGGCGTTCAGGGCCGCCGGGGCATTGGCGGCGGTGGTGACCAGATTGGGGGTGCCGCCGAACATCTTCTTCGCGGTAGCGAGATGGGCGGCGGTATCGCCGGTGGCGGTAGCGGGATCGAGCGGCTGAATCCGGGGCATTGGGCAAACTCCAGGAGAGAGGATGAATCCGACTTGGATGTATTGTACCGAACGTTCGGTTTAATGTCAACGGCTCAGGTAACTCCAGCGTGGCGAGGGGTTCGGGTTGTCGCGCGCTTGGTGTCACCGCCGCGCCGGGTGTAGCTTTGGGCATGTTGCGGCTTCTCTCGGCTCCTGGTGTTCGGCTCCTGACGAGTCTCGTCTTGGCCACCGCCTGGATTTTTCCGGCCGCAGCCGAGGCGGCGACCCACCTTGAGCACCCGACCGCGCTCGAGACCTCCCCCCATTTTGAAGCCCACGATGGGGCGCACCACGCCGACCACTGCCTGCTCGATGTCGCCGCGATGGCCGCGGATCCGAGCGCCGCGGAGGATCCGGTCGGGCTCTTGGTGCCCCCGCCGGAAGGCCGGGTCTCCCTGCCTCGGACGCCTTCCTGCCCCACCCACCTGCTGGCCGGCCAATCCCTTTCCCGAGCTCCACCGACCTCACCCCACTTCGGCTGATTCCGCGTTGTTCGAAGTTGGTCCATGGAAATTGGAGGGAATTGGATGCGCGCACTGCTGACTGCAGTGGTGATCGGGCTGCTCAATGCCCAAGTTGTTGCTGCTCAAAAGCCGGACAGCGCCAGGGTTGACCGGGCGCTCGACTCGCTCACTGCGGTGATCCGTTCGGTCCAAGCCCGGATCGACAGTTTGGAACGCTCGGGCGCGGCCCCGCGACCGACCCAGCCCGCCCGCACCAGCGGGGCGTACATGAATATCGGCTTCGATTTCCTGGGAGACTTCGGGTGGTCCACCGAGCCGAACGTCGGGTCGCTCCAGCGGGGCGATCATGATCCGAAAGTCCGCGGATTCACGATGCCCAACGCCGAGCTGACGCTCGACGGCGCGGTCGACCCGTATTTCAAGGGCTTCGTCAACATCGTTCACAAGTTGGACGCCGCCGGCGAAACCGGGGTCGAACTGGAAGAGGCCTACTTCCTCACCACGTCACTCCCGGCCAATCTCCAGCTCCGGGGCGGGCAGTTCGTCACCGAGTTTGGCCGCCAGAACCAGCAGCATCCCCACGCGTGGTCCTTCGTGGACCAGCCCTTGGTCCTCAACCGGATGTTCGGGCCGGACGGATTGCGGAGCCAGGGCGCCCGGCTCTCGTGGCTGGTTCCGACCCGATGGTATTCGGAGGCCATGGTCACCGTCCAGAACAGCGCCGGCGGCACGACCTCGAGTTTCCGCTCGGATGAGTCGGCCGAGATTCACGGGGGGGCGCCGGTTTCCCGGGAGGTTCGGGGCCTTCAAGACCTCCTGATCGTGCCCCGAATCACGTCGTCGATCGACCTGACCGGGACCCAAACGGTGCTCTTCGGCGCCTCGGCGGCGTTCGGGCCGAACAACTCCGGGCCCGATGCCCGAACCCGGATCTACGGGGCCGACGTCTACTGGAAGTGGAAGTCCGCCCGGGCGAGCGCCGGATTTCCGTTCGTCTCGTGGCAAACGGAAGCGCTGTTCCGCCGCTATGACGCCGGAGCCCGCCAGTCTGAGGCCGACCCGTCGGTCTCGCTCCGCCGGGAAACCCTTAAAGACCGGGGTGTCTACTCCCAGCTCTTGTGGGGCATTAAGCCCCGGATCGTCCTGGGGTTGCGCGGAGACTTCGTCAGCGGGAGCCCCGCCGCGTTCGACTCGGAACTTCGGGCCGAGCGCTACCGGATGTCACCTAACCTGACCTGGTATCCGACCGAGTTTTCGAAAGTGCGGTTGCAGTACAACTACGACCACCGGCAAGGGCTCGGGGTCGATCATTCACTGTGGATGCAGTTCGAGTTCATCCTCGGTGCTCACGCCGCCCATAAATTCTAGCGATAGGTCAGGATCCCATGCAGATCATAGCTACAGTCCGAATGACGGCCACGGCGCTGATTGCCGCGTTCGGCATCGGTACGCCCGCTCCGAAGAAGCTCAATGTCGTGGCGACGACACCCGATCTCGCCGCGATTGCCCGGGAAATCGGGGGCGAGGCCGTCGACGTGATCGCGCTGGCCAAGCCCACCGAAGACCCTCATTTCGTGGACGCCAAACCAAGCCACCTCGTCAGTCTCAATCGCGCGGATGTCTTGATCGAAGGCGGCGCTGAGTTGGAGCTCGGCTGGTTGCCGCCGCTGCTCGACAACGCGCGGAACGACAAGATTGCCGCGGGGGCGCCCGGCCGGATCGTGGCCTCCCAGTCGATTCGGATGCTCGAGGTGCCGACCACGTTCGATCGCGCCAAGGGCGATGTCCACTCGCTCGGGAATCCCCATTTCCTGCTCGACCCGGAGAACGCCAAGATCATCGCGGGCCACATGGCCGAACACTTCTCGCAAGTCGCCCCCGCGGCGGCCGAGACCTTCAAGGCGAATCTCGCGCGGTTCAACGCCACCGTCGACCGGAAACTGGCGGAGTGGAAGAAACAACTCGAGCCCTATCGCGGCGCCAAGATCGTCACCTACCACAAGGACTTCGTCTACCTGGCCGAGCGCTTCAATCTGGACATCGTCGAGAACCTCGAGCCGAAGCCGGGCATCGCGCCGTCGCCCGCGCACTTGGCCAAGGTCATCACCGTGATGAACGCGGCCAAGGTCCGGGTGATCCTGGTGCAGCCCTACCAGAACCGGCGGACGGCGGAAACGGTGGCTCGTCAGACCGGCGCGACGGTGCTCGATATTCCCCAGCAGCCCGGGGCGATCGCCAACACCGCCACCTACTTCGAGCTGATGGATTACATGGTCAAGACGCTCGCCGCGGGCTTAGGGGTGAAGCCATGAACCCGGCCGATCTTCAGGTTGCGTGGGAGGTTATGAAGTGGCCCTTGGCGGCGTGCCTCATTCTGCCGCCGCTCCTCGTGTACCTCGGCCTGCACGTCGTCGAACGCGAGGTGATCTTCGTGGACTTGGCGCTGGCGCAGGTGGCCACGCTGGGCACCTGCATCGCGCTCCTCCTCGGTCACCATTTCACCGATCCGATCACCTTCTGGATCTCGCTTGGGGTCACGTTCCTTGGCGCCGCGTTCTTCAGCTGGTCTCGCGGGGTCCGGAAACACAACGTGCCTCAGGAGGCGATCATTGGGATCACCTTCGTCGTCGCGGCGGCCGGGGTGATCTTGCTCTTGAGCCGGGTCGCGGGGGGCAAGGAGGAGCTGGAGCATCTGCTGACGGGTGATATCCTCAACGTCACGCCGGCGGAAGTCGGCCAGCGGGCGGCGATCTTCCTGGGCCTGGCGATTTTCTACGGCGTGTTTCACCGGCGTTTCGCACTGATTTCGTCGGACCCCGATCAGGCCGAGGCCCAGGGGGTCAAGATCCGGTTGTGGGACTTCATGTTCTACGCAGCGTTCGCGCTCGTCGTCGTCAGTTTCGTTCGGTTGGCCGGCGTCCTGCTGACCTTTGCCTATCTGATCGTGCCCGCGGTCAGCGGCGTGATGCTGGCGAAGACCTGGATCGGGCGGTTGGTGGTCGGGTGGGGCGTCACCACTGCCGCGAGCGTGCTCGGATTGTGGGCCTCCTATCGGCTCGACCTCCCGACCGGCGCGGCTATCGTGGTGATGTGCGGCCTGCTCCTCATGGCCGTGAGTCTGGTGGCGGCGGTTCGGCGGCCGGCCGCGTAGCGCCGGAGCCGGCTCGGGCCGTCACCCCTTGGCCGGCGCCAACAAATCCGCGGGCAACTGGCGGAGGGTCCGTTCGAACACCGCGGCCTGACCTGACCCGGCGGCGAGGACCAGCGCGCCCTCGATCCGAACGACGGCGTCCTCCGCCCGGGTTCGGGCCAGGGCGCGCGAGAACCCGGCATCGCGAAGCACCGATGCGATGGCCGCGACCCACGCCTCGAAGATTGCCGCCAATTCCCCGTGGAACCGGTCCCGGGTCTCCCCGACGACGAGATTGCCGAGCAAACAGGCCTCGCGCCCGCCCCGATAGAAACTGTCCAGCGTGCCCGCCATCGCGTCGAGCCGGCGTCGGGCCGGACCCGGAGCGAGCAATGGGGCGAACAGGGCCTGTTGGAGTTGGGTGGCCAAATGCGCGAGGACCGCCCGGGTCATGTCGTCCTTCCCGTCGGGGAAGTAGTGGTAGAGACTCGATTTGCCGAGTCCGGTGGCCTTGGACAACTCGGCCAGCGACGCGCCGGCGAAGCCGCGGCGGCGGAGAACCGCCGTCAGGCGTTCGATGACTTCGGTACGAGACAGACTGGCCGGTGGCACCGGATGGACTCCTTGGAATTGTACCGAACGGTACAATGGCGGCCGCGAATACTCAAGAACCCTTAAAGCCGGGATGAAACTTCGTTCAGCACCCGGCCGGCGGTCTTGGCCGCCGCCGTCCGGGACATAATTTGGGTCAGGCTGTGTTGATCACTCTCACCCACGGGCCCCTTACCATGCGTGCTCTCGTCCGTCCTCATGTCGTGTTGTTCCCCTTCGTGCTCGCTTGCGCTTCGAAACCCGCGGCCGCTCCGGCGGGAGCGGATCAGGCCGCGGCACCGGCCGCCGGAATGGCCACGGTCAAAGACACCGGTTCGCAGCGCGACGTGGTCAAGATCGCGGCCGGATCGCCCGACCACACGACGCTGGTCGCCGCGGTGACCGCCGCCAAGTTGGTCGACGTGCTGGCGAGTTCGGGACCCTATACGGTGTTCGCCCCGACCAATGCCGCGTTCGACAAGCTGCCGAAGGGCACCGTCGAGGAGCTTCTCAAGCCCGAGAACCTCGCGAAGCTGCAAGCGATTCTCCGCCATCACGTGACCACCTCGGTCTATGTCGTCGGGGAGCTGACGGACGGGCAATCACTCGGGATGGCGGACGGGACCTCGGCGGTGATCTCCAAGAAGGGCGGGGACACCTACTTTGGCGACGGGAAGATCGTCGCCTCGATTCGGGGGTCGAACGGGATCGTGCACGTCATCGACGCGGTGGTCCCGCCGAAGTAACGGCTACTTCGCGGGGTAGATCGCGATTCGGTGGCTCCGGAACGACAGCCGCGATGATCCGGTGGTGCCGTTGAGTTGAAGTCCGCCCGATTCCTCGGTCGGCATGTGGCAGCCCACGCAACCGGCCTTGAGATCGCCGGCCGCCGAGCGGATCTTCGGATGGCGGCCCGCGCCGTGGCATTGGAGACACTTGCCGGACAACGGGCCCAGCTCGCGCTCGGCTTGATGGACGTCGTGGCAGGTGGCACAAGACATCCCCGGACTTTGTTGGAAGCAGCGGGACCGGGCCAGGAGCCCGACCTGGTCGCCATGGACGTCGGGGCGGGCGGATGACGAATCGGCCGGGGGCGCTAGGTAAAGATCGAGGGGCTCCCCCGGCCGGTAGGTAAACGGCGGCCGGAGCAGGCGGCGCGGGCCCGAGTGGCAGAGCCCGCAGGTATCGACCTTTCGCTCCCGGGCAAAGCGGGCCGGGTTCCGGATGTTCAGAGCCGCCGGTTTCGCGAGGTGGGCCGTGGCGTCACCATGGCACTTGGCACAGCCGATGCCGAGTTGATACTGATTCGAATAGCGGGCCCGCCCGTTCTCCTGTTCGACGGTGAACGTGGTGCTGTGGCATTCGAGGCAGCGCGGTACCACCACGCGGCTGAAGTCGATCTGGCCGTCCGGATAGCCCGGGCTGTTGATCCAGGTGTCCGGCGCCGTGAGGTACGACACCGGTAACTCCACCAGAATCCCGTCCCGCCAAAACCCGAAGGTTTGTCCCCGGCGCCCGGACCCGATCACGATATCGATCGACTCGGTGCGAGACCGCTTCGTGCGGGCGTCGACCGCGGTCTGGTAGAACCGGGCGTCGCGGTGTTCCATCTGAAAGGAGACGGCGCTGTCGCGGGTCCGGAGGAGATTCCGCCCGGCCGCAAAGCTCCCTTTAATGGTCGTGGCGGTGGCCGGTGCGGAGGTCGCATAGTGGGCCGTTTGCCGATAGCGTTCGACGATCGGCTGGTGGCACGGCGCGCAGCTGGCGAGTTCGTTCGCCAAGGCATCGACCGGCCCGGTGGGTTCCGCCGGCGGTGCGGTCCGGCAGGCCCCCACCGAGGCGAGGCCGACGAGGGCCAGCCGGAGCCGCAACCCGGCGATGGTCATTCAGGGCTGCTTCACGCCGAAGGCGAGCAGCACGTTGCCCGGCGTCTGCCCAAAGACCCCGTACCCGGAACTGACGAACACCATCCCGCCGGCGATGGTCGGGCCGGGCCCGTCGAAGGCGCCGCCCCGGGCCGGGACCCCGTTGACGGTGACGAAATCCCGCCCGGTATCGAATGCCCACAGCAGCCGGCCGTCGTCGGCGGCGTAGGCTCGAAGATGCCCGTCGAGTCCCCCGGCAAAGACCGCTCCTGGGATCGCCGCCGCCGCCGCCGAGAAGGCCGCAAAACATCCGGCCCGGGCCACGCATGGGGGCGCCGGCTGGCTCCAGAGCGCGGCTCCCGTGGCCAGATCGAGCGCGTGGAGACCCGGCCGCGCCTCCCCAGCCGGATCGATGCCGGTCAGGCGGTCGGAAATCGGCGCAAACACCCGGCCCTCGCCAGCCGCCACTCCCCAGTGAATGCCGCCTAACGCTCCGCCTCGGCCCACCCGCGCTTGCCAGACTACGGCGCCCCGGCGATCGGGGTCGAGCGCGTAGACGACGCCGAGCTTCTGGCCCGCGACGAGGATCTCCCGTCCGTCGGGCAGGGTCGTGAGCAGGGGGGCTTGGCCGAAATCGACATCGGGCCCGTGGGCGGTAGGGCAGTTGGCGCCCTTCCGGACGCCGCAGGCCATGTTGTAGGCGTCATCCAAGGTGGCCTGGAACGACCACACCAGGCGGCCGGTTTTGAGATCGAGAGCGAGAATCGCGTCGCTGGACGGGCTGGTCGGCCGGGTGTAGTTCTCCCCGGTGCCGACATAGAGCAAACCGCGGCGGGCATCCACCGTCGGGCTCGACCAGATCGGGACCCCGGCGGGTCCGAAGATCGGGACCCCCGCCGAGGTCGTGCCGACTTCTTTGGCCTCCGCTTCGATGGCCCGATGACGCCAGACCACCGAGCCGGTCACGAGGTCGAGGGCGACCACTGCCCCCGACGACGTGCAGCACCGATAGGCGGGATTCCCCGCAGCCACCACCTCCATCGAGGAGACCGGCACGTACACCAGACCCCCGTGGACCACCGGTGACCCGGTGATGTTCGCCGACGGGTGGTCTCCCACTCGCGTCCTCCAGCGCGGCGTACCGGTCGCGAGGTCGAGCGCCACCACGTTGGTCCGGAAATCGGCGGCGATCGCGGTCCGCTGCCCCCGGTCGTTAGGCGGGGCGATCGCGACCACCCCCTTGACCGCCGCCTCACCTTCGAAGGTCCACTGGATGCAGCCCGTCTTGAGATCGAGGGAATAGACCTCGCCGAATTGGCCTCCAACCAGGATCTGATTCCCGGCGACGCTCGGCTGCGATCGGGTCACCGTCCCATCGGGAAATCCGAACGCCCACCGGAGCTCGAGGCCCGGCACGTCGGCGGCCCGCAATCCGGCTTGCTCGGCGGTTCGAAAACCGGTGCCGCTCGGCGAACCGCCCCAGGCGGTCCAGTCGAGGGGGCTCGCCGCGGGGGTCGGACCCAGGGGCCGGCCACAGTAGGCACTCGCGGGCAGGGCCGCCGGCGTCACCGGCCGGCGACTGAGATACTCGGCCACCGCCCGGCGGTCGTCTTCGGGAAGGGCGGCCGCTACTTCGCGCATCGTGCCCTGCGTCAGCGTGGCGAGGATGGCTCGGGCGGTCATGGCGTTCAACGAGGTGGAGCGGGGGGCCCGGGCCGAGCCGTCACCATCATGGCAACCGGCGCACTTCTCACGGTACACGACCTGACCCCGCGATTGGGCCAGCGCCGCTGAACGGTCACCGGCCATGACGAGCGCAACGATCGCAATCAGCCGCACAGCGGGGAGGGACAGAGGGGGCCGCCTGGAATAATGGTCTCCGCCCAACCTAGAGCCCCAAGCCGATCCCAACAAGCAGCGCCCCGCCAACCAGGCCCTGGCGGCTTGCCTCGGTCCGGGCCAACTTTCGCCTCATGCAGACCGCTCCCTCCAGACTGGCCGTGGTTCTCCTGCTCCTGGCTTCGATCGCGTCCGTGGCGGGAGCCCAGCGGGTGACGCTGCCCCGCACCGCCTCCGGCAAGCCGGATCTCAACGGGATTTGGCAGGTCCTCAACACCGCCAACTATGATCTCGAGGCTCACTCGGCCAAACCGGCCCTCGCGATGCGGCCCGGACCGGTGGTGCCGGTGCCGGCCAAGGAAGTGATCGCCTTCGGCGCGGTCGGCGCGGTCCCGTCGGGACTCGGCGTCGTGGTCGGCGGCGAGATCCCGTACCTCCCGGCGGCGCTCCAGAAGAAGAAGGAGAACCAGGAGAATTGGTTGAGCCGGGATCCCGAGATCAAGTGCTACCTGCCGGGCGTGCCGCGCGCGACCTACTTGCCGTTTCCGTTCCAGATCTTTCAAAGCGAGAAAGCCTTCTTCATCGCCTACGAGTTTGCCGGCGCGGTCCGGAACGTCTACCTCAAAGATCCCGGACCGGCCGAAGTCGACTCCTGGATGGGGCAGTCGGTCGGCCACTGGGAGGGCGACACCTTCGTGATCGAGGCCACCGGCTTCAACGACCAGAGTTGGTTCGATCGAGCCGGGAATCATCACACAGAGGCACTCAAAGTGGTCGAGCGCTACACGATGACGACGCCCTACCACATCCAGTACGAGGCCACCATCGAGGATCCCCAGACCTTTTCAAAGCCCTGGACGATTCGGATGCCGCTCTACAAACACGTGAACCCCGATCAGCGGCTCGGCCAGTTCAAGTGCGTCGAGTTCGTGGAGGAATTGCTCTACGGCCACCTTCGGAAGAACCCCATCAAGTAAGGGAGCCGCCATGCGCCAGTCCATCACTCGTCTCGGGTTGCTGATCGCCGCGATCGGCCTGGCTCATGGGCAGCCGGCCGGATTTGCCCAAGCGCCCAAGGCCGCGCCTCGTCCGTGGAAGACGCCGCGGACCCCCGATGGCCGGCCGGACCTCCAGGGCAACTGGACCAACGGGACCATTACGCCGATCGAGCGGCCGAGCGGCCAGGAACGGGCCCTCACGCCGGAGCAGATGGCACGGATCGAGAAGATCCGGGCCGACACCATCGAGCGCGCCTTGAAGCCGAGCGACCCCGATCGGGTGGCACCGCCGAAAGGCGGCGACGGCTCGGTTGGCGCTGCTGGTGGAGTGGGCGGCTATAACTACCTCTGGATCGACGCCGGAGACCGGGTGGCCGTCGTCAACGGTGAGTTCCGAAGCTCGTTGGTCGTCGACCCGCCGAACGGCAAGATTCCGGCCCTCACCCCTGACGGCCGGGCCCGAATCGGCGCGGTCATGGGGCGGGCGCGCCAGTTCGGGGAGTATGACAACCCCGAGAACCGCCCGCTCGCGGAACGCTGCATCATGTCGTTCGGCTCGAACGCCGGGCCTCCGATGCTGCCGAACTATTTCTACAACAACAACTACACCATCGTGCAGACCAAGGATCACATCATGATCCTGACCGAAATGGTCCACGACGCCCGGATCATCCCCCTCGGCGACCGGCCCCGGCTTCCGAAAGGCATTCGGCCCTGGATGGGCGATTCCCACGGCCGCTGGGTGGGCGATACCCTGGTGGTCGAAACGACCAACTTCCATCCGTCGCAGATCTTTCGGGCCACCAACGAAAACCTCAAGGTGATCGAGCGGTTCCACCGGGCCGATCAAGGCACCATCCTCTACCGGTTTACGGTGGATGATCCGGCCACGTACACCGCGCCATGGAGCGGTGAGGTGCCGTTTACGGCGCTCAAGGAACAGATATACGAGTACGCCTGTCACGAAGGAAACTACGCGTTGTCGAATGTGTTGAGCGGTGCCCGGGCGTTGGAACGGGAAGCCGCGAAGAAGTCTCCGTAACAAGGACGATCCAATGCGAATCTCTCCAGTGGTGATTGGGGCCGGCCTTCTGCTCGCGGGCGTGGCCGCGCCGCTCGTGGCCCATCATGCGTTTGGCGCCGAGTTCGATCGGGACGCGCCGATCCGGCTCCAGGGAAAAGTGGTCAAGCTCGAATGGGTCAACCCGCACGCCTGGATTCACATCGACGTGAAGAAACCGGACGGGTCGAGCGAGGTGTGGATGGTCGAGGGCGGGACGCCGAACACGCTGCTCCGCCGCGGGCTTTCCCGCCAGTCGTTGACCTATGGAACGGAGCTGATCGTGGACGGCTACCAGGCCAAGGATCACTCGCTCAAGCGGGCCAATGGCCGGGATGTGACGCTGACGGACGGCCGGAAGTTCTTCATGGGGTCGTCGGGCACCGGTGCGCCATCGGACGGCCGCGACAAAAATGAGGCGCCGCCGAAGACGCCGCCGAGCTGATCAGGACGAGAAGCCGATCCACCGGCCGGCGGCGGCGACGGTGAACCAGAGTAGCATCGAGGTCGCCCCGGCCAGCCTGGTTCGGGGCGAGGTGGCGGCGGGGGGCTCTTTCGCGATCTGCCGCCGGACCGCGACCGTGAATGCGACGGCCACCGGCAGCGTGGCCATCTTGACCCAGAACGACGGGTTGTAGTAGCACTTCACCGCCTCCGACAAGAACAGCGGCACCCCCGTCAGGACCATGGTGGTTACCCCCGCGACGACCCACCGCCGGGTCGATCGGGCCAGTTCGGCGATCGGTTCCGACCCGAGCATGACGCCGACCAGCCGGAGGTCGAGGACCAAGACCGCACCGCCTAACAGGCTCAGGCCGAGCAGGTGGAAGGCCTCGATGATCGGAAAGAGCCAGACCGAGGTTCGGACTGTCTCCCCGATGAAGGTGCCTTCGCACCACTGAAAGAACGCCAGACCCATCGGGTGCGGATCCTATTGAGTCGGGGGTTGGATCACACACCCCGCGATCCAGTTGATGAAATCGGATTGCGGCTGGATGTCGCAGTCGAACCAGTTATAGGCAATCAGGCGTCCGGCCACCACGATGCCGGCCCACGAGGCGAGCGACACGATGGCGGCGATCCGGGCGGCTCGGGGTGTGACCGGATCGCGGCTCCACTCCGCCACCCGGCGATGAATCCGGGAGTGGAACAGCCAGATGTTGAGCGCGACGACCGCCAGCAACACCACCTTGATCCGGAAGAACACGTTCTGGTAGTAGTGCGCCGGATTGGCGTAGAACAGGAGCATCCCGGTCACCACCATGGCCGCGAATCCGGCTCGGGTCCAGGGCAGCATCCGGCTGGTGAGGACGGCGACCGGCACCGGCCGAAGGGCCAAGCCCAGGAGCCGGAGGTCGAGCATGATGGCGGTGCCGGCAAACAGCGCCAACGTGAGCACGTGGACCGACTCGACGAACGGCCACATGTAGAGCGACTCCCGGAGCGCGATGCTCGGTTCGGTGCCGGCCAGCCATTGGAGAAACTCGAGCACCGCTGGTCTACTTCCCTTGCGTCGGTGGCGGGGCCGGTTTGATCGCGTACGCGGCGTGGCAACGGCTGCAGCTCTCGTAGAGGGTGGCGCCCGCGTTGAAGACGGCGGCGGTGTCTTGCGCGGTGGCCGCCGCGATCGCCTGCCGGCCGGCTTCAACCATAGCGCGCGAGAGGACCATCCATTGGTCCCGGTCGCGGGCCCGCGGGTCCATCATCAGCAAGTTGCCTGATTCGGCGATGACCATCGCGTTGCCTCTCAAGGCCGCCCACTCCGCGGGGGTTTCCGGTCCGTAGCTGGTCGAGCCGGTCGAGTCGTCCACCGTGCCGACGGCGTCCCAGTAGAGATCGGCGGCCGGTTCGACCACGGCACTCATCAGTTCCTTTACCGTGGCCACCGGGAGAAAGTCGGGCCCTGAGCGGCACCCCGCGAGCGCCAGGCCGAGGAGGGCCGGGCGGAGCCAGCCTGAGCGATCGGACTTCATGGTCATCATAGGTCTGCCGCGGCGTTGAGGATCGAGCGGATCGATACGTCGACATCGGTATCAGTGGTTGCCCAGGATGAGACGCTGATCCGCATCGCATCCCGGCCCTGCCATCGGGTTCCGCCGCACCAGCAGACCCCGGCGGCCTGGACGGCGGCAATCACCCGGTTGGTCTTGGTGTCGGAGCCGAAAGCTACCAACACTTGGTTGAGCTCGACATCGTTCAACACCTGGTGTCCGGCGTCCCGAAGGGCGGCCGCCATTCGGGCGGCATGCCGGCAGCACCGCTCGACGAGCGCCGCGACCCCGTGGCGGCCCAAGTGGCGGAAAGCTGCCCAGACATCGACGGCGCGGGCCCGCCGGGAGCCGTCGGGCGAGTAGTGCATCGGATCGCGAACCGCTGATGGCGGGAGGTACGCCGCGGTCATGGCCATCGCGGCCCGAAGCGCCGAACCGTCGGTGACCATGGCGATGCCGCAGTCATAGGGCACGTTGAGCCATTTGTGGGCATCGGTGGCCCACGAGTCCGCCAGATCATAGCCCTCGACCAACCCCGCGAGGGCGGGAACCGTCCGGGCCCAGAGCCCGAACGCGCCATCGACGTGGACCCAGGCGTTATCCGGCTTGGCCCAGGCGCAGATCTCGGCGGCGGGATCGAAGGCGCCGGTATTCACGTTGCCGGCCTGGATGCAGACGATGGTCGGTCCGTCGATCCGTGGTAAGGCGTTTGGCCGGATCCGGCCTTGGCTGTCGACCGGAACCGTCACGGTTCGTGATCGTCCCAGGCCGAGCAAGCCAAGCACGCGGCGAACCGTGACGTGCACCTCGTCGCCGACGATGACGGTGATGGGCGGGGCCCCGAAGAGGCCGTTGTTGTCGACATCCCAGCCCGCTCGCTCGAGGACGGCATGCCGGGCGGCGGCGAGCGCGGTGAAGTTGGCCATCGTGGCCCCGACGACGAAGGCGCCGCCCGCCGTGGCCGGAAGCCGGAGCGCATCGAGGGTCCAGCCTAACGCCACGTCTTCGAGTACCGCGGCCACCGGCGACATGGCATGGAGCGCGGTGTTCTGGTCCCACGCGGTGGCCAGCCAATTCGAAGCCACGGTGACGGGCAGGGAACTGCCGTTGACGAATCCGAAGTAGCGCCCGCCGGACATCGTCATCGTGGCCGGCGAACCCAACCGGTCGAGCTCCGCAATGACCGCGGCGGCATCGGCGCCGGCATCGGGGAGCGGGTGGCGGAACTGCTCGAGCGCCGTCAGCGCCTCGGCGGTCGGGGCGACGCCGCGGGTCTCCAGGGATTCGCGGTAGTGGATGCCCCGCTCGGCCGCATCCTTGAGCAGAGATCGAAGCGTGGGGTCCGGCATCACCGCCCCGCCGCCATCCCGTCTTTCCGCGGATCGGATCCGGCGGCCCAGCCCCGGGCCAGCTTGAGGATGGCCTGGCCGCCCCCGAACGCGATGCCCTTGGGATCGCGGAGTTGATGTCCCATCGCGGTGAGCTCCCGGGCCACCGCCTCCGGCAGGTTCTCGACCGACACCGTGAGGCCGGCCAAGTGGCGGAACCGGGGGGCCTCGATGGCCTCCTGGGGGTCCATCCCGAACTCCACCAGGTTGAGCAACACTTGCACGTGCCCTTGGGGTTGCATGTCGCCGCCCATCACGCCGTACGACAGCCACGGCTGTCCCTGTCGGGTCACGAAGGCCGGAATGATGGTGTGGAGCGGCCGTTTGCCCGGCGCCAGCCGGTTGGGATGGCCTTCGGTGATCACGAACCCGGCGCCCCGGTTCTGGAGCATGATCCCGGTGCCCGGGATCACCACGCCGGATCCGAAATAGCTGTAGATCGAGTTGATGAACGACACCATGTTGCCCTCGGCGTCGGCCACGGTCAGGTAGACGGTTTCGCTCGCGGTGGCGATCTCGCCGGGGGCGGGGCGGTCGGCGGCGCGTCGCGGGTCGATCCGGGCTGCCCGTTTGGCCAGATAGCCGCTGTCGAGGAGCGCGGCCGGCTTGACGGTCATGTAGTCCGGATCGGCCACGTACTTGGCGAGGTCGGCGTGGGCCAGTTTCTTGGCCTCGATCAGGGTGTGGAGATAGCGGGCTGAGTTGTGACCCATCGACTTGAGATCGAACGTCTCCAGCATCTTGAGCATCTGGAGCGCGGCAATGCCTTGGCCGGCCGGCGGCAGTTCGTGGAGGGTGTAGCCCTTGTAGTTGACCGAGAGCGGCTCGACCCACCGCGGCGTCATGGCCCGGAGGTCCTCGAGGGTGAGGTAGCCGCCCAATTTCTCGAGGCCGGTGACGAACTCCCGGCCCAAGTCGCCCCCGTAGAAGACGCCGATGCCGCCTTCGGCAATCCGGCGGAACGTCCGCGCCTGATCGGGGTTCTTGAACCATTCGCCGGGGGTCGGGGCCCGCCGGCCCTCGATCAGGTAGGTGGTCCGGGCTCCGGGATCACCGGATAACTTCTCGACCTCGGTGGCCCAATCTTGGGCAATGACCGGACTGACCGGGAACCCTTCCTCGGCCAGGCGGATGGCCGGCGCCAGCACCTCGCCTAACGTCTTGGTGCCGTACTTGGTGAGGAGCGCGTTCCAGCCGGCCAACGCGCCGGGCACTGTGACGGCCCGGGCTCCGGTGCTGGGCGCCGTCGTTTCTCCGGCGGCAACCAAGGCGGCCACGTCGACCTTCGACCCGGACTTGCCCGAGGCGTCGAGGCCAACCAAACGCTTTTCCTTGGCCGACCAGAGGATGGCGAACATGTCGCCGCCCATGCCGGTCATGTGGGGTTCGGTGACGTTGAGCACGGCGGCCGCGGCGACGGCGGCGTCGATCGCGTTGCCCCCCTGTTCGAGGATGGCCAGCGCGGCGGTGGTCGCGAGCGGTTGACTGGTGGCGACGGCCGACCGGGGGGCGTAGACCGTCGAGCGGCCGGACCGGGTAGCGGGACTGGTGACTTGAGCCATGAGGGGCGGCACCGAGAGTGAGAGCGCGAGGAGGGTCGAGCGGATAGTCATGGGTCTACTGGGGGGGACGGAGGTGATCCATCGTCGTGGCGACCAATCGGGCGCGCCGACTCGAAACCGGTCCGAAAGCTAACCGGGCCAGCCCCGACGCCCTCAGCCAAGGGGAACCCGCCTCATGTGCCGGTCGATTCGATCTCGGATCGCGACCGGAATCAGATCCACGACCTCATGGGTTTTCCACTGGGTGGCGAGCCGTTGCGCGGTCTCCATCGCCGCGTCAACCACCGGTTGCTCAGGCAGTCCGGCACGATTCGCGAACTTTGCGAAGAGGGTCGAGTCGACCGCAGGCATGGACGTGGTGCCTGCCATACTCAAGGCCATCTGATCGTCAGGGAGGTAGCCGATGGTCGGCACCAAATCGTAGGCGGGCGCCAGGGCGGCGGTTCGGCCGTCCCGATAGATGACGGACCAGTTCTTGAGATGCATGTCGGCGTTCCCGATCAGGGCCGAGAAAGCCAGCCGGCGAGCAAGCTCCTTGATGCTTTCGAGTCCGGCCTCGGCCCAAAGCACCCGCCCGATGTCCTCGTAGCTGGCGCGTTCGTACTTGCGCGACGGGAATTCGTTGAAGACCTGAGCGAAGTCCTCGATATGCACTCTTGGGCCACGGGGTGGGCGGTCAAAGCGCCGCACGGCGAGCGCGTGATCCGTCGAGCGCACCTGGTCCGGCACGTTGTTCAGGTCGGAGGCCTTGACCAACCTCACTTCCGGCACGTCGATCCCCACCGCTCCGGCCAGCCGCATGGTCGCGTACTCCACTTGCGGGACGGCAAGGTGTCTCGACGAGGGAAGTTTGACGATCCAATCTCCGCCGACACCCTTCGCCGGAATGGTCAACCCGCCGTCAGCTTCCATGACGGCTGAAAACTTGAGCTGCACGCCGGCCAGTGAAAATCGCAACAGCTGCTGCTCGTATTCGGCTTCACTTTCGTCGCTTTCGCGGTGGGGCGGCAGGCCTTCGCCATCGCTTGCTCGTACGACCACCGCTCCCGGCAGGTCTTCGCCCAGAAGCCACAAGAGGAAGAACTCTCGACTGGCATGGATGCCACCGCGCTCTGCCAAGTAGGTGCGGAGATGCCCTTCCGGCAGAAGATTGGAGAAGAACGGAGCGACCCGGGTTCGGGTTGGCCTGGAGGACGTCGCTACCCGACCATCCACCGTTTTGAACGAGAGGCTGAGGGTGGGCCGCTCGGCGTCGTGGAGGTAGTCATCGGCGAACCCGAACAGGGTTCGATCGCCGGGTAGGTGGGTAATCGTTCCGACCGGGACCTCATTGAGCAGAACCTCCAGCACCGAGATCGCCACCGGCCCTCACTACTTCGGGAGCCGATAGAGGAAGGACGATTTCTCCGGGCCAGGTCTCATCAGCTTGCTCACCGCTGGTATCCACTTCCTTGGGACCAGGACGACCTCGAGATCAACCAGCCGGGCCTGTTCCACGAGCGTGGAGACCCGGACGTCAACCAAGCCCGACTCAACCCGAGAAATATGGCCCTGGGGGACGCCGAGCAGCCGCGCCAAGGTTCCCTGAGTTAAGCCCTTTTCTTTTCGAGCGTTAGCTAGGAGCGCGAAAAGAGGTGTGGCTCCGGTTGTTTGAATTATATCTTTTGACATATATAGCTCATAATATCATACATAATAATATATTGAGATGAAATATGCAATGATGTATGCTTGCGCTTCAAATCGTGCCTTCGTCTGCCAACCGGATCGGCAGTCCGCCCCGTGGTTCCAGTACAATGGATGGCCGGAGCGCGACCGGTTCGGTGCTGGCGGGCGCGAGCCGGAACCGGCGCAGGATCGCGGCCAGCACCAGCGCGGCCTCGAGCCGGGCAAACGGTTCGCCGATGCACTGCCGGGCGCCGCCGCCGAACGGATAAAACGCGAATCGAGGCCGGGTGCTCACCGCTTCATCGGAGAAGTGTTCCGGGTCGAAGTGGTCGGGCCGGGCGTACCAATCGGAGTGGCGATGCATCGTGTACGGCGAGAGATAGATCTTGTCGCCCGCGCGGACGGTGGCGCCGCCCGGCAGGCTGTCGTCCGCGACCGCCACCCGGACGAAGAGCCAGGTCGGCGGGAAGAGCCGCATCGACTCGTTGAGCACCCGTACCATGAGCGGAGCCTCGTGGGTATCGGAGGCCACCGCCTCCTCGCGAACCGTGCCCTGCACGGACTGGTCGCGGGAAAGCAGATGCCCGGCCCAGGTCAGCAGAGCGGCTACCGTTTCGTATCCGGTGCTGGTCAGGGTGACGGCTTCGTCGCGAATTTGCCGGTCGGTGAGCGGCGCGCCGTCCCGCCCCGTGGTGCCGACCAGCATCGACAGCCAGTCGTCGCCGGGGGCGCCGTGCCGCCGCCGTTCGGCGATCTGCCCGTCGATGATGGCCGCGAGGTCATGACGCGCTCGCCGGTAGCGGCGCACCACCGGCAGCGGCCAATACTCCGGCCGAGGCAGGTTGCTGGTGAAGAAGAACTCGATGTACGACCGGCGGATCGTGACCGCCCGGGCGAACCGCGAGTCCTGATCCACGAACCCCTCTCCGAAGAGCGCGGCGATCATGACCCGCTGCGAGAGGCCGAGCATTTCTTCCCAAAGATCGATCGTCTGTCCGAGGCGCCACCGGTTGAGCGACCGGTCGGCCTCGGCGCGTACCAGCCCGGCATGCCCCTCGACCACCTTTCGATGAAAGAGCGGCTGGACCATTCGGCGGAGATACAAGTGATCGAGCCCGGTGGCGGTGTGGAGGCCGGCGCCCGAGAGGTCGCGGCCGCGGGCGCTCGTGAGCTTGGGCGTCTTTTCGTATCGGCCCGCGCCGTCCACCAACACGTGCTTCACGTCGGTGGGGTCGTTGAGCAGCCAGGTTGGGCCGCCGATCTCGAGGCGGACGCAGTCGCCGTACTGGTGGTGACAGGCGCGCAGGAACCCCGGCTTGTCGCGGAGGAAATGGAGGGCGTGGCCGATCAAGGGCAGGGAGGTCGGCCCGCGGGTCATTGGTCTCGTCCCGGGCGCTTGGTGCTGGCGATCTCGTCGATGACGGCGAAGTAGGCCGCCATCCACCGGTCTTCGAGATACATCGTGTTCGCGCCGGCGCGGCCTCGCTCAGAAAGTGTCGCTCGCAAGCCGGCATCGCCGGCCAGCCGGTCGATCAGCGGGAGCAACTCGTCGGGCTCGTCGTACACCAGACCCCCGCCGGTCCGTTCGACCGCCTCCGCGCTCCCCCCGGCCCGGCGAACGATGACCGGCGCGCCGGCCGCCATCGCTTCGAGCGCCGCCAGCGGAAAAACCTCAGGCCCCCACGAGGGAATGACGACGGCCATGGCCTCCGCATACAGGGCCTCGATCTCTGCATGGGGCAGGCCGCCAACGAACGAAATCTGGGGCGACGCTCGATAGCGGGCACGGAGCGCTTCGCCGAGCGGACCGTCGCCGACCACCTGAAGCCGCAACGCCGGCCGGGCGGCGAACGCCTCCAACAGCTGCTCGATACCCTTGGAACGGATCAACCGGCCGACGTATACGAACGGGCCGGCCGCCGGACGAAGCCGGCCCGCCGCCGGGGCCGCCGCCGTGAACGAGGGCAGGACTTGGATCGGCCGGGTGATCCCCGCGGCCCGATGCCGGTCGGCCGTGAACTGACTGGGCGCGAGGATGACGTCGACGTGGGCGAGCGACCGGGCCACGTGCCCGCCGAGCCGCCAGAGTTGCGGCGGGATGCCGCTTTGTACCGCGCACCGAAAACACTGGGGCCGGTCGCACGGCCTGGACCGGTTCTTCCACAACACGTGGGTGGTACAGAGCAACCAGTGGTCGTGCGGGGTGTACAGGGTGACGGGGGCGCGGCTCAAGGGGAGGACGCCCGGCCCGCCGATCAGCGAGATGTTGTGAAAGTGGACGACGTCAAAGTCGGCGGCGAGCGCTTGGCGGAGCGGTCGGGCCAGGAGGCCGGGTCGCCCGGTTTGCTGGGTGACTAGACTCGCGAGCGCACCGGCCGGGCTCCGGATGGTAACCCGCCGGAGTCCGGGCGGATCGGCGGGCGGTGCGGTGATCGGTGCGCCGCGGAGTTCGAAGGCATCGGCGGAGTGCACCACGGTGACTTCGTGGCCCCGCCGCACCAGACCTTCGCAGATCGACTGCGTCAGGATCCCGTCGCCACCGAAATGGTACGGGGGATAGAAGGTCGAGACGTGGCAGAAGCGCATGTTTGAGGGATGATAATGCCGGGATCATCCCGTCGCCGGTCACCGCCGGATCGGGACCACCAAGACGCTCGGGTGGGCCCGATCGTGGAGGACCGTGATCCGCGCGGTTCGGGCGTCCTTCCGGGTTTCTTTCGCCACCACGCCACCGGAGTTGAAGTTCTGCTGGAGCTCGGTGCCGTTCGGCGAGCGGAAGAAGAGCCGGAGTCGGCTGCCCTTCGCGATTCGGCGGGCAAACCAGTTGAAGTTGGTGAGTTGGAACGGAAGCGGCACACCCGGTGGCACCAGCCTCTCCTGCCGGAGTGATTCCCGGTACCGAGCCCGAAGTTGGGCGCTCGCGAGTTCAATGCTCCGTCCGTCGGGAAGGATTTCAAACAGCGTGGCGGCGAGGTCGGTGTCGGGCACATCGAGCGCGAGCCAGATCGTGAGCGCCACGTTGCCGGCGATCTCGGTTTCTTCCCCAAACGGCTCGGTGTGGTAGATCACCCCGTTACCCCGGGTGTTGATCACTCGGGTTTGATCGACGAACGAGAGCGCCGAAGGATGGGTGACATCGCCCGCGGCCGCGGGATCGAGCGGGTTGTAGGTATAGACGTCGGGTTCGGAGCGGTCCGGGGCCGTCGGATCGAGGCTGCCGCCGCCGAACAGGTCGGTGCCCCGCCCGCCGGTTGAATTGAGATAGAACTTCTTGGTGTCGGTGGCCACGGCCTCGAGACTATCGGCATAGCGCCAGACGTCGCCGTTGGATCCGGCGACGTAGTAGGCCACCCGCTTCTTCAGGAACTCAGGCCTCGACCCGACGCCCCGCAGAGTCCAATCGTACCAGGCTTTGTGGAGCTGGTGGATGCTGAGCAAGCTCGCGGGTCCGAACGTGACCCCGTTCACCTCGGCCGTGGGAACCCGGGTGCCGCCGTGATCCCACGGCCCGATCACCAAATAGATGTTCTGCCGGGCCTCGTCCGTGGCGTGTTGAAGGAAGGCTCGGTAGTGGGTCAGGGTGCCGAGCTGATCGCCGTCGTAATGCCCGGTGATCGTGAGAATCGGCTGGGTAATCCGGGCATACTGCGCGGGGGTGGGCGACGTGGCATCCCAATAGGGCCCGGGGGTCGGGTTCGCCAGCCATTTCTGAAACATGGTCGACCGATTGCCGGCGATACTGTCGAGCGCCTGGAACGGGAGCCCCTCGCGGCGGAGAATCCGGGCGTACCCCGCCCATTGGCTCATATCGGCGAAGATCTGGGCCTGAGCGGTTTTCCCCGAGGTGAAGGTGAGCCACTGGGGCAGGTAGGTCGAGAAGATGTTGCCGACCATCGGGAAGTCGATCCCGAGATACGCCGGCGCCACCGGCACGATCGTGGTGAGGTGGGGTGGCAACTCCTTGATGGTGGCCCATTGGTCGTAGCCGCCGTACGATCCGCCCCACATCCCGATCTTGCCGGTGCTCCACGGCTGGGCCGCGAACCACTCGACCACGTCATGGCCGTCCTTGGCCTCGTTGACGAACGGTTCGAAGGCGCCCTCGGAGTTGCCGCGACCCCGGACGTCGACGGCGGCGAAGGTGTAGCCGTCGCGGGCCATTTCCATCGCGAATTTGTGGTAGGTGTCGCCGATGTAGGGGGTCAGGGTAAAGACCACCGGACCGGGCGCGGTGATGCCCCGGGGGCGGTAGATCGTGGCGTTCAAGCGGACGCCGTCGCGGAGTGGAATCTTGACGCCCCATTGAATCTCGACTTCGCGTTCCTGCGCCGGGGCGCGACTCGCGACGATCGCGCCAGCGAACACCAGCAGTGTGGCCAACCGCATGTGGTAGCTCCGTTCGAGGGTCAGGTCTTGATCGCCGCTAGTCTCCGCTCCACCATCCGCCGGGCCGCCTCGACCGGGGATTCTCCCCGACCGGCGGCATCCTTGAAGATCCCGGTGAGCCGGGCGTCCATCTGTTGAATCGCCACCTCGATCGCCTCGAAGGTTGCCCCCTCGTCGACCATGGCGAGTGAGACCGCGCCGGCGCCATTCACCACGTAGTCCGGGGCGTAGAGGATGTTCCGCGCTACCAGCCGAGGCCCGTCCTCCGGCGCTCGGAGTTGGTTGTTGGCGGCGCCGGCCACGACCCGGCACCGGAGCTTCGGAATCGTCGTTTCGTCGAGGGTCGCGCCGACCGAGCAGGGGGCGTAGACGTCGCAGGCCGTCTCGTAGACCCGGTCGGTCGGGACCGTCTCCGCCTTGAGCTCCGCCGCGAGGGCCGCGAGTTTCTCAGCGTTGATGTCGTTGAGCAGTACCACCGCCCCGGCCTTCGCGAGGTACCGGGCCAACGGTGCCCCGGTATCGCCGACGCCCTGGACGAGAACCCTCACCCCGCGGAGGTCGTCGGAGCCGGTGACCTGGCGCCACGCCGCCTTCATCCCGACGAAGACACCTAACGCCGTGTAGATCCCGGGGTCGTACGGGGCCTTGATCGTCCAGTCGTAGCAATGGACGTAGCGGGTGACCGTCGCGAGGAGTGCCATGTCGGCGGGCGTGGTCCCGATGTCGGGGCCGGTGCCGTAGCGCCCGTTCAACGAGTCGATCATCCGGCCAAACCGGAGCAGGAGCGCGGTCCGGTCCGGGCCCGTCACCGGCTTGGAGAGCGCGATGACCGCCTTACCGCCGCCGTAGTTCACGTCAATCGCCGCCCACTTGTGGGTCATCCCCTCGGCGAGCCGGATCGCGTCCCACAACCCTTCCTCGGGGCTCCCGTAGACCTTCATCCGGCAGCCGCCCACCGAGCGCGTGCCATGGGTGGCGTGGATGGCGATGAACATCCAGGCATCGGCCTCCCGGTCGTAGCGCACCACCACCTCTTGGCCGGGCCAGGCCTTGATCAGATCGGTCCACGTGATCATCTCAGCAGGTTCCTCTCTTGCGGTGTTGAAATCAGGCGCGATATTCCAACTATGTCAAGCAGAGCCCGGACCCGGCCCTACTCGATCAAACGGCGGGACCAGATCGCCGCCCTCGAATCGGCCGTTCGCCAGGAAATCGTCGATACCATTCAAGCCGCCGGCCCGCTGTCGGCGCCGGGGGTGTCGACGCTGATGGGCCGCCCGGCCGATGCCCTCTACTACCACCTCAAGCGACTGGTGAAAGTCGGCCTGCTGGTGGTCAAAGCCACCCGCCGGACCGGCCGCCGGGAGGAAGCGGTGTACGATTTGGCCGGGCATCCGCTGGTGCTCGACTATCCGGTCAAGGTCACGGGCCATGAGCATCCGCTCTCCCGTCTGGTGCGGTCCATGCTCCGGACCGGCGAACGAGACTTCCGCGCCGCTGTTGCCACCGGCCACGCCCGTCCCGACGGCGACCGCCGGAATCTCTGGGCCGGCCGCCGCCATGCGTGGCTCTCGCCCCGGGATCTCGCGCGGGTCAATGGATTGGTCGACCAATTGGTCGCGATCATGACCCGGGCCCGGAAGCCCGCCACCGGCGAGCTCTGTACCCTGACGCTGGTCCTCGCGCCCCGGGTGTCTCGAGCCGGCCGGCGCCCGCCTCGTTCTCCCTCGAACCGGAAGGCCGCATGAGCGACCACGGCGACGATCTGTTCGCTCCCAGTGTCATTGCCGACCCGTATGCCTACTTCGGGCAGCTCCGGGAAACCGATCCGATTCACTGGAATGCCCGTTCCGAGCTCTGGATCATCACCCGCTACGACGACTTGGTCTGGCTGGTCCGGCATCACGAGTTGTTTTCGTCCGCGGTCATCGGGTCGGACCAGCGGCCGCCCTACCCGCCGATCGACGCCGAGGACCGGGGGCTCTTCGAGGAGGTTCGGCACTTCCGGTCCGATCAGTTGGTGGAGAAGGACCGGCCCGATCACACCCGGATGCGGGAAGCGGTGCACGAGTACTTCACCCCGACGGCCATGGAGGCGTGGCGGCCGTTCGTCCGGAACGCGGTGGCTGAGTTGCTCGACGAGGTGGCGCCGAAGGGCAGGATGGATGTGCTCCAGGTGCTGGCGGCTCCGCTCCCGGTCCGGATCATCACCCACATGATGGGCGTCCCGAACGAGGACCGCGAGTATCTTCGCGAGTTGGCGGGCAAGCTCCTCTATATCAATCGGGGCGAACCGTACCGGATGAAGCCCTTGATGGAGGGCATCCGGGCCATGATGGCGTACGTCGAGCCGAAAGTCGGGACCCGGGCGGAACATCCGGAGAATGATTTCATTTCGGTCCTGGCCACCGCCGAGAAGGCGGGCGTCTTTACCCGCCATCAAGTCTTGGTCAACACCGCGCTCCTGTTGTTTGCCGGCCACGAGACCACGATGAACCTGATCTGCAACGGCACGCTGGCGCTGCTCCGCCATCCGGAACAATGGGCCAAGCTCTGTGCCGACCCCGCGGGTCTGACCCGGCTCGCCACGGAGGAGTGTCTCCGTTACGATCCGCCGGTCAAATCGACTCAACGCATTGCCGCGACCGATGTCGAGCGTCACGGCAAACAGATCAAGAAGGGCGACCGGATCAGGTGGATCATGGCCGCGGCCAATCGTGATCCGCGGGCTTTTACCGATCCCGACCGGTTCGACCTCTCCCGGAGCCCGAATCCGCATGTATCCTTTGGATCGGGGATTCACTATTGTCTCGGCGCCACGTTGGCCCGGGTCGAGGGGCAAGAGGTGTTCCGGGCGCTGGCGGAGCGGTTTCCGAATCTCCGGCTCGATACCGACCGCCTCGAGTATCAGCCGAGCGTGCAGTTCCGGTCGCTCAGGTCACTCCCGGTGACGTGGAGCTAGGATTCGAGATGGCCCGAGCCCTTCGGATTACGGTCGATCATCGCTGTTGTGTGGGGAACGCCCAGTGCGTCAACCTGGCGCCGGCGGTGTTTCGTCACAACGAGCACGTCCAGTCGGAGGTGGTTGATCCGGCCGGAGCCCCTGAGGCCGTGATTCTCAAGGCCGCCCGGTTTTGTCCCACCAGTGCGATCCGGGTTGAAGACACAACCACCGGTGCCCTGCTGTTTCCCTGACCAGGTAAATCCCAATGGCCGAATATCTCTCCGACTCCCGGAAGCGCGTCACCACGCTCGACTTGGTGCAGATGAAGCGGAAGGGGCAGCGGATCGTCATGATCACGGCCTACGACGCCTTGTTCGGCGCCTTGGTCGACGCCGCCGGCGTCGATGTCGTCCTGGTCGGCGATTCGGTGGCGCCGGTCCTCGCGGGTGAGGAGACGACGATTCCCGCGACGGTCGATCAGATGATCTACCATGGCCGAATCACTCGCCGCGGAGTACGGCGAGCGTTGGTGGTCGTCGATCTCCCGTTCCTGAGCTACCAAGTGTCGATTCCGGACGCGGTGGCCAACGCCGGCCGGATCTTGAAGGAAACCGGCGCGACGGCGGTCAAGCTCGAAGGCGGCGCCGCGTGGGCGCCGACCGTTGCGGCGTTGGTCGGCGCCGGGATCCCGGTCATGGGCCATCTGGGTTTTACGCCGCAGTCGGTTCACCAGTTAGGCGGGTTCAAGATCCAGGGCAAGCAGGCCGACGGCGCGCTGCAATTGGTGGAAGACGCCAAAGCGTTGGAGCGGGCCGGCGCCTTTGCTATGGTGCTCGAACTGATGCCGGGTCCGGTGGCGGCCTCCGTGACGCGGGCGGTGTCGATCCCGACCATTGGCATCGGCGCCGGCCCGGATTGCGACGGCCAAGTGCTGGTGCTCCATGACATGCTGGGGTTGAACGAGGGCTTCACACCGAAGTTCCTGAAACGCTACGCCGAACTGGGGCAGGCGGTCCGGGACGCGGTGGGCCGATTTGGCGACGAGGTGAGGGGCGGACAGTATCCCGGACCGGAGCATACCCATGGGAGTTGATCTCAGCATCTCCGAGCGGGCGCGGGCCCTCCACGACCGGGCCATCGTCTGGGATGCCCATTGCGATACCCTGCAGCGGTTGGTGATCGACAATGTTGACCTTGGCCTCGCGAGCACCGCCCAGGCCGATCTACCGGCGTGGCGGGCGGGCGGGGTCAAGGCCCAGGTTTTCGCGGTCTGGGTCGACACCATCTACGGCTCGACCCACGCCGCCCGCCGGGCGCTCGACCAGATCGCGGCCTTCCATCAATTCCTGGCCAAATATCCGGATCAGGCCGGCCTGGCGATGACGGGAGCCGATGTCCGGCGCCTCGCGGGCGAAGGGAAACTCGCCGCGATCCTCGCCATCGAGGGCGGCCTTGCGATCCAGAACGACCTCGGGCTCCTTCGAACCTACGCCCGCCTCGGGGCGACATCGATGACCCTGACCCACTCGGCGTCGATCGATTGGGCCGACTCGTCGACCGATACGGCCCGGTGGGGCGGGCTCAACGACCTGGGCCGCGAGGTGATCGCCGAGATGAACCGGCTTCGGATGGTCGTCGACGTCTCTCATGTGTCCGACGCCACCATCGAGCAGGTCGTCGCGCTGTCGACGGCGCCGGTGATCGCGTCGCACTCGTCCAGCAAGGTGGTGTGCAACCATCCCCGGAACCTGACCGACGAGCTGGCCCGGGCCATTGCCGGCACGGGCGGAGTGATCGGCATCAATTTCGTGACCGAGATCTTGGATCAGGCCTACTACGACCACGTGACGGCCGGGCGGAGTTCGGTACTGACCCTGCTCAACGAGCCGACCAACTATGCACCGGAGGATCTCGACCGGATCGCCGCGGAGCGGCTGCGGACCTGGTTCAAGGACGTCCCATTCCGGCCGCCGTTCGAACGGATCATCGAGCATATCGTTCACTTGGTGAACGTGGCCGGGGTCGACCACGTCGGGATCGGCGCCGACCTCGACAGTTGCCTGATTCCGCTGCCGGAGGGATTCGACAGCGTGCGGGACTATCCCAAGATCACCGAGGCGCTCTGCCGGAAAGGGTACTCCGACGACGCCATCGAGAAGATCATGGGCGGGAATTTCCTCCGGGTGTTCGAGTCGGTCCGGGGCGCGTGAGGAACCTCGTTCCCGGCAGGCTCTTTGTCCTGCTTTGCGTTCTCAATCTGCTCAACTACATCGACCGCCAGGCGGTCACCGGTCTGCTGGAGCCGATCCGGAAAGATCTCGGCGCCACCGACGCCCAGATGGGATTGGTCGGCTCGGCCTTTCTCCTGACCTATACGTTTCTGCCGCCGCTGTTCGGATGGCTCGGCGATCGGATGTCGCGAACCCGGCTGTTGGCGTCATCCGCGGCGGTCTGGTGCGTTGCCACGGCGTCGTCCGGGTTGATACGATCGGTGGGGCAGTTGGCGATCACGCGGGGATTCGTCGGCATCGGCGAAGCGTCGTACATGGCCAACTCGCCGGGGCTGATTTCCGATCTTTATCCGGCGGCCCGTCGCGGGCGGATGCTCTCGATCTTCTACTCGGCGGCCCCGATTGGCGCGGCCATCGGGGTCTCATTGGCGGGGTACATCGCCGGGCATTTGGGCTGGCGGGCCGCCTGTCTTCTCGTCGGCGTTCCCGGTCTGGTGGCCGCGTTCGCGTTGTTCCGTTCGCCCGAGCCGCCCCGAGGGGCGATGGACGCGGGCCCGGTTCTCCCTCCCGCGCCGATCGGTACGACGCTCCGGCAGCTGTTTCGGAACTTCGGCTACCGGCTCCTGACGCTGGCTTTTGCGGGCCACATTTTCGTCCAGAACGCGGTCGAGTACTGGCTGCCGACGATTCTCCAGCGCGACAAGGGCATCCCGATTGCCGAAGCCAACGCTACCTATGGTCTGATGGTGTTCATTGCCGGGATCGCGGGGCCGTTGGTCGGCGCCATGGCCGGGGAGTGGCTGCTCCGCCGAACGCCCCGGGCCTACAGTCTGATCGCGGCGGTGGCGATCGTCGGCACCATCTTGCCGTTGATTGCGCTCGCGGTATCGCAAAGCCGAGTGGTGTTGTTCGGAAGCGTCTTGGCCGAGGCGTTGTTCGGGAACGCGGCCACCGGTCTGGTCCTGGCGATCGCGATGGGCCTGGTCGGGGCCGAGGTTCGGAGCACCGCCGCCGCGGTGCTGTTGACCAGTTGCCACCTGCTCGGCGATTTCATCTCGTGGCCGTTGGTGGGGGCGATGTCGACGGCGATGGCGGGCGGGCGGTTGGGATGGCTTCGGGGCGTGGCGGAATCGGTGGGGGTCCGGGGTGCTGATCACCTGAGCATCGCGCTGGTGTCGGTGGCCGCGCCGGTTGCCTTGGTGGCGGGGATGCTCTACGTGGTGTCGGGCCGGGTCCGGGCCTGAAACCGGCATCCGGGTCGGCCCGTACGACCCGCCCTATGGGACTCCTCCTCCAAGATCTTCGCTTTGCGGTGCGGCGTCTGGCCAAACGGCCCGGTTTCACGCTGATCGCCCTGTTGTCCATCGCCATCGGGATCGGCGCGAACACCGCGATCTTCTCTCTCGTCAATGCCATCGTCTTCCGCAAGCTACCGCTTGACCGGCCGGCGGAGTTGGTGGAGATCTACAAAGCAACGCCGGGGTTCACTCACGGCCCGATTTCGTTCCCTGACCTTCGCGACCTCGAGCGCGAAGGGAGCGACGTGTTTGCCGGTGTGGCGGCGTTCCGGCTGGCGTTCGTGCAGGAGGATTTCGCGGGTGGAGTCGAAGCGCTGCCGGCCGAGGTCGTAACGGGCAACTACTTCCCCATGCTTGGAGTACCCGCGCTCCACGGCCGGACTCTGCTTCCGTCGGATGACGTGGTGCCCGGCGGCCATCCCGTGGTGATGGTGTCGTATGGGTATTGGCAGCGCCGGTACGGCGGCGACCCAGCGGTGGTGGGCCGGGAAATCCGGCTCAATGGCCGGGCCTTTACGATCGTCGGGGTGGCGCCCCGCGCGTTTACCGGGAGCCTCCGGGGTTTGAGCCCGGCCGTCTACGGCCCCCGGATGATGGTCGGCCAGCTCAACCCCGGCGACGACAATGAACTCGAAGCTCGGGGGAACCAGGGTGCGTTTGCCAAGGCCCGCCTCAAGCCGGGCGTCTCGCGCGGCCAGGCTGACCTCGCACTAGTCCGCCTCACCCGGTCGCTCCGGGAGCAGTATCCGGGCTCCTGGCAGCCGGACAACCAGTTCGTCACCGTCGCCACCGCCGATATCATCATGAATCCGATGCTCGATCGGGTCATCGTACCGGCGGCGATCTTGATGATGGCGGTCGTCGGACTGGTGTTGCTGATTGCGTGCGCCAATCTCGCCAGCTTTCTCCTGGCCCAAGCCGCCGATCGCCGGAAAGAGGTGGCCATCCGACTGGCCATGGGCGCCGAGCGGGGCCGGCTGATCCGGCAATTCCTGACCGAGGCCTCCGCGCTGGCCGTGGTTGGGGGCGGGGCCGGTATTCTGCTCGCCGCGATGATCCTGGGCTGGGTTGAACACGCCGATCTTCCCCTGCCGCTTCCGATTGCGCTCGATCTGAAGCCCGACGGCACCGTCTTGGTCTTCAGTCTGATTCTCACCGTCATGGCCGGGTTGTTGTTCGGTTTGGCCCCGGCGCTGCAAGCCACCAAGCCCGACGTGGCGCCGACCCTCAAGAACGAAGGGGCCGGCGGCGGCCGTCCGAACCGATACAACCTCCGCAACGTGTTGGTGGTCGTCCAGGTCGCGGTATCGCTCCTCCTCCTGGTCGGCTCGGCCCTCTTTCTTCGGAGCTTCCGGGCCCGGCTCGACATCGATCCCGGGTTCGGCGCCCGTCCGGCCGCCGTGATCAACGTGCAAGCCAGTACGGCGCTTCGGGCCGAGGACCGGGGCTCGGGATTCTTCCGATCCCTCCGCCAGGAATTGCTGGCGCTGCCCGGAGTCGAGGCCGTCGGTGTGACGGGAGACCTCTATCTCAGTCCCCTCAACAATTCGCAGGTTGATGTCACGGTTCCCGGGGTCGATCCGCCGCCGGGCCGCCCCGGGCACCCAATCTATTCGACGAGGGTCGACGAGGGCTTCTTCAACGCCGTCGGGGTTCGGATCGTCGAAGGCCGGACCTTCCAGGAAAGCGACCGGGACGGGCCGCCGGTGGTGATCGTCAGTGAAGCGTTCGGCCGCCGGTTTTGGCCCGGGCGGAGCGCGTTAGGTCAGGTTTTCCGGGTCGACACGGTCCAGCAGACCGTGGTCGGGGTCGCCGCCGACGCCAAGGTCAACTCGCTCGGGGAGGATCTGACCCCGTTCCTCTATCGATCGTACGAGCAGCGCCCGAACTCCGGCATGGAGGTGGTGATCCGAACGGCCGGCATCGCTGATGGGTTCGTGGCGAAGGCGGTGGCCGTGGTGCGGCGCCTTGATCCGGAGGCGCAGATCGTCGAGGCCAAGACCTTGGAGCGCCATTTGTCGGCGATGTTGCTTCCTCATCGGTTGGCCGCGTGGATCATCTCGGCGTTTGGGGCCCTGGCGCTGTTGCTCGCGTCGATCGGTCTCTTCGGGGTGGTGAGTTACGCGGTGTCGACCCGGAGCCGCGAGGTCGGGATTCGGATGGCGCTCGGCGCGGAGCCGCAGGGTGTGGTCCGGTTGCTGATGGGGAGCGGCCTTCAACTCGTCGTGGTGGGAACCGTCATCGGGTTGGGACTGGCGCTGGTTGCGGGCCGGGCCCTGAGCGGGGTGCTCTATGGGGTCCAGTCGATGGATCCGGTGGCCTTCGTCGTCGCGCCGGTTGTGCTGATCCTGGTGGTGGTGCTGGCCGCCTGGCTCCCGGCCCGCCGGGCGATTCACCTCAGCCCGGTCCGGTCACTCAAGAGCGACTAATCCGTTCAGACCTTGAAGAAGATCCCTCTCTGGTACAGGAAGTAACAGAGCCGCCACTCGAGGGCGAACACCGCCAGGGCAGTCATGATCCCCATGACGGGCGTGGGAACCCGCGCCATCGCCATCAGCCCATTGGTGATGGCGCCCACGTACCCGGTAAACCACCGGT
Organism: Gemmatimonadota bacterium; assembly: GCA_031375485.1. Lineage (GTDB taxonomy): Bacteria > Gemmatimonadota > Gemmatimonadetes > Gemmatimonadales > GWC2-71-9 > SHZU01. Next base: position 24,678 of record JANMHX010000084.1, on the reverse strand, counting down.
TGCCGACGATTTCGAAGAAGAGATAGATGAACAGCGAGTTCATCCCAACGACGGTAAAGAACCCAATCAGCGGCCGGCGGTTCCGGATGTCGATGGCCCAGTAGCAGGCCGCCAATCCAAGGAGACAGTACCCGCCCGACGCGAGCACGAACGAGCTGGTCGCGATCCGCTTGATGATCGGCGTCGTGGTCAGATCGAGTCCGAACCCCGCGATCAGCCCGACGATCCCCGCGCCGGCAAGCCAGCGGACTTTCTCGAGGCTCGGCTTGGACGACAACAGCAGCTTGCCGGCGACGGCTCCCCAGATCGTGTGGGCGGCGGTTGGGAGACAGTTGATCGCGACCCAGCCGTCCGGGTTGATCTTCCCCATCAGAATCAGATCGAGGTAGTTGCCGAGGTTCTGCTGGTCGGTGAACGGTTGGTCGAACCCCGGGGGCCCGGCCAGCCGGTACAAGACTTCAGTCAGGATCAACAGGCCGATGCTGAATCCGATCTGCCACCGCGCGGGCCACCGGAAAATCAGAAACGCCAGCAGCGAAGTAAACGAGAGTTGGGTCAGCACGTCCCAGAGCTCGAACGAAAGGCCTTGGGGCCGGACGGCGTAGTCGAGGACACCGAAGAAGAACAACCAGCCGGAGCGCCGAAGGGCTTTCTGGAGAGATGCAGCCCAGCTGACGCCCCCGGCAACCTGGCGGGTGAGTGACAGCGCGAGCGCCGTCCCTGCGATGAACATGAAGCCCGGCTGGATCAGATCCCAGAACCGAAGTCCGTGCCAGGGGTGATGGTGAAACTGAATCGCCAGGGCATGAAACGGAGTGCCGTCGAGCTCGAGCAGCCGGGTGTACAGTTGGGCGCTCTCGAGCATCAGCAGGACCATGATCAGGCCCCGCATGAAATCGAGCGACAGGAGCCGTTCCGACTGGGTCGACGCCGGGTTCGAGTCGATCATCATCGGCTATCCTCTCCGCTTTTCCCGGAACTCGAGTCCGATCGCGACGACCACCATCACGAGGCCGGCTGGGAGCATCAGGTCACCGATCTGACGATGCCCAATGAGCGGATTGCGGAGTTCGATCCCGAGGGCCGCGGCCAGGCCGAACATGACCAGTTGGCCCCCGACGTAGACGCCGAGCACTTCGAGAATGGCTGCGAAGGCGGGCCCGGCCCGCATCGTTCGGTGCTTCGTGGTCCCAGCCTGGCGGAGAAGTTCGCTAACGTACAACCTCCCGCAGCTCGGCACCAGCCGCTAGTCCGGTATCCCGGCAGGGCGAGCCCGGCCGAAACCGATTCCTAGCCCAGAGAGTAGGGACAGCATGCTCATCAAACGCGATGTCTCGTTACTGCTGGCCGGCGCCCTGCTGACGATTGGGTGCTCCCGGACTGCTGACCCGGCCGTCCCCTCAGTTTCTCCCGAATCGGTGGCGGAGGCCCTCCTGGCCCAAGACAGCACGTTCTCGGCGGCCGCCGCCTCGACCGATGCCGTCTCCGGCCTTTCCGCCATGTTCGCCGCGGACGTCGCGATGCCGGCGCCCGGGGGGAAGATCGTGGAAGGCATTCAGGCCGCGACCCAACTGCTCCAGGCCAACCCGGACCATGCCACGGCCCGAGCGGCGTGGCGTCCCATCCGGGCCGGGATCTCGGCCGACGGGCTCCATGGGTTCACCTTCGGCTACGGAACCCTGACCCGACCCGACAGCAGCCGGGTCCCCTGGAAATACCTCTCCTATTGGGTCAAGGGGCCGGCCGGTTGGCGGGTCGTGGTGTACCGGAAGAGGGACCGGGCCGACAGCGTCGTGTCGATGGCTCGGATGTCACCGACGCTCCCCAAAGCGCTCGGAGCCCCGGCCGACTCGGTTGCGATCGAGGCCTACCGGACCAGCTTGGATCAGGCCGAACGAGGCTTCTCGGACGAGGCCCAGCGGGTCGGGTTGGGACCGGCCTTCCTCAGGTGGGGCCGGGCCGACGCGGTCAACATGGGTGGGCCGAGCGCCGGTTTCGTCGTGGGCGCAGAGGCCATCGCGGTGTCGGTGAGTCAGGGGAATCCTCCCGGCGGGAGTCCAGTCTGGTGGGCTCCGAATCGGGTCGTGGTGGCGGGGAGCGGCGATTTGGGGGTGTCGATCGGCGTCATTCATCCGAATCAGGCCCCGGCCACCGGACCGCCGCCGGGGTTTTCGTTCTTTACGATCTGGTATCGGGCCACGCCGACGGACCCGTGGCGCTACATCGCCGAGTAGCCGATCCTGGTCAGGGTTTGGGCACCCGGCATATTGGGCAGGGTCCGAGCTTGGGGTCTTCCCCGTAGCGCACGGTGACCGGGCCGAGGGAAACGGGCTGCCCGGTGGTGGTGTCATTCACCGCCACGCTGATCGTCAAGTTCCGGCCCACCAGGCGGCCGGAGAATTGGGCCGGCAGCTTCGGACCGATGACGATCGGGAAGGCTTTGAGGACGTAGCTCCCCGCCACACTGAACCGGCCGGTACCGTCGACCGAGAGCCGGCCGGCAATATCTCCGAAGGTGCAACCAATGTGAACGTGGATGGTGGAATCGGTGACGATGACACCGGCGTTGTCACCGCCCCAGGTACCCACGCTCAGCGGATCGCCGGAGGGACGGAGGGCACCGCCCCCGCATCCGCCGAGGCCGGCCGTGACGAGCCCGCCGATCAGGGCGCTGGTCAGGCGGGCGTTCATCCGCATAGCGGATTGCCGCCGCTGCGCCACTCCGCCACGAACCGGCCCCGAATTCTGCCGCGGACCGGAAAGCTCAGATCGACCTCGCCGCCTTGGGTGTTAAGGGCCTTGTTGCTGTCGAAGCGGACCCGACCCTTGGTCGCGCCTTCGCAGGCGTTTTCCGTTGCGCAGTAGGCGGCAAAGCCGGTCAGGAACGGGGCTTCGAACGACCAGCTCCGGCCGGCGGCCTCGGCGCGGGATTGGTAAATGGCGAGCCGGATGTAGGGTGGGTTGAGCGGCCGGCTCTGGGGGGTGGCGGAGAGTTCGAGTTCGATGGCGGGTCCGTCGGTCGGGCCGCAGCCGGCCTTCGCGAATGCCGCGGCGAAATCGGCGGAAGACGGTTCGGACGCGCAGGCCGCCAGCATGACGGCTACGGATGGAGCGATCCAGAGTTTGGGCATGATCGATACCGAGACAAGGGGTTAGCCAGGACGAGACACCCGCGTCAGGGATACCCGGCGAGTCCTCCGCTCGTCACTAACAACAAGATGGGGGCGGCTCCGCCAACGAGCCGCCCCCATCGTGTTGCCTCAGGTTTGATTCACCTCAGGGGGCCGCCACGACCTCAATTCGGGCATCGAGGTAGGTGAGGCCGCCCCGGTCCCGACCGCGGATCGCGATTTCATGCACCCCGGGCGTGACCGTCCGATTGAAGATGAAGCTGTCGTTGGTGGCACAGCCCTCGTGAATCAGATAGCCGCCGGGCGGGAGCACCTCGGGGGCACCGACGGCGGAGCCGGTGATCTCGACCCCGTCGAGGTAGAGCCGGACATCGTTGTCGATCGCGATCGAGATCTTGATCTTCGTCGCCGACGACGGCACGATGATCTGTTTCCGGACCAGGATGTCGGTGTTGACCGGCCAATTCGTGGCGACGTTGCTCACGTTGAGCGGGCATCCGAGATCAGTGGTTCCGAAGCCACCATTGCCAAGAGCGAAACCGGAACCCAGCGGGCCGACCGCGAAGTTCGGTTCAGCATCGAAGGCCACCACCTTGTAATAGTAGTTGGCGCCCAAGTTGCCGAATGGAAGCGGGGCCGCGGTCACGCCGGTTGCGGTGAAGGACTGCGACCCCGTCAACAGGGTCACCGGCGACCACGGAGCCAGGACTCCCGGATCGAACGGATCCTGGATCGACATGAACGGATCGATGCCCGGCCGCGGACCGTTGTTGTCCGCACCGGCAATGCCCCGGCCGCTCGCAGTGAGGGTGTTCGCGCCCGCCACCACGGACCAGGTGACCTGGGCAAGGCCCGCCGCGTCGGTCAGGACCGGCGAGGATCCAACGGTTCCGGTGCCGGCGAACGTCACCCGAGCGTTCTTGACCGGGTCGCCGCCGAGATCGGTGACCAGCACCGTCGGGTTGACCGGAAGCAGCCCCGGAGCCGCGGTCTGCCCGTTGCCGGCGGCGATCGTCATCTTGGCGGGTAACGCGAACTGGAAGTCGCTGAACCCGCGGACCAAGCCGCCCCCGCCCCGATCCAGCGCGAGCAGCGGGGTTGGCCCAATCAGTCCGATCAGCTGATCTCCGGCGGCACGATACCGTCCGGCCGCGAGATAACGGAGCATGCCCTTGGCACGAGTCGAAAAGGCCACCGCCGGGGGAGTACAGTCCGCTTCGGCGTGAGGAACCGCTTCCACGGCGCCGGTGGTCAGCAACCGATGCAGCGTCACGCGCTCGCCTTGATCGTAGAGCAGCGAGGATACGTCCGGCGGATAATCGCAGACGAACACGGTGGCCGGCTCGGCGAGTGCTTGCGTCAAGGCCGGATCGAGGGTGATTCGGAGGCAGCTCCCGAACGTCGGGAGGTCAGTGACTCGGGGATTGAAGTCCGCGCACGGCTGCACGGTTGCGACCACCGTTTGCGCTTGGTTCGGCTGGGGCGGGATGACGACCCCGCTCGGAGCCAAAAGCGGGTCAGTGACGACCTGCAAGGTGCCGCCGCTTCCGAGGTTCACGGAGGTGCTGCTGCACGGGCCGGTCCCACCCGGGTTATCGCAGAGCGCCCGGTTCTCGATCCGGAACTTGATCTCGATCGACTCGCCGTCCTTGCGGACGACGGACTGGCCGGTGTTGACGTTCCGGATGTCGGCGCCGCCGGCCACCGAACGGAGGTCAGCGAAACCTAGCTGCTTCGTGCCGACGATCACTTTGAGGCGAAAGTACACGTCACTGGACTTTGGAACCCGCCATTTGGTGTGATAGTGCCCACCGTTCACCTCAGAAGGACCGTCTTCCCCGACGTCACCCGGATCGCCACTCATGGGAAGATGGAATCGGACCTTGTCCGTGGTCCCGGTGGCCGCGAATGGAATGACGATGGCGTAGCCGTTTGGGCGACAGGGGGTGGTCGCCAAGACGTCCGCTTCAACTGCGGTCGTCGAGAGATCGAGGGCACAGATCGCCATGGTCGGTTGGAGCGTGCGATTAAAACCGCCGACGTTCCAATTCGGATTCCGACTCGGGGGGGGGACCAGCGGCGGCAGGAAGAAGAACTCGGGATTTCCGCCCGAGTTGGCACCATCTGAGATTATGAACGACGGTTGCTCCTGCTGCACCGGGGCATCTTTTCCAGGGTCGGTTTCACAACCGATCACCAGGACGAGAGCACCAACGAGAATACGACGGTCCATGGCGAATCCTTGGCGCGTTACGGCGAAACGTTAGGCGGATTGCGGAAGGTTGTCCCAGGGCTGATTATAGTCCAACTCGGGCTGGTTCGTTAGGGCCGGTGGCTGCAAAGCTATGCATGGTCTGGTGTTGCAGGGATGTTACAGTCGGGGCCTTTCTCGGTCTTCCGGCCCTACTTCCGGTTCACCAACGCGTCGAAACCGGGATTGTTCGTCAGCGAGCGCCACCACCAATGGACGTTATCGCCGACCTTAAAGGAATGATCAGGGTTGAGGTCGACGTACCGTTGGAGCAGCTTCACCGCTTGCTCGGTCTCCCCCATCTGGGCCCGCATGATGGCCTCGTAGGCCAGGAGTTCCTGCTCGGGATCGACGTCGGGCCCGGCGCGCCCGCCTTTCAAGACCCGGTCGGCGCTGTCGGCTAACCCCCTGGCGGGATTGGCTTTGGCCGCCCGGCCGATGACCCCGCCCACGATCAACTGGGTCAGGCGGCTCTCGAACGCCCGCCCATCAGCCGGGGCCAAGGAATCAATCTGCGCCTTGAGCCGCCATGCCGCCGCAATGTCGGGGGTGACATTCGCGGGCAGCAGCATCCAGAGCTGGCACTCCGAGAACCGGACGTCGGTCGGAAATCGCTGCCGACCGGTTGAGCACCACCGGCCGGCATTGGCGAACAGATCGGTGTCGTAGGAACTCCAAAAGAGCCGCTGCAGGATCAGGTCGGCAATGCTCAGGTAGGCATCGGCCTCATAGGCCTTTTGGGCCGCCGCCAGCGCCGAGGAGACCGGCTCGGTCTTGTCCGCGTAGTAGACGAAGCTCAGATCGGCAAACGCGGGGGCCAGGTTGGGATCCCGGGTCGTGGCGGCTTCGAGATCTTTCCGGGCGTCGGCCAACAGTTGTTTGCGGACCAGCGGATCGGCGGACCGGGCGAGCCGCCATTCCCCAAACGCCACCGTACCCCGAAGCGCCAGGGCTTCCGCCGAGTTCGGGTCGAGCACCAAGGCCCGCTCGGCCGCGGCTTTCGCAGCGGCGATCAACCGGTCGCGGGTGGCCGGATCCTTTTCCAACCGGGCATGTTGGAGCGCAATCTGGCCCCGGACGATGATCGGATCGGCCCACTTGGCATCGCCCGCTTCCGCTTGGCCGAGCAGGCTGTCCGCCTCCGTATAGAGGGCCCCGGCGCCGACAGGGTTGGTGGCGGCCAGCCGGTCGGCGTCATTCCGGTTCTTCTCCGCCCGCCGAAGGAGGCTCCAGGCCGCGAGGTTGGTGGCCCGGGCCCGTCCTTCGGCCAGCTGGATTTCCGAGCCGAGGAGTGTCTGGAGGCTTCGCGCCACTTCCGCGGCCACCGAGTCTTCAGCCACCAGCAGCTGTTCGCGGGACACCTCGATGCCGGCGCGGAGGCTCAGATCGTTTCCGCCCCGGTCCAGGAGCCGGGTGCCGATCTTGACCCGGTCGGTCCCGACCAACTCGACCGTTCCGACCACCAACGTACCCGCCTGGACCGCCCGAGCAATGCTGTCGGGTTCGACGGTGGACCCGCGATAGGGGCTCACGCCGTTCCGGGACACCACGATCAGGGTCCGGACCTTCGCCAAACTCGTGATCAGCGCCTCAGTCAACCCGTCGGCCACCGGACCTAACGTCTTGTCCTTGCTCAAGTCTTCGAAATAGAGCACCGCAACCCGACGGGCCAACGGGTCGGCCACCACCGCCGCCTTGGGCCCGCCCGCCGAGAAGGCTCGAAACGCGGCGAACCCGGCCAGGAGCAGGACCACCGCGCCGCCGGCGATCAGCGCCGGCCGCTGCCATCGGGGTCGTTCGGGCTGATAGGCCTCCATGGCCTGGGTCGGGACCCGGCGTGACGCCGTGGCCCGAATCGAGGACCGCCGGGTGGCCGTTGCCCCGAGGGGCATGCCGAGCAACTCGGCAAACTGCGCCGCCGTCTGAGGCCGGTCGGCCGGAACCTTGGCCATAGCCGCGAAAATGGTGTCCTCCACCTCTTCCGGCACCGTGTTGCGGACGATCCGGATGCTCGGCACCGTCTCCATGGCGTGACGAGCCATCAAGGCATGAGCGGTCTTGGCCGTGAAGGGCGGTTCGCCGGCCAACAGCTCATAGAGCATGCAGCCTAAGCTGTAGAGATCGGACGTCGGCCCGACCACTTCGCCCATCGACTGTTCCGGCGCCATGTAGACCGGGGTCCCCACCGCCATCCCGGTTTGGGTCAGCTTTTGTCCGGTTCCCTCGCTAACCGCCCGGGCGATGCCGAAATCCGCGACCAGGGCATGACCCCCTGCGAGCAGGATGTTCTCAGGTTTGATGTCCCGATGGACGATGCCGAGCGCATGGGCGTACCCCAAGGCATCGGCCACTTCGAGGATGATCTGGACCGCATCGTCGATGGCGAGGGGCCCGTCGCGATCGAGCCGGTCCCGCAGCGACTCGCCTTTGACGAAGGGCATGACGTAGTAGAGGAGACCGTCGGCCTCACCGGAGTCGAACAGGCCCAGGATGTGGGGGTGCTGGAGCTTGGCCGCGAGCCGGATCTCCCGTTCAAAGCGGTCGGCGCCGATCGTGACGGAGAGGTCGGGATGGAGCACTTTGATCGCGACTTCGCGATCATGCTTGAGGTCCTTGGCCAGGAATACGGTGGCCATGCCCCCGCGGCCGAGTTCCCGCTCGAAGGCGTAGCGATCCGCCAACTCTTTTTCGAGACGCTCGAGAACGCTGGCCACGGGTCCTGGATTCAACGGGTGAGAGAGGCTGAAAATATGGCCTCGCTCGCGCCGGGCGCCAACCCAGGCGGTTGGCGGAGGGTTACTGGGGGATGGCGGCCTCGGCCACCGGGACGTTGAACCGGTCGCACCAGATCAGGATCCAAGCATACTCCACCCCCGCGGGCACTTCGAAGTCGTATTGCTGCCCGCCGCCGTTGGCCCGGAGGAGCGCAATCCGAAGCGGCTTCCCCGAATTGGGGTTCTGGGTGGTATTGAGGTAGATGTAGGGAGTGGGGACCGCATCGACCACGAAGTCGCTCTGGAACTCGAGCCGGCCCCTCCCTTGGCCCAAGGTTAGGCGAACTCGCCCGCCGGCCCGGTGGCCGACTCCGACGAAACCCGCTTCGACCGTCGGCCCGGCTGGGGGCGGGGCATTGGGATCGATCGGTGCGGCATCGGGGGCCAGCGGAGGGCTGGCGCCGCATCCCCCGGCGAGGAACAGGAGCCCCACCCACCCTCGGAGCATGGCGTTCATTGGCTTCCCTCCTTCCATTCAAGGGTTCGAATCTCAGCGATGGCTGGGTGCTTGGTCTGGTCGGTGTCTTGCATCACCCCGATGGCCGTGATCGGCTCGGGGTCGCGGTTCCAAATCCGCCGGTAGTCCGCCACCGGATCGACGCGGTGCTCCCGCCAGGCGCCCACCGCATCGGGGCCGTCCACGCCGATCACGTGCAGTCGTTTGTTGACGTGGCTTGGCGCGGTGTATCCGGCCGCTTCGGCTCCGCCAAAGCTGTAGAACAGCACCCGGCCGGATCGCTTCAAGAGCCCGCCGGGTTTCCCGAAGACAACGTAAATCCGGATCGGCGAATCATCCCGGTCGCGGACGGCCAAGGACGCGCCGTTAGGCGCGGTGACGACGCGCCAGGACCAATGCAGCAGGCCCCCGGGCGGGAGCGGGGTCTCGATCGGGCGGTAGAACCAGGCGGCCTGCCCGGCACCGCTCAGCCGAAAGAGCCGGTCGTCGCCGTCGGTGACGATCGCGGCAACCGGGCGTTCGACACCGGAAACGGAGCGGACTTTCCAGCCCGGAGGAAGACCGGTCGCGGGTTCCATCTGGTGGAGGCCGAGCAGGTTCACCGCGACCAGGGCTTGGAGCGACAGGATCATCATATGGTCTGAGATAACGACCCGAACCGGGGTTTGGTTCTCGGCCCCTAACTGGGCCCGGCGTCTGCGGGCGGCTAAGATTGGCCACCGTGCCCACCCTCCAGACCACTGCGATCCTGATCGAACGCCACGGCCCTCCCGAGGTGTTGGCCGAGCGGACCGTCCCGCTTCCCGACCCGGGGCCGGGCGAGGTCCATCTCGCCGTGGCCGCGACCGGGGTCAACTTCGCCGATTTGCTGATGCGGGCGGGCCTCTATGCCACCGTGCCCCCAATGCCGTACAGTCCGGGGTTCGAGGTGGCCGGCACGGTGGAGCGGGTCGGGCCCGGCGTGACCGACTGGGGCCCCGGTGACCGCGCGGTGGCGTTGGTTCGCCACGGCGGCTACGCCCACGACTTGATCGTGGCCACGCCCAACCTGTTTCGGTACCCGGCCGGCCTGTCGGCCGCCGAGGCGGCGTCGGTGCCGGTGGCGTTCCTGACCGCCTGGGTGGCGCTGTTCGAATCGGCCCGGGTCCGCGCCGGCGAAACCGTGCTGGTGCTGAATGCGGCCGGCGGGGTCGGGACGGCGGCGGTGCAACTCTGCCGGTGGCGGAAGATCCGGGTCATCGGCACCGCCGGATCGGAGCCGAAACGCCGGGCCGTGGTCGATCGTCTCGGGGCGGCCGCCTGTTTCGACTCGACCGGCGACTGGGGTGCCGAGGTGGCCCGGCTGGTCGGTCCCCGCGGCATCGACGTGGCGCTCGACGCGGTCGGGGGCCGGGCCACGCCGGTCTGCCGGTCCTTGCTGGCGCCGCTCGGCCGGCTGGTGTTCTACGGCATGAGCGACGCCATGCCGGCCCGGAAAAAGAACTGGATCGCGATGATCCGGGCTTGGCTTTGGACCGGGCGGATCCACCCGCTCGACCTGATCGAGCCTAACGCCTCGGTGGCCGGGATCCATCTGCTCCACCTCCACGCCAAAGAAGCCTTGCTCCGGCCGGCGCTCGACCAGATCTATCAGGCCGTGACGGCCGGTGCGCTCACCCCGATGGTGGACCGGGTCTTCGGGTTGGATCGCGCCGGGGCGATCGAGGCCCACCGGTATCTCCACGACCGGCGGGTCTTTGGCAAAGTGGTCTTGAGCCGGCCCTAGCCGCCGCCGGGGCTGGCCGGTAGTGTTCGGAAGCTCAATTCCAGTGTGGAGGTGGTCGTGACGAACCGTGCTGCTTGGCGGGTGCTTTGGGTGGCCGGGTCCATCGTGGTGGCGGGGTGGCCTCTTTGGCCGGTCGCCGCGCAAGCCGGCCGGACGACCATCTACCGCGACACCTGGGGTGTGCCTCACATCTACGCCGACCGGGAAGAAGACGGGTACTACGGTTTCGGGTACGCGGCGGCGGAAGACGAGGGTGAGTTCATCGGCCGGATCGCCCTGGCCTCCCGCGGCACCGCCGCCACGGCGTTAGGCCCGGAGGGTGTCGAGTCGGACTACAACTCCCGGCTCTGGCGTCACCTGGCCGAGTCCCAGGTCGGGCTCGGCCGTCTCAGCCCGGAGCTCCGGCGCAACTACGAGCGGTGGGCCCAGGGCTTCAACCGGTATGTGGCCGAGCACCGATCGGCCGGGCCGGCGTGGATGCCGGTGCTCGCGGCCGTCGATCTGGTCGCCATCTCCCGGTGGTTGCTCTGGATGGCCTATCAGGCGGGTGACGGCTTGTCGAAATGCCGGGCGTCCGGGGTCCAGCTCTCCGCGGCCGTCGAGGCGGGCCTGGCCAACCGGTCGGTGGCGGCGTCGAACGAGTGGGTGGTGGCGCCCTGGCGCACCGCCTTGGGCCGGACAGTGGTCCTGAGCGACCCCCACGGCGAGGTCGACGGGCAGTTCGTGTTCGAGTTCCGGCTCCACGCCGGTGCGTTGGAGCTCGGCGGCTTCTCCGTCGCGGCGATGCCGCTCTTGGTCCAAAATCGGCGGGTGTCCTGGGGCATGACCACCGGCGCCCCGAGCGTGGCGGATTGTTACGAGGTCCGGCTCGACCCGGGCAGCACCGACCGCTACCAGATTGACGGCCGACCGCACCGGATCATCAAGGAGACCACCCGAATCGAGGTGGCGGGGAAACCGCCGGTCATCCGGACCCTCGAATACACCCGGCACAACGGCGTACTCTCGCCGGTGGTGGCCCGGAAAGACGGCAAGGTTTGGGTCGTCAGCACCAGTTATATGGACCGGGCCGGCGATTTCGACGAAGAAGTGTACCGGATGGCGCGCTCCCGGAACGTCGGGGAGGTCAAAGCCGCCATGCGGATTCAAGGGATGTTCCCGCAAAACGTCATGGTGGGGGACGTCGAAGGCGGCAGTTACTATCTCCGGGCGGGCCGAACGCCGCGGCGTCCGCCGGGGGTCAACTGGCGGCGGGCGCTCGACGGGAACACCGCCAAGACCGCCTGGCTCGGCATCCACCCGGTCGAGGATCTAGTCCAGATCGAGAACCCGGCCAGCGGTTACATGGTGAACAACAACATCGCCCCGGACCGGATGTTCGAGGGGAGTCCGCTCACCGCCGACCGGTATCCGGACTACATCTTCAATGACGAATCGGGCCGCACCAACTCGCGGGGCCGGCGAGCGACCGAGGTCCTCTCGGCGGCGTTTCGGTTCACGGCCGACGACGCGATCGACTTGGCGCTCGACGAGAAGTGGATCGACACCGACCGGTGGCGGGAAGCGCTCCGCCGGAGCCTCGCGAGCGAGCCGGCCCGAGTCGCCGGGTTGGCACCGGCCGTCCGGGGGCTCGCGGATCAGCTGCTCCGGTTCGACGGCCAGGCCCGGGCGGACTCGAAGGCGGCGTTAGGCTATTGGTACTGGCGGACGACCCTGCTCCGCCAAGCGGGGACCGCGGGGACGATGGCGGTCCTGGAGGCCGGCACCGGCCCGGCCGCGCCGCTTGGAGCCGGCGTGGCCGACCGGGTATTCGCCGCGCTCGTCGAAGCCGTCGCCACGATGGCCCGGGAGGGCCGGACCGACGCGACGCTGGGTGACGTCTTCCGGATCGGCCGCCCGGGATCGGCCTCGTACCCGTTAGGCGGAGTAGCCCTCGCGCCCGACAACCGGGCCCTCTGCGAAGGCTTGGCCTCGTGGAACCTGCTCTGCGTCCACACCCTTCGGGCCTTCACGGCGGGGCCGCCCGATTCGAGTGGCCACCGGATGGCCGAGATTGGGTCGCGGCTGCTGCGGCTCACGATCTTCAGTGACCCGATCCAGTCGTTCACGCTCCACAACTTCGGCCAAACGTCGAAGGCCGGTTCGCCCCATCGGGACGACCAGGCCCGGCTCACCAGCGAGCGACGCCTGAAGCCGATGCTGTTCGAACGGGCGGAGCTGATGCCGCACGTCACATCGGAGATCACCCTCGAGGTACCGCCGTCATGACGAAGCTGAAGATCGAGCGCCCGGCTCTGGTGGTCGCGACCGTCCTGGCTCTGGCGGGCAACGGGCGAGCCCAACCGGCCGGCGCATGGAGCGTCACCGAGCCCCGGGGCCGGACGCGGGTGATCGACTTCACCGTCGATCAGGGTACCTACATGTCGGTCGATCCGTCCCCGGACGGCGCCTGGGTGGTGTTCGATCTGCTCGGGCACGTGTATCGGGTCCGGATGGCCGGCGGCACGGCCGAGAATCTGACGGCGGGGAGCGGGATCGCGCTCAACTACCATCCCCGGGTGTCGCCGGACGGGCGGGAGATCGCGTTCATTTCCGATCGAACCGGCCAAGACAACCTCTGGGTCATGAACTTCGACGGCTCCAACCCGAGGCTGATCTTTGGGGACGACGATTCCCGGGCGGCGGAACCGGCGTGGACCCCGGACGGCCAGTCGATCCTGATTTCCCGAAAAATGAAATCGCCGGCCGGGTTCTATCGGACCAACGACGAGATCTGGCAGTTCCCGCGCGCCGGAGGCCCGGGCAAGGTCCTCGTGAAGCTGGCGCCCTCGGCGTCTTCGGTTCCGGCGCGGGCCGGCTATTGGGTCGGCCAGGACCGGGCCCAGTGGCCCTCGATGTCGCCCGACGGCCGTTTCGTCTACTTCCACTCGTCGCTGTTTTCCGGTGCCGACCGGCGACTCCGCCGCCTCGAGGTAGCCTCGGGCCGGATCGACGATTTGACCGAGGCCAAGGACCGGTATCTCACCTGCTGCGGCCGGACCAGCTATCCGGCTCGGTTGGGCGAGGTTGCGCCCGAAGTGTCGCCGGACGGCCGGTGGCTCGCCTTTGCCCGAAAGATCCCCGGCGGCAAGACCTCGTACCGGGGCCACGACTATCTGGGCCGGACCGCGCTCTGGCTCCGGGATCTCGAGACCGGCGCCGACCGGGTGATCATGGATCCGATAACCAGCGACGCGATGGACCTGCACCCCGCGTGGGACCACCGGGTTCTCCCTGGATATGCGTGGACCCGGGACGGCAAGTCGATCATCCTGACCCAGGGCGGGAAGATCCGGCGGCTCTCGGTGGAGTCGGGCCGGGTGGAGACGATTCCGTTCGAGGCCCGGATCCGGCGAGAAATCTCGGAGATGGCCCGGCACCAGGCCGTGATCGACGACCGATCGTTCCAGCCCAAGGCGCTTCGGTGGCCGGCGTCCTCGCCCGACGGGCGGCGGCTGGTGTTCGAAGCGGTCGGGCGGCTCTGGATCAAGGACCTGCCTAACGGTCAAGTGGCGCCGCTCGTCGCCGCTCCGACGGGCGGGTTCGAGTTGACGCCCGCGTGGTCGCCGGACGGCCAAACGGTGGTGTTCGCGAGCTGGAGCGATGCGAACGGCGGCGCGGTCTGGCGGGTGCGTCCGGGCCAAGCGCCGGAGCGGCTCACCCAGACACCGGGCCGCTATCTCCATCCCCAGTTCGCGGCCGACCACCGCACCGTGGTGGTCAACCGGTGGGCGCCCGCTATGAACTATTTCCCCGACGCCTTCGGGTGGGAACTGGTCGAACTCGGCGACGGCGGCCGGTCATCGGTGGTCCGGGGTCCGGGCCCGATCGTGGCGACGGCCTTCGACACCACGGGCCTCGAATACCGGGTCCGCGGCACCACCCTCGTTGCCACCCGGGCGAGCGGCCGGAATCCGTGGGTTCATCCAGTGGTGGCCGGCGCTGCCGCGGTGGTGGCGCCGTCACCGGACGGCCGGTGGCTCGCGATCCAGCAGCAACACGACATCTATCTCGCTCCGCTCCCGGCCGTGGCCGTCGGCGATTCCCTGACGGTCAATCTGGCCGACGACTCGCCCTCACTCCGACGACTGACGCGGCAGGGGGGGATGTTTGCCCGTTGGCGAAATGCCTCCACGCTCGAGATGGTGAGTGCCAATCGCTACCTGACGCACGACGTGGCCACCCAAGTGACCGACACGATCCCCATTGGCTTCGACGTGCCCCGCGATCGCGGACTCGGGACTATGGCCTTCACGGGAGCCCGGATCGTCACGCTGGACCAGCGGCGGGTCATCGAGCGCGGCACGGTGGTGGTGACCGACGGGCGGATTGCCTGCGTCGGAGTCTGTTCGCTGACGGGAATCACGCGGCGCGTCGATGCCACCGGCAAGACGATCATTCCAGGGTGGGTCGATGTCCATGCCCATCACACGACCGATGAAACCGACGGAATGATCCCGGAGCATCGGGCGTCGTCGGCCCGCTACTTGGCCTGGGGCGTGACCACCACCCACGATCCCGCCAGCCAGGAACAATCGAGCTTCACGCTCTCGGAGCTGATCGAGGCCGGCCGCCTCACCGGACCCCGAACCTATTCGACCGGCGTCCCGCTCACCTGCAGCGATTTCGATGATCTCCGAAACATCGCGTCCTACCAAGACGCGCTCGATCATATCCGGCGCGAAGCCAACCTCGGCGCGATCTCGATCAAGGACTACCGGCAGTGCACCCGGACCCAGCGCCAGATGTTGGCCGAGGCGGCGAGGGCCACGGGTGTCACCCTGACCTCGGAGGGCTCCGATCCGTTGTATCTGGTCGGCTTGATCATGAACGGCAGCACCGGGTGGGAACACGCCATCCAGTACCACCCGCTCTACGCGGACTACACCAAGTTCCTCGGCAAAGCCGGGGCCCATTACTCGGCGCAGTTGTTCATCTCCGATTATCCCCATGGCGCGGCCATCGACTATTGGCTGGGGCAGGAAGATCTCTGGCGGAACGACAAAGTGCGCGAGTGGAGCCTCTGGCCGGAAACGGCACTCCGCCGCGGGCTGACGAAGAAGCCGCTCGAGGAGTTCATCTTCCCGATCCTGGCCGAGGGCGCGGCCGACATCAAGCGGAACGGCGGGTATCTCGGGGTCGGTGCTCACGGCGAGCAAGATGGTCTCGGCACCCACTGGGAGGTCTGGAGTTATGCCCAGGCGCTGACGCCGATGGAAGCCTTGGAGGCGGCCAGTCTCGATGGCGCCCACTTCCTCGGACTCGAACGGGAGCTTGGCTCGATTGCGCGCGGCAAATTGGCGGACTTGGTGGTACTCAATTCGAATCCCCTGGTGGACATTCGAAAGACCACCGACATCCGGTACGTGATGAAAGCGGGCCGGCTCTATGAGGCCCGGACGATGGATGAGATCTGGCCGCGGCAGAAGCCATACGGGAAGAAACCGTGGGACCAGCCCGAGATCCACCGGCTCGATGTCCGGCCTGATACCTACTGGGATCGGTCAAATCGGCACTAGGCTCGCGTCCCGCACGCGATTTCTCCCGACGGCGAAAGCACGGTCACACGTGAAACTGTCCCTTCTGGCTCTTCTCGTCCTTGCCCCCATTGCGCTCCTCACCGCCCAATCGGCCTCGGGCGACGATCTCGACCGCCACGAGGTCACCATCACGGTACGGGACGGCGCTACCCTCTACGCCGTCGTGGTCGCCCCGAAGACGGCGCCCGCGCCACTACCGATCATGCTGGTGCGTACCCCGTACGGTGTCGGCGGGAACCTCCGCGGGGGACCGATGCCGACGGCCTACGCCGAGCTGGCAAAGGACGGCTACATCTTCGTGTTTCAGGACTCTCGCGGTACCGGCAAATCCGAAGGCCGGTTCGTGATGAATGGCGCACTCCACGATTCAAAGAAGGATCCGAACGGGATCGACGAAGCCACCGATACCTACGACACCATCGACTGGCTGGTGAAGCACCTGCCGAACACCAACGGCCGCGTTGGGGTGATGGGCGTGTCGTACCCGGGCTGGCTGGCGGGGATCGCGGCCGTCAACCCGCACCCCGCGCTCAAGGCCGTCTCGCCTCAGGCCCCGATGACCGACACCTGGATGGGCGACGACTTCTTTCACCAGGGCGCATTCCGGCAATCGTTCGGGGTGGAGTATGCCACCGCCATGGAGTGGGCTCGCGCCACGCCGGCCCCGTTCACGGTGACCCGTTACGATCACTATGACTGGTACCTCCAGTTCCCGACGCTGAAAGACCTCGGCCGGCAGAACGGCATCGACACGCTGCCTTCGTGGACCGGCTTCAGGACCCATCCGGCGTGGGACGGATACTGGCAAGCGAAAGCGATGCAGCGGGTCCTCACCGAGCCCACGGTGCCGGTCCTCAACGTGGGCGGGTACTGGGACCAGGAAGATGTCCTCGGCCCCCAGGAAGCCTACCGGACGCTGGAGAAGGCCGACACCAAGCGCTGGAACCACATCGTGCTCGGCCCTTGGTTCCATGGCGGGTGGTCGGGGCGGATGACCGACAGCTTTGGCCCCATGAACTTCGGGATGGACCCCGGACTCTATTACCGCGCCAACATCGAGCGCCCCTGGTTCTTCAATTGGCTCCATGGCGCCGGCGAGGGGACCTTCGCCGAGGCGTATCTGTTCGAGTCGGGCGGCAATCGGTGGCGGACCTTCGATGCGTGGCCGCCCAAGGAAGCGAAGCCGGCCAAGCTCTATCTCCGCGAGAACGGCCGCCTGTCCCTCGACGCCCCGACGACGACCGGCGCCGACTCGTACCGGAGCGATCCCGCGCGCCCGATTCCCTATCTGGCCCGCCCGGTCGACGGCACCCGCTGGCGACAGTGGCTGGTCGAAGACCAGCGCTTCGTGCAGAATCGTCCCGATGTCTTGAGCTGGGAGTCCGAGCCGCTGGCGGCCGACCTGACGATTGCCGGCGACGTCATCGCCCATTTGTACGCCAGCACCACCGGCACCGACGCCGATTGGGTCGTGAAGCTGATCGACGTCTATCCCGACTCCATGCCGGGCAGTACGAAGCTCGGCGGGTACCAGCTGATGGTGGCCGCCGACATCATGCGGGGCCGGTACTACAAGAGTTTCAGCAAGCCGGTCGCGATTCCGGCCAACACGGTGACCCCGTTCACCGTCGATCTCCACCAGCAGGTGTATCGGTTCCTCCGTGGACACCGGATCATGGTACAGGTGCAAAGCACCTGGTTCCCGCTCTACGACCGGAATCCGCAGACCTACGTGCCGAACATCTTCGAGGCCAAGGCCGGCGACTTCAAGGCGCAAACCCACCGGGTCTATCACGGGCCGAAGGCGCCGAGTCACATTGCCGTGGGAGTGGTTCCCGACTGATGATGAACATCCGCGCGGTTAGGTTCGCGGTGGGGCTGGCCGTCACGCTCAGCCCTCGCGCCACGCTGGCGCAGCGGCCGGAGGCAGGGAACTACTCGACGGCCCAGTACCGGGTCGCCGAAACCCGGAGTGTCATGGTCACGATGCGGGACCGGGTCCGGGTGTCGGTGGATCTCTATCGCCCCGTTGCCCCGGGGCCGCAAGCGGGCATTCTCTACATCACGCCGTACGACAATGCCGGGGTCCGGGCCCGGGCCCGGTGGTTTGCGGAGCGGGGTTTCGCGGTCATCGCGGCCGATTCGCGGGGCCGGTTCGATTCCGAGGGCGACTGGGACCCGTTCACCCCGAACCACAAGGCCGACGGCTACGATCTGGTCGAGTGGATTGCCAAGCAGCCGTGGAGCAACGGCCGGGTCGGGATGATCGGCGGCTCGTATTCCGGCTGGACCCAATGGTGGACGGCCAGCCAGGCGCCCCCGGCGTTGAAGGCCATCGCGCCTCAGGTGGCGCCTCCGGACCAGATGGAGAACATTCCCTACCAGAACGGGATCATGCTCGGACCCTTCGTCGATTGGGCCGGCTGGATGTCGGGCCGGACCGCGCAGGTGGTCGACAGTGGTCCGTACGGCGGCTACACCAACACCCGGGCGCGGGACCTTTGGCACACCCCGTACCTAACACTCAACGAAGCCCGCGGGCTCGCCTTCGCGCCGTGGTGGGAGACCTGGATCCGGGCCAACCTCTCGACCCATCCCTATTGGAAGGCGATCTCGTATCAAGGCCCCGAGAATTACGCCCGGATGACGGTACCGGCGCTCAACATGACCGGCTGGTTCGATGCGGATTTCCCGGGCTCGCCGATGAATTATCTCGGCATGAAGGCCTACGGGGCGTCCGCTGAGGGGCGGCGGCCCAAGCTGATGATCGGACCGTGGTACCACGGGCTCAACGAACGGGTGGTGGGCGGCATCGACTACGGGCCCGAGGCCTTGATCGATCTCGATGGCTACATCGCCCGGTGGTACGACTATTACCTCAAGGGAATCGACAACGGCGTCGTCAACGATCCGCCGGTCTGGGTCTTCGTGATGGGGCCGAACCGCTGGTACGCGGAAAAGGACTGGCCGCTGCCGGAGACCAAGTGGACGCCCTACTACCTGACGAGCAGTGGGCGGGCCAACTCGCTCAAGGGTGACGGCGTCTTGTCGACCGCCCAACCCAAGACGGCCGGGCTCGATACCTACGTGTACGATCCCGAGCACCCGACCCAATCGACCTACGGAACCCACGGCCACATTCCCGGCGCGGTCGATGCCCGGCCCGGTGCCATCGGCGATGAGGTCGTGGTCTACCAGACGCCGGTGCTCGGCGAAGACGTCGAAGTCACCGGGCCGATCGAGGCGACCCTGTTTGCCGCCACCTCGGCGAAGGACACCGATTGGATGCTCCGGTTGGTCGACGTCCATCCGAGCGGCTACGCCGCGTTGCTCGGCGAAGGCATCATGCGGGCGCGACACCGCGACCCGGCCGCGGGTGGGCAGTTCAACGCGGGTCAACTGAGTACCATCGAACCCGGCAAGGTCTACGAGTACCGGATCAAGTTCTGGCGGGTTACCGGCAACGTCTTTGCCAAGGGCCATCGGATCCGGCTCGAGATTTCGAGCAGCTACTACCCGTTCTATCTCCGGAATCTGAATTCCGGCGCCGACAATGCGGGGCTGGCCACCGAGTCGGTGGTGGCGACGCAACGGATTCATCATGGAGCGACGTATCCCTCGCGAATCGTCCTCCCGGTCATTCCCGCCAGGCCCGGCAGATGAAACCGGGGCTCGCGGGTCTGCTTGCCGCCGGGGTCCTCGGCTGCGGAGGTCCCGATCCCATCGGTCTGCCGCCGCCACCGCCGCCGGCGGAGGTCACGTCCCTCACCGTGACCCCGCTTCAGGCGATCGTTACCGGTGGCGAACGGGTGACCGCGACGGTCGTGGCCCGGACCGCCCAAGGCTCGGCGCAGGCCACCATCGATTGGAAGTCGAGCGATCCATTGGTTGCGACCGTGACCACGACCGGCACCATCACGGCGACGGGCAACGGGACGGCCACGATCACCGCCTCGGTCGGGAGCGTCAGCGCCGCCCTCCAATTCAGGGTCGGTCCGCCGAGCCTTGGCCGGATCGTTGACTCGGTCCGCCGGGCGTACGGACTGCCGGCCATGGGCGGCGCCATCGTCACGAGCGCCGGCACCGAAGCGCTGGCGGTCGCCGGCACCCGGCGTGCCGACCGGGGTCCGTTCGTCACGGTCGACGATAAGTGGCACATCGGGTCCAATCTCAAGGCGGTCACTGCCGCGCTCGCGGCCACCGTGGTCGACCGGGGCACGCTGGCCTGGTCGACGACCATCGGCGCGGCGTTCCCGGAACTGGCCGGCGCGATGCGGCCCGAGTACCGGGACGTGACGTTAGGCGACCTGCTCTCCCATCGGGGCGGGATTCGGAACGATCCGCCGGCATCGGCGTTCGGGGGCGCCACCGCGACGTCACAGCGGGAAAGCCTGGCGGCGTGGACGCTCGCCGCGGCGCCGGTCGGTCCGGTCGGGGTCTTCGCCTACAGCAATCTGGGCTACGTGATGGCCGCCGCGATGATCGAGCGCGCCGAACACGGGGTCTATGAGGACCTCTTGGTCAGCCGGCTGCTGCAACCGCTCCGCGTCACTGGGCTCGGTTGGGGTCCGCAGGCCGCGGCCGGCGCCAGCGACCAGCCGGTGGCCCACTCCTTCGAGAACGGCCGCTGGGTTCCCTGCGAAGGCTGCGACAATCCCCCTGGTCTTTCGGCCGCGGGCCGGGCCCACCTCCCGTTGGGTGAGTGGGCCAAACTGATCCGCGAGTTCTTGGCGGCCGATGCCGGGGCATCGACCCTGATCAGACCGGCCACCGGCCGGGATCTGTTCACGAACCGAGTGCCGCTCACCGGTACCGACAGCTACGGGCTTGGCTGGGTCTTGGTCACGCGCGGGTGGGCCGGCGGCCGGGCCGCGGCGCATGAGGGATCCAATACCGTCAACCACTCGGTGGCTTGGCTGGGCCTCGGCCGCGGCATCGGGTTCATTGCCGTCACCAACGCGGCGGATCCCGCTACGGGCCGGACCGGGCAGGCACTCGATGTCTTGGTCGGGCGGATGATCGGCTGGCACGACACCGGGAAGTGACATAGCTTGAAATCGGTGGATGTCCCCGTGTCAATTCGAGGAGTGCCCATGCCGACACCGTCCCGTTTCGTGGTTGCGCTGGCCGTGTTGCTTGCCCCGCCGGCCGCCCTGATGGCCCAAACCCCGGTTGCCAACCGCCTCACGATGGAGGACTTCCTCAACGCCGAAGCGCCCAAAGATTTCTTTCGGGGCGGCGGACCGGAGATCTCACCCGACGGCAAGCAAGTGGCCTACTCGCGGTGGTGGATCGACAAGATGACCGACCGGTGGAAGCAATCGGTCTGGCTGGTCAACAGCGACGGGACCAAAAACCGGTGGCTGGTCGATGCTGGAAGCCAGCGGTGGTCGCCGGATGGAACCCGGCTGGCGTTCGTGAAGCTCGGCGAACCGACCGGGGCGCAGATCTTTGTCCGCTACATGGATGCCGAAGGGGCGGTGACGCAGGTGACCCGCCTCGAGTCGGGTCCGGGGAACCTGACCTGGTCGCCGGACGGCAAGTGGATCGCGTTCACGTCCATGGTGCCGGAAAAATCCAAGTGGAGCACGGCGATTCCCGGCAAGCCCGCGGGGGCAACCTGGGCGGAGGAACCGAAGGTGGTTGACCGGCTCCAGTATCGGTCCGATTGGAACGGGTACGTCGACGAGGGGCACACTCAGGTATTCGTCGTCTCGGCGAGCGGGGGCACCCCGGCCCAACTGACCGAGGGGCCATGGAATCAAAGCCAGTTGTCCTGGTCGAAAGACGGCCGGGAGATTCTCTTCACTGGGCTTCGGGTCCCGAAGGCGGAGTATCAGTGGCGGGAGTCGGAGATCTACGCGGTGGCCGTGGCTACCAAGGCGGTCCGACAGCTGACCACCCGGAAGGGGCCGGACTTCGGGCCGGTGGTGTCGCCTGATGGGAAGATGGTGGCGTATCTCGGCTACGACTGGACCGACGACACCTACATCACCAACAAGTTGTACCTCATGGGTATCGACGGGTCAAACCCGCGGCAGATCGACGGTGCGCTCGACCGCTCGCCGGAAAACGTTTCGTGGGCGGCGGACGGCAGCGGGGTGTACTACGTCGCCCAGGACCGAGGGCAGGCACAGCTGTTCTTTGCCGCGGCGTCCGGGGGCGAACCGAAACGGCTCACCACGGGTGACCACCTGTTGAGCGGACTGAGCCTCGCGCCGACCGGCACGGCCGCGGCCATCCTCAACACCACCGACTCCCCCGGCGACGTCGTGGTGCTCGACGTCAAGGCGCCCGCGCCCAAGCGAATCACCGACTTGAATGGGGACATCCTGGCCGGCAAGCGGCTCGGCAGCGTGGAAGAAATCTGGTATCCGTCGATCGAGGGTCTCAAGGTCCAGGGCTGGATCGTCAAGCCGCCGGATTTCGATCCCAAAAAGAAGTATCCGCTGATGTTGTCGATTCACGGCGGGCCGCACGGCATGTTCGCGAGTTCGCTGACCTATATGTGGTGGGAGTGGCAGATCTACGCCGGGATGGGCTACGTGGTGCTGTTCACCAACCCGCGGGGGAGTTCAGGGTATGGAAGCAGTTTCGGCAACGAAATCAAGAACGCCTATCCGGGGAAAGACTTCAACGACCTGATGGCCGGGGTCGACACGGTCATCAACCGGGGCTACATCGACACCAAGAATTTGTTCGTCTACGGCTGCAGCGGCGGGGGCGTGTTGACGGCGTGGGTCGTCGGTCACACCGACCGGTTCACCGCCGCGTCATCGGAGTGTCCGGTCATCAATTGGATTTCCTTCGTGGGGACGACCGACGGGCCGGGCTGGTACTATAACTTCGCCAAGTTTCCCTGGGAGGATCCGTCGGAGCATCTCCGGCGTTCGCCGTTGATGTACGTCGGCAACGTGAAGACGCCGACGATGGTGCTGACCGCCGAGGGCGATCTCCGGACCCCGATGCCGCAGACGGAGGAGTATTACATGGCGCTGAAGATGCGGCAGGTGCCGACGGTGATGGTGCGGCTCAAGGACGAGTGGCACGCGTACTTCAACCGGCCGTCGAACTTCCTCCATACGATTTCGTTCCGGGAGGGGTGGTTCCAGAACTTCAAGAAGAAGGACGGCCCCGTGCCGTGATTCAACCACCCGAGACGTCTCAGACCGTATACACCGCCGGCCCGGCGGTGGCGTGGACCCTTCCCGACTTGACGGCGCCGACCGTCACTTCGAGGTCACCGAGAAAGTCGGCCACGATCTCGCCGTGAAATCCGTTCAGCAGCAGCAAGATGCCCGCCGGATCGGTTTGCCGTGCGAAGCTCCAGCCGAGCCGGTTCATCTCCCCTGCTACCGCTTCGATGTTCAGCGATGGCGATCCGAACGACAACTGGGTCCCGTCTGGTTTGCCGCAGATTTCGAGCCCGTCGATCTGTCCGATTCCCGCGGTGAGTGACGCCTTGGCAGCGAGCATCTTGGCCACCAGTGCCCGGAACCCCGCATGACCCAGGTAGCGCATCACGGCCCAGGCCGCCGCCACCGGCCCGCCGCTCCGCGAGCCGGAAAAATTGGCCGTCGAATAGTGTCCGACCGGCCAGGCATCGAACTCGTACCGCTGATACGCCGACATCGCCTCGCTCCGCAGCAGCAGGGCGGAGCAGCCATGGAACGCGTACCCGTATTTGTGGAGGTCGATCGAAACGGAGGCCACATTCGGCAGCGTGAAATCGAAGTTCGGCAGCGGATGGCCCAGGTCGCGAATGAATGGCAGCACCATCCCGCCGACGCAGGCATCGACATGCATCCAGAGCCCGTGCCGCGCCGCCAGTTCGGCAATCTCCGGCAGCGGGTCAACGACTCCGTAGGGGTACGGCGGTGCCGACCCGACGATCATGATGGTGTTCTCATCGATGGCCGCGGCCATGCCGTCGACGTCGGCTCGAAATTCGGGGCTCGCGGCCATGCGCCGCACCTCGAGGCCCAGGAGGTGGGCGGCTTTGTCGAAGGCGGCGTGCGCCGTACGCCCGACGACGAGCGCTGGCTTCGCGGCGGAAGGGCGTTCTGACCGGGCCCAGTCGCGCGCGGTCTTCACGGCCATGAAGATGCTCTCGGTACCACCGGTCGTGATGCTGCCCGTCGCCCCCGGGGGCGCCCGAAACAACTCGAGCAGGATCTCGATCACGTCGGCCTCGAACCGGCGGAGGCTCGGATAGGCGACGGCGCCGTAGAGTGCGTTCTTGCCGAGACAGGCAGTAAACGCCTCCGTCGCGATCGCCACGACGTCGTCACCGGCAAAGTATGACGCCCGCAAGTTGCGGCGGTTCTTCCAGGCCGCGTCGTTGGCCCGGGCCTCGGTGAACTCGGACCGGACCTCCGCGAGGGAGTGACCCCCTTCAAAGAAACCGCTGGCGCCGGCTCGGATGGTCATCGGTTGTCCTTTCGCGACGTCGCGGGGCGGGCGAGGATCTCGAGTGCCGCCTCGAGGGCTCCGTCCCGGCCGCTGAGTTGGTCGGATTCTGGGAATACCGGCACCATCCGGTCCGGTGGAATACCGGCTCCCTCGAAGTTGGTCCCGTCGGGCGCAAGGTAGCGCTCGCTGGAGAGCTGAAACCGCCACCCGTTGGGCAGCTGCCGGACCAACTCATCCGCGAAGATCCCCTGGGTCGACTCACCCACCCGGACAATCCGGGGCCGGCGGCCGATCAGCGCGAGCGTGAGG